>NZ_CP059450.1:300000-600000 GCF_022023855.1 Azospirillum brasilense
CGAGCGCTTGGCCGAGGCGCTGCGCAATGGCGAGAGCGCCCGCCTGCGGATCACCGGGCCGGAGGAGGTGTCCTGGGACCTGACGGTGGCCGCGCTTGATGGCGGCCCGTCGCTTCTGGTCACCCTGCGTCCCGCCGAGTCCGAATCGACCGAGACCGCCCATCACCATGCGCGGGAGGTCAGCCACCGGGTCAAAAACACGCTCCAGCTGGTGTCCAGCCTGTTGACGCTCCAGACCCTGTCGGCCAAGGATCCGGACATGCGCCGCGCCTTCCAGGAGGCGTGCAGCCGCATCGGCACGGTGACCCAGGCGCACCAGCGTGTCCATGCCGCCGCCCGCGGCAGCCTCGTCGATTTCGGGGCCTATCTGAGAGACGCCTGCCGGGAGATGGAGAGCCACTTTGCGGTGGGCGGGCCGGAACGGCGTATCGCCGTGACCGTGGAACAGGCGATGCTGCCCGTGGATTCGGTGATCCCGCTCGCCCTCATCCTCAACGAACTGGTCGGCAACGCCACCAAATACGCTTATGCGGCGGGCAGCCCGGGAGACATTGAGGTCAGCCTCGTGCCGCGTGACGAGGGTGGTCGCCGCCTGACCGTCGCCGACCATGGGCGCGGCCTGCCGCCGGGCTTCGAGGTTGCGCGCGCCGACTCGCTGGGCATGAAGGTGGCGCGGGCCTTCGCCGGCCAGTTGAAGGGCAAGCTGCGCGCGGAGCCGAACGCTCCCGGCACGCGCTTCGTCCTGGATCTGCCTTTCTGATCCTCCGTCACCTGTGACGGCTCATCGCCCCTTGCCGAACGCCGCATCCTGCGCCATGCATCCAGCCTCGTCGACGGGGGAGTTCTGAGATGGCGCGGGTGCGTGCGGATGTGGCGCTGGTGGAGCGTGGGCTGGCCGAAAGCCGCGCCAAGGCGCAGGCGTTGATCCTGGCCGGGCTGGTTTACTCCGACACCAAGCGCATCGACAAGGCGGGCGACACGATCGCCGAGGACGCTCCGCTGTCCGTAAAGGGGCAGGACCATCCCTGGGTGTCGCGCGGCGGGCTGAAACTGGTCAAGGGGCTGGACGTCTTCGGTTTCGACCCCGCCGGCCTGACCGCCGTGGACGTGGGCGCCTCGACCGGCGGCTTCACCGACGTGCTCCTGACCCGTGGCGCCGCCAAGGTCTATGCGGTGGACGTCGGGCACGGGCAGTTGGCCTGGAAGCTGCGCAACGACCCGCGCGTCGTGGTTCTGGAGAAGACCAACGCCCGCCACCTGACCAGTGCCGAGATTCCCGATCCGGTGGACATGGTGGTGTGCGACGCCAGCTTCATCGGACTGGAGATGGTGCTTCCCGCCGCCCTCGCTCTGGTCGTGCCGGGCGGGCGGCTCGTCGCGCTCATCAAGCCGCAGTTCGAGGTCGGCAAGGGCCGTGTCGGCAAGGGTGGGGTGGTGCGCGAACCCGAACTGCACCAGGAGGTCTGCGACCGCATCCGCGGGTGGCTCGATGCCCTGCCGGGTTGGCGCGTGCTGGACATCACCGAAAGCCCGATCACCGGCCCCGAAGGAAACAAGGAGTTTCTGATCGGGGCGGTAAAGGTCTTCTGAATGGAACCGTAAAGTGTTACGAGAGCACCCATAAACCGCACTCCGCGGAACCATAAATTGGTCCGCCACAACCGCGCGCCAAGATCACCGACCAGGATGCTGGGCGGCTGTAAAACAGCATCCTATGCGCAGTTTCCCTTGTGAAACATGATGTACTTTCTGCGAGTAATACCACGACTCACGGATCATGACCGATGAGCCCAGTCGCGCAGTCCGATGGACATGATGGTCCAGGGCTGCTCGACGAGGGCGTTCCAGGCGAAGCAGCAGTGATCGAGGATGTCCTGGTAGGAGGTGAAGATCCGGTTGGAGAGCCAGCTGTCGCGCATGTACTGCCAGATGTTCTCCACCGGGTTCAGCTCGGGCGATTTCGGCGGCACCGGCAGCAGGGTGAAGTTGCCGGGGACCGGCAGTTTGGCCGAGGTGTGCCAGCCGGCCTGATCGAGCAGGACGACGGCATGGGCCCCGGGCGCCACGGCGCGGGCGATCTCCTCCAGGTGCAGCGCCATCGCCTCGCTCGTGCAGCGCGGCAGCACCAGGGCCGCGCCTTTGCCCTGGGCCGGGCAGATCGCGCCGAACAGATAGGCCGAGCGCGTGCGCTGATCGTGCTGGGCCGCCGGTCGGGTGCCCCGGCGTGCCCAGCGGCGGGTGATTTTGTTCTTCTGGCCGATGCGGGCTTCGTCCTGCCACCAGACCTCCATGGGCTTGCCGGCGGCCTCGTGCGCGGCGATCTGCGCCAGCAGGGCGGGAAAGTTTTTTTGAACGCCTCGGCGGCGCCGGGATCCTCGGCGTGGTGGCGGGGGCGGGCCGACAGCTTGCTCAAACCCAGAGCGCGCAGTTCCCGGCTCAGCGTCTGCTTGGAGACGGTTACACGGAACTCGTTCCAGAGCCAGTGCCGCAGGTCGGCAATCCGCCGACGTACGACCCCATGCACCGCCGGGATCGGTCCATCCTCGACGACCTGGCACAGGGCCGCCCGGTGATGGTCGGCCAAACGCGGCTGCGGGCCCGGCGCCTTGCCGGTCAGCAAGCCCGCCGGTCCCGCGTCATTGAAACGCAGCACCCAGTCGCGCACCGTCTGCAAGCCGACCCCGCCGATCTGCGCCGCGGCCAAGCGCGGTTCTCCGTCGTAGATCGTCGCCAGGGCGAGCAGCCGACGGACTCGGCCGGGATCGTGAGAGGCACGGGCAAGCCGACGCAGAGCGGCGGCATCGTAATCGCTGCGTAGCGGAACCGGAGCGGCCATCGTGGACCTCGTCGCCATGGTCTCTCCGGTGAATCACGCGGCACGCTCCTCCGGGAATCACCGCATGAGGCGTACTCCACAGGACTTGGTATTACCTTGTGAGAGCGAGGCCGTGACAAACTCTGGCGGCTTAAACAACATTGTGAACATGTAATTTTTGGATTTAAAAATCTATTAATTAGGTAGATTTTATTTGACAGGACGACGCTGGATTGGTGTGATCGAGGTGCAAATCAACCTTGGTGACGCCATTTCGGGAGGCTTCGATGACAGCGGGCGTGAAGCGGGTCGGGGCCACCGCAAGACGGGCTTTTCTCGGCATGACTCTGGCGGCGGGCGTGGCCCTCCTTTCCTCCGGTGGCGCGCGGGCCGAGGCGATGGACCTGACCATCGCCATCCAGTACGGGCTGGGCTACCTGCCGCTGATGATCGCCAAGAACCAAGGGCTGATCGAAAAACACGCCGAGGAGCAGGGGATCGGGCCGCTCAAGGTCAACTGGCTGGTGTTGAACGGCGGGGTCGCCGCCAACGACGCGCTGCTGAGCGGCAACGCCCATATCGTCTCCGCCGGCATTGCGCCGCTGCTGACCGTCTGGGATAAGACGCGCGGCGGTATCGGCGTGAAGGCCATCTCGGGGCTGGACTCCTCGGCCTACTGGCTCAACAGCAACAACCCGAACATCCGCAGCATCCGCGACCTGACCGACAAGGACCGCATCGCGGTGCCGGCGGTGAAGGTCTCCATCAATTCGGTCATTCTCCAGATCGCCGCGGAGAAGGAGTTCGGGCCGGGTCACCAGTATGACTTCGAGCCGCTGACCACGACGCTGAGCCCGCCGGACGCCACCGCGGCGCTGGTTTCCGGCAAGACGGAAATCACCGGCCACATCACCACCCCGACCTACGGGTCGCAGCAGCTCGCCCACCCGAACGTCCACCGCATCCTGAACTCGCGCGACGTGATCGGCGAAGCGACGCTGGTGCTGTCTTACGCCACGCAGAAATTCTACGACGAGAACCCGAAGCTCACCGCCGCCGTGGTGAAGGCGCTGGATGACGGCTTCGCCCTGATCAAGCACGACAAGGCCGAGGCTGCCCGCATCTATTTGGCGGAGGAGCGCAGCAAGCTGACCCAGGACGAGGTGGTGGCGCTGCTCGACAACCCGGACATCAGCTATTCCCAGGTTCCGCACAACACCGGCGTGATCGCCGATTTCATGCACCGCGTCGGTTCGATCAAGACCAAGCCGAACTCATGGAAGGACTACACCTTCCCGATCCTGCATGGCGAAGCAGGGAGCTGACCTGACGCCGGCCTTTTACTTGCCGATCGCTCGCCGTTTTCCCGTTTACCGTTTTCCCGTCATTCCTTACTTGATAATGGAGACACTCCGATGAGCCTTCCCGACGCGTTCGACATCAAGCCCATCAACGGCAACATCGGCGCCGAACTGCGCGGCGTCACCCTGTCCGGCGATCTGCACCCGGCGGTGCTGAAGGCGATCCAGGACGCCGTCCACGAGTACAAGGTGATCTTCGTCCGCGACCAGCACCACATTGACGATGCCCAGCAGGAGGCGTTTGGTCGGCTGTGGGGCAGCCTGGTCGGCCATCCGACTGTCCCGTCGCTCGGTGGGACCGAAGGCATCCTGGACGTGGACGGCTCCCGCGGGGAGCGCGCCAGCTCCTGGCACGCCGACATCACCTTCCTCGGCGACTATCCCAGCATCACCATCCTGCGCCCGCATGAACTGCCGGACCGCGGCGGCGACACACTGTGGGGCAACACGGTGGCTGCCTACGCCGAACTGCCGGAGCCGTTGCGCGAACTGGCCGACAAGCTGCGGGCGATCCACACCAACCAGTACGATTACGTGGGCGACCGCGGAAACATCCGCGAGGACGGGCTGAAGCGCTTCAACGAGGTCTTCACCTCCACCGTCTACGAGACGGAGCATCCGCTGGTCTCCGTGCATCCGGTCACCGGTGAGCGCACGCTGCTGGTCGGGCATTTCCTGCAACGGCTGGTCGGCTTCGGCACCTCCGATTCCAACCGGCTGATCGGTATCTTCACCGACCACGCCACCCGTCCGGAAAACACAGTGCGCTGGCACTGGTCGCCGGGCGACGTGGCGATCTGGGACAACCGTGCCACCATCCACCGCGCCGTCGACGATTACGGCGACCGTCCCCGCGTCGTCCGCCGCACGACGGTTGCCGGCGATGTGGTGGTCGGCGTCGATGGCCGTCCCAGCGTGACCCGCGTGCTTGGCCGCAAGCCGAGCCTCGCCGCCTGACGTCATCCGGGTGCGGCGCGGGGGTCCACGCCCCTCGTGCCGGTCCGAAGCGTCGCGGAGCCGGCAGGCTGGCGTGCCGGCTCCGCGATCTTCTTTTGTCTATAAATAACACATTATGCATGTATTTAAAGGCGATTTTCCCTGTTGAATCATTCGTGGAATCATGATGTCATTTTCCTACTAGAGATTAGGTAAAATTTATCGGAGGTTCGTATGGTCAACCCTGGACGTGTCATCCGCCACGCGCTCTGCGCCTTGGCCGGGCTGGGGCTTGCCGCCGCAGCGCTGGCCGGTCCGGCGGCGGCGGAAGGCCGGATACGGATCGCCGAACAGTATGGGCTGGGCTATCTGCCGCTTCATGTGCTGCGCCACCAGAAGCTGATCGAGAAACACGGCAAGGAGCTGGGGCTCGACATCAATGTGGAGTGGGTGCAGCTCTCCGGCGGGGCGGCGATGAACGACGCGCTGCTGTCGGATTCCATCGATCTGGGGTCGGCGGGCGTCGGCCCGCTGCTGACCATCTGGGACCGCACCAAGGGCAACGCCAACGTCAAGGCCATCGCCGCCCTGAACAGCATGCCGCTGTTCCTGACCACCACCAACCAGACCGTCAAGACGCTCAAGGACTTCACCGACAAGGACAAGATCGCCCTGCCGGCGGTGAAGGTCGGCGTCCAGGCTCGCGTGCTCCAGATGGCCGTGGAGAAGGAGTTCGGAGAAGGCAAGTTCGACGCGCTCGACAAGCTGACCGTCTCGCTGCCGCACCCCGACGCCACCGCCGCCCTGCTGTCCGGCTCGTCGGAGATCACCGGCCACATCTCCGGTCCGCCGTTCCAGTACCAGCAGCTGCGCGATCCGAAGATCCACAAGGTCTTCAGCTCCTACGACGTGCTGGGCGGGCCGCACACCTTCAACCTGATCTGGGCGAAGGAAGTGTTCCGGACCAAGAATCCCAAGACCTATCAGGCCTTCCTCGGCGCGCTGAAGGAAGCGATGGAAGTCATCAACGCCGACCATTCCGCGGCGGCGGACATCTATCTGGCGCAGAACCGGGGCGACCTCGACAAGGCCTTCGTCGTCAGCATCCTCGACGACCCGGACAACCAGTTCACCGTCGCCCCCGCCCGCGTCGGGGCTTTCGCCGACTTCATGCACAAGGTCGGCGCCATGAAGAACAAGCCGGCCTCCTGGAAGGACCTGTTCTTCGAAGACCTGCACGGCGAAACCGGGAGCTGAGCCGATGAACGCCTTCACCTATCCCGCCAGCGTGGACACCGACAGCGTGGGCAGCGCCGGCGTGTCCGAACGCCCGCTGCTGGATGTGTCCGGCGTGACGCTCCAGTACAAGACGCGCCGCCATCTGGTGACCGCGACCTACCGCGTCGATTTCCAGGTGTTCCAGGCGGAACGCTATGTCCTGCTTGGGCCGTCCGGTTGCGGCAAGTCCTCGCTGCTGAAGGCGGTGGGCGGCTTCCTGGCACCGGTGGAGGGGGCCATTCGTCTGAACGGGCGCGCGGTGACCGGGCCGGGGCCGGACCGCATGATGGTGTTCCAGGAGTTCGACCAGCTTCCGCCCTGGAAGACGGTGAAGCAGAACGTCATGTTCCCGCTGCTCGCCAGCGGCAAGGCGTCCCGTCGGGAGGCCGAGGAGAAGGCGCTGGACTGCATCGCGCGGGTGAACCTGTCCAAGTTCGCCGACGTGCATCCGCACATGCTGTCGGGCGGGATGAAGCAGCGCGTCGCCATCGCCCGCGCCATGGCGATGGAGCCGGACATCCTGCTGATGGACGAGCCCTTCGCGGCGCTGGACGCATTGACTCGCCGCAAGATGCAGGAGGAGCTGCTCCAGCTCTGGGACGATCTGCGCTTCACCGTTCTGTTCGTCACCCATTCCATCGAGGAGGCTTTGGTCGTCGGCTCCCGCATCCTCGTGCTCTCGCCGCACCCCGGACAGGTGAAGGCGGAGCTGAACTGCGACGGCTACGATCACTTCGCGGTCGGCAGCCCGGCGTTCCAGGACACCGCCCAGCGCATCCACACCATGCTGTTCGCCGACGAGGTGGAAACGGTGAGGGGGCTGTCGTCATGACCGGCCTGTCCCTGGCCCCGCAAGGCCGCCGCGTGCCGCCCGTCCGCCCGGAGTATGAGCGGACGGTCGCCACCACCGGCCCCATCGGCGACGTGGCCCGCCCGCTGTCCCTGTGGGAGCGGATCGGCAACATCACCGCGCTCCGCCGCTTCGCGGTGCTGGCCGCGGTGGCGCTGATCTGGCAGATCGCCGCGACGTGGCAGAACAACCCGCTGATGTTTCCCACCTTCACCGCCACCGTCGCGGCGCTGTGGGAGGCGGTCTGGCGGGAGAACCTGCTGTCGATGGCCTGGGTGTCGCTGTCGGTGCTTCTGAAGGGCTACGCCATCGCCGTGGTGCTGGCCATTCTGTTGACCAGCTTCGCGGTGTCCACGCGCATCGGCAACGACGTGCTGTCCACGCTGACCTCCATGTTCAACCCCTTGCCGGCCATCGCGCTGCTGCCCATCGCCATGCTGTGGTTCGGGCTGGGCGCGGTCAGCCTGACCTTCGTTCTGGTCCACGCCGTGCTGTGGCCTCTGGCGCTGAACACCCACGCCGGCTTCACCTCGGTGTCGGAAACGCTGCGCATGGCCGGGCGGAATTACGGGCTGAGCGGCATCCGCTACGTCGTCACCATGCTGATTCCGGCGGCCTTTCCGGCTATCCTGACCGGGTTGAAGGTCGGCTGGGCCTTTGCCTGGCGCACGCTGATCGCGGCGGAGCTGGTGTTCGGCGTGTCGTCGGGCAAGGGCGGGCTGGGCTGGTTCATCTTCCAGAACCGCAACGAGCTGTACATCGACAAGGTGTTCGCCGGGCTCGTCACCGTCATCCTGATCGGCCTCGTCGTCGAGAACGTCGTCTTCCGCTGGATCGAGACCCACACCGTCCGCAAGTGGGGCATGGTCCGCTAGCAACCAAAACCCCTCTCCTGGGGCGGGAGAGGGGATTCTTGAGCAAGGAAATCCATCCGTGCCTTTCGACAGCAACCTGACCACCGAGCGCCCGACCTTCGTCACGCATCTGGAATGCGCCTACACCGGGGAGCGGTACGAGGCCGACACCGTCCACAACCTGTCCAAGGCCGGTAAGCCGCTGCTCGTCCGCTACGACCTGGAGGGGGTGCGCGGCGCGCTGACCAAGGACGCGCTGGCCGAACGCCCGCAGGATCTGTGGCGCTACCGCGAGCTGCTGCCTGTGCGCCGGGTGCAGGACATCGTCACCCTGGGCGAGGCGGTGACCCCGCTGGTCGCGCTGCCCAAGCTCGCCGCCAAGCTGGGGGCGGCGGAACTGCTGGTGAAGGACGAGGGGCGGCTGCCCACCGGCTCCTTCAAGGCGCGCGGACTGGTCATGGCGGTGTCGATGGCGAAGGCCTTCGGCATCGAGCACATGGCCATGCCGACCAACGGCAACGCGGGCGCGGCGCTGGCCGCCTACGCGACACGGGCGGGCATCAGAACGACCATCTTCTGCCCGGAGGACACGCCGGAGGTCAACGTCTCGGAGATCGAACTCCAGGGCGCCACCGTCTACCGCGTCAACGGGCTGATCGACGACTGCGGCAAGATCGTGGGAGAGGGCAAGGCTAAGGCCGGCTGGTTCGACGTCTCCACCCTGAAGGAGCCCTACCGGATCGAGGGCAAGAAGACCATGGGGCTGGAACTGGCCGAGCAGCTCGGCTGGGAGGTACCGGACGTCATCTTCTACCCAACCGGCGGCGGCACCGGGCTGATCGGCATGTGGAAGGCTTTTGCGGAGCTGGAGGCCATCGGCTTCATCGGGTCCAAGCGCCCGCGCATGGTCGCGGTGCAGGCCGCCGGCTGCGCCCCGATGGTCCGCGCGTACGAGGCGGGGGAGGAGCACGCGCCGCGCTGGCAGGACGCCCACACCATCGCGTCCGGCATCCGCGTGCCGCAGGCGGTCGGCGACTTCCTGATCCTGCGTGCGGTGCGGGAGAGCGGCGGCTTTGCCGTCGCCGTGCCGGACGAGGCCATCCAGGCGGCCCTGGACGAGGCGGCGCGGGAGGAGGGATTCCTGCTGTGCCCGGAGGGCGCCGCCACCTACGCCGCCTACAAGCAGGCGCTGGCCGACGGGCGGGTGGGCCGCGACGAGCGCGCCGTGCTGTTCAACTGCGCGACCGGGCTGAAGTACCCGCTGCCGCCCGTCCACCGGACGCTCGACCGCCACCAGCCCATCGACTATTCGGTGTTCTGAGGATGGGAGGACCCTACGCCGCGGACCGTCTGGTGGCCCTTCTGGACGCCATCCTGCAACGGTCCGGCAGCAGCCCGGAGGAGGCGGCCATCGTCGCCGCCAACCTCGTGGACTCCGACGCTACCGGCCATGCCAGCCACGGCGTGTGCCAGATCGCCGTCTACGCGAAGAGCCTGGAACTGGGCCACCTGCAACCGAACCGGCACGCCCGCGTCGTCCGCGACGAGGCGCCGTTCCTGGTGGTGGACGGGGAGGTCGGCTATGGGCAGGTGATCGCGCGGGAGGCGACGGACCTCGCCATCGCGCGGGCCAAGGCCGGTGGGGCCTGTGTGCTCGCCCTACGCAACGCTCATCACATCGGGCGGGTCGGCTCCTACGGCGAGCAGTGCATCGCGGCCGGCTTGATCGGGGTCTTCTTCGTCAATGTGGTCAGCCGGCCTCTGGCCGCACCCCATGGCGGCGGGCGGCCGCGGCTGGGCACCAACCCAATCTGCATCGCCGTCCCGGCCACGCCGGGCCATCCGCCCTTCCTGCTGGATTTCGCGACCAGCGCGGTGGCGGCCAACAAGTGCCGGGTCGCTGCTGCCTCCGGGAAGGAGGTCGCCGACGGCCTACTGATCGACGAGCGGGGCGCGCCGACGCGCGACCCCGGCGTGATGTTCCGCGACCCGACCGGCGCCATCCTGCCCTTTGGGGGGCATAAGGGTTACGGGCTGGCGCTCGCCTGTGAGATCCTCGCCGGGGCGCTGGCCGGCGGGCTGCCGGCCCTGCCGGACAACCTCCGTCAGGGGCGGGTGGTGAACAACGCGCTGGCCTTCCTGATTGACCCGGCGCGGGTGTCCGACGTGGAGAACGGCGGCTGGCAGGCGTTGACCGACGCGGTGCTGGACCACATCCAGGACACCCCGCCGGTACCCGGCGGTGACGGCGTGCTGGTGCCCGGCGGGCCGGAGCGGCGGAGCCGGGTGTTGGCCGCGGAGCGCGGCATCACGCTCGATCCCGACACCGAGCGCGCCCTACACGGGATCGGGGGCGCGCTCGGCCTCGACGTTCCGGCCTTCCTGGGGGCCTGACCGGGTGGGGTCAGGGCAGGATGCGGTTGCGCAGAACCCCGTCCTCCAGGAACAGGCGGGCGGTTTCGGCGGCGTTGCGGCGCATCTCGATCGCCGCCTCGTCGGAATGAAAGGCGTTGTGCGGCGTGACCACGAGACGACCTTCCAGCCAGGATTCCCGGCGGCGCCACGCGTCCAGCAGCGGGTGAGGGGCGGGCGGTTCGGTCGGCAGCACGTCCGTCCCCACGGCGGCGACGTGGCCGCTGCGAAGCGCCGCCTCCAGCGGGTCCAGCCCGGCAAACATCTCGCCGCGCGCCGTGTTCACCAGCAGGGCGCCGGGCTTCAGCTTCGCCAGGAAGTCCGCGTCGATCAGGCCGCGGGTCTCCGGCGTCAGCGGGCAATGGAAGGTCACGATGTCGGATTCGCCCAGCAACTCGTCCAGCCGGCGGACGCGGTGGTAGCCGACCGCCTTCTCGTGGCCGGCCGGCTGCTGCGGATCGTAGCCGAGGATGCGATAGCCGAAGGGCTTGAGCCGGTTCACCACCGCCGTGCCGATCCGCCCCACGCCGACGACGCCGACCGTCGCCGCGCTGGACCGCCGCAGCGGCGTCAGCGTGTTGGCCTGCCACGTCGTGCTGTAGCCGCGGGCGCGGGCATCATGTTCCCACAGCCGGCGCTGCAGGGAGAGCAGCAGGGAGACGGCGTGGTCGGCCACCTCCTCCGTCCCATAGTCCGGGTTGTTGCAGAAGGGAATGCCCGCGGCCTCCAGCGCCGCCACGTCGACCTTGTCGTAGCCGACCCCGAATCGCACGACGATGCGGCAGCGCGGCAGCTTCGCCACCGTCGCCGGGCCGATGCGGGTGCTCCACACCAGCAGCGCGTCCAGCCGGGCCAGACGCTCCGGGTCCAGATACTCCTCGCGGCGGGTGTCGAGGAAATCCACCTCGGCACAGCCGTCGAGAACCGCCGCCTCCAGGTCGGGCGGGGGGATCATGTGGTCGGTGATTCCGACGACGAAGGGTGCACGCTTGCCCATGGTCATTCTGCGGTCCGGGTCCTGATGGTCGAGCGGGGAATCAACAAATTTTACAAGTCATTTGCGCTGCATGGAATAGGAAAGCACATGAGATACGGCAAAAGCCAACTTGTTAAATAGGGATTCATGGTGCTCTAATGATGTCAATTAGGGGGCGCCCCGCGGGGTGCTGGACACAGGGAGAGGAACGACGAGCATGCCGTCCCACGACACCGCGCACAGCATCGCCATCGTCGGCGCCGGCTTCACCGGCAGTATCCTGGCGGCCCACCTTCTGCGCAAGGCGGAGGAGCCGACGCGCATCCATCTGATCGAGCGCGCCGGCACGCTGGGTACCGGGCTGGCCTATTCCACCGACAGCGCGGCGCATCTGTTGAACGTGCGCGCCTACAACATGAGCGCCTATCCCGACGACCCGCGCCATTTCCTGCGCTGGCTGTGGGCGAAGGACCTCGGCGGCGACGTGCCGCCGAGCGGCCATGCCTTCGTGTCGCGCCGGCTCTACGGCGCGTACATCCAGGACGTGCTGCACGAGGCCCAGGCGGACGCCCCCGCCCACGTGACGCTCGACACGGTGCAGGCGGAGGTGGTGGATGCGGCGCTGGACGGCGTCGCCGGCAGCGGCGTGCGTCTGCGGCTCGCCAACGGGGACAGCCTCGCGGTGGACCGGGCGGTGCTCTGCGTCGGGCATTTTCCGCCTTCGCCGCCGCGCATCGCGGCACCAGAGGTCTTCGCGTCGGAGCGCTTCGTCGGCGATCCCTGGAACCGCGAGGCCGTCGCCGCCATCGATCCGGGCGCGCCGGTGCTGATCCTCGGCACCGGGCTGACGATGGTCGATGTGGTGCTGTCCCTGGAGAACCAGGGCCACCGTGGGCCGATCCTGGCGCTGTCGCGCCGCGGTCTGCTGCCCACCACCCATCTGGAGACGCGGCCCTTCAAGAGCTTCGTCCATCCCCAGACGATGCCCGGTACGGTGCTGGACGTGCTGATCGCCCTGAAGGCCGATGTGCGCCGCGCGCGGGAGGAAGGGTTGGATTGGCGCGCCGCCTTCGATTCCCTGCGGCCCTTCCACCCGCTGATCTGGAAGCACCTGCCGCTGGAGGAGCGGCAGCGCTTCCTGCGTCACGCCCGGCCATACTGGGAGGTGCACCGCCACCGCATGGCGCCGGAGGTGGCCGCCAGGATCGAGGCGCTGCGCGAGAACGGGCGGCTGGCCGTCCGGGCCGGGCGCCTTCAGGCTCTGGCCTTGACCCCCGAGGGGGTGGAGGCGACGGTCCGCGCGCGGGGCGCCGAAGACGCGCTCTGGACACGCACGGTGGGCGCCATCGTCAACGCGACCGGCACCGAGTGCGACTTCGGGCGCATCCGCCATCCGCTGATGTGCGCCTTGCTTCAGCAGGGACTGGCCCGTCCTGACCCCTTGCGCCTCGGCCTCGACGTTACCGAGGAGGGGGCATTGATCGGCGAGGGTGGGGCGGTGACCGACCGCCTCTTCGCGCTCGGACCGGTCAGCCGGGCGCCGTTCTGGGAGATGACCGCGGTGCCCGAACTGCGAAGCCAATGCGCCGACGCTGCGTTGGCCCTCGTCCGCCGGAACGTGAGGAAACGCCTTTCCGCATAAAAACATTGCACCCATGTGATTAAACCTCACATAAACCTATTTACATGGTAGATTTAAAGTGTCTATCATGGCGCCCAGTGTTGATTTCCGCCCGGCGGTCGGGGGCTTTCCTGGTTGCCGACACCGCTCCCGGTCCGCGCGGCTGTCCGCCGTCGTTTCGGTTGAGAAGGAGGATGTCATGCCGGACACCATCTTGCGGCCCACAACCGTGCAGTCCACGACGGAACGCCTGAACCCTCAGGTCATCGCGATGAACGAGGCGGCCGCCCGTCTCGGCGCCGCTCCCGCCGATCCCTTGAGCCTTCCTCTCGCCGAAGCCCGTGCGGCGGCGGAGCGTTATCACGCCTTTCTGAACGGCCCTGCGCCGCTTGCCATCGATGTGACGGAGGTGGCCGCGGCCGGTCCCGCCGGCCCTTTGGCGTTGCGCCTCTACCGCCCGGCCGACCGTGGCGCCGCGAGGTTGCCCGTCGTGGTCTATTTCCATGGCGGCGGCTTCGTCGTGAACAGCGTGGACACCCATGACCGGCTGCTGAGGCTGCTCGCCCTGCACAGCGGCGCCGTGGTCTGCGCGGTGCGCTACAGTCTGGCGCCGGAGCGCCGCTTCCCGCACCAGCATGAGGAGGCGCTGGCGGCCCTGCGCTGGGTTGCCGCCGTTGGGGCGGCGCATGGGATCGACGCGGCCCGGATCGCGGTTGGCGGCGACTCCGCCGGGGCCAACCTCGCGCTTGGCCTCGCCCTCGCCGCCCGTGCGCCGGGGGAGCCGCGGGTGTCGTTCGGGCTGCTGTTCTACGGCATGTTCGCGCATGACTTCGACACCGTGTCGCACCGTCGGTTCGGCGATGGGCGGTACGGCCTGACGACGGCGCGGATGCGCTGGTACTGGGGGCAGTATCTCGGCGGCGCGGCCACCCCTGACGACCCCCGCGCCGCGCCCTTGCTGGCCGACCTCCGCGGGCTGCCGCCTCTGCTTCTGCTGGCGGCGGATCTCGACTGCCTGCGCGACGACTCCCTCCGTCTGGCGGAGCGGCTGGCCGAGGCGGGCGTTTCCCATCGCCTCGCCGTCCATGACGGGCTTCCCCACTCCTTCGCCACCATGACCCGTCTGGTCGATCAGGCCCACCGTGCCGTTCTGCAGGCCGCCGATGCGGTGCGCCGTCATCTGGACGCCTGACCCCATTGCGCGTTTCCCGGCGGCACCGTGAGCGGGCTGTGAACGCAAGCCGCTTGCTTATCCCCTGGGAATGCGATAACAGGGCGCGGCGCGCTCGGAAGGGGGCGCGTGCGGGCCGACGCGGCCTGTCGTCGGGTTGCTCTCAACATGAGAAAGTTGTTGCATTCCGACGCGGCGCCGCGTAACGTCCGGCTTAGGAAAGTAAAGAAATTCAATGGGTTGAGCCGTTGTGCGCAGTCCATTCGAATGATGAAGTCGCGGTCGTGGCGGAATTGGTAGACGCGCAGCGTTGAGGTCGCTGTGGCAGAAATGCTGTGGAAGTTCGAGTCTTCTCGACCGCACCATCTTTCCTTCGGCGGATCGCCGGATGGATACGAAAATCGGGGCCTTCTCAGGCCCCTTTTTCATGCCCGCCCGCAGTGGGTCCTTTTCCTGATCTCCCTTCCCATTCTTCCAGGCCTCATTCCTCCAGGGTCCAGTTTCCGGCGGTCCGACAGGTGCGCAGCGGCGCGCCGGTATCCCGGCCGGCCGGCGTGGTCACGACATGGGTCAGCGCGAAGCACAGGCGCCCGCGGTCCTTCGGGTCGGCGATGCGGCCCGTCACGGTGATCAACCCGGATCGCAGGCCATCTCCCGAAACCCACTCCTGGCCCGCTGCCGCCCGCTCCGTGCCCGATGCGGCCAGCGCCCCGAGGAAGGCCCCGGCGACCATCGGCTGGTCGTCGTGCTTCATGCGCAGGCGGGTGGCGTTGCTCCAGCCTGGCCCGACCAGAAGCTCCGGAGCCCGTACGTTGACCGCCACGCGGTCGGCGGCGATGGCCACCGCCAACTCAAGCGGATCTTCGGGCGCCACGCCCGGCGGCGTGTCGACCAGTCCGGTCAGGCTGGCAAGACCCGTCCGGGTGCCTTCGCCCATCTTGCCGTCGATCGCCCCGTCGTAGCGCCCCAGCCGGGCCAGCGCCCGCTGGGCGGCCATGGTCCGCTCCTCCGGAGTCAGCACGCGCGGGGCGGGCATCGGCGCGCGCCCCTGGGTGATCGCTTCCACGTCCAGCCGATGATTCAGCCGGCTGAACCCCGGCCCGCCGTTCCACAGGGTCAGCAGGCCGAGATGGATCGCCGCCGCGGCGGACAGCAGGACGAGCGGCCAGGACCCCTGGTCCGGCGCACGGACCGGCCCGCCGAAGGCGGCGGCCAGCGCCCCGCGCACCACCCCGCGCACCAGCGTCCACAGGCCCAGCCCGGCGGCGATGGGAAGCCCGATGTCCCAGCCCAGCCGCAGCGCCGCCGGGGCCGGCTGCTCGGGCGTCGCGCCGGTCAGCAGAGCCGGACCGTCCACGCCCGCCACGAGAAGCAGGACCAGGGCGAGCAGCCCCGCCGCGGCGATCCAGCTCCGTGACACGGCGGTGCGGCTGGTCTCGGCAAACCGCTCCGCCAGCACGGCGGCGGTTTCCTTCACGAAGGCGGGGCTGACGCAGCCCTCATGGTCGGCCGCGATCGCCGCGGTGTCCGGTTCCCGGCCGTCCAGCACCGCCTCGGCGATGGAGCGGGTCAGGCGGTAGGCGCCGGCCAGGGCGAAGGCGTCGGCGGGTGGCAGCGCCGCGATGCGCGCCAGCACCGGGGCCAGCACCGTGTCCAGGAAGGGGGGGAGGGGCGCGGAGTCGGCGTCCGGCCCGACGGTTTCCACCTCGAACGGCACGCCGTCGCAGTCCCAGGACAGGGCGACCACCGTGAGCGTGCCGCTGCGCTGGTAGAGAAGCTGCGTGCCGGAATGGCGCACCGCGGCGGGGGCGGGGTTGGCGAGCGCCGCGAAGCCGGCGAATCCGGCCTCCTCCAGCGCCATCCGCACCGCCGCCGGGGCGTCCGGTGGCGCGGTCAGGCTGTAGGAGGGGTGGGCGGTCAGGCGGGGGTGATGGATGTGGGTGAACTGCCCGACCCCGCTGCAGGTCTCGCAGGCGACCACACCCTCGCCCGCGCAGACCGGGCAGCGGTGCTGGCCGCGCCCGCCGCAGTCCGGGCAATCCGGCGTCTCGGCGGTCGCACTGTGGGTGCAGCGGATCTTGCCGCCGCGGCAGCCGTCGCCGCCGCAGGCCCGCACCCCGCCGCCGTCGCAACCGGTGCAGACCTCATGCAGATAGTAGGGGCCGCGCAGCGACGGCAGGGGCGGCAACGGCTCCTCCGCCGCGGACATCGCCTCCACCCGCTCGTCCAGCGGGCCGAGCAGCGTGGCGAAGCGATGGGCCGTCTCCAATGAGGCCGCCTCGGCGTCCAAGTCGCGGGCCAGCGTCGCGTTCAGTTCGGCAGCGTTGCGGCAGTAGATGGCGAAGCGCACCATCTCCGCGCCCAGCCGGACCTCGACCTCCGTCGCCCAATCGATGCTCAGGGTCAGATGGGCGCCGACCATGACGTCGCGCTGCTGGGCCTGACGGAGCGTCACCCCTTCCGGCGCCGGGACGTTGCCGGAGGCCGCCCGGCGCAGCCGCCGGATCAGGGCGGTCTGCGGAACGGTGGACGGCGATACGGACGGGGGCGGCGCGGATGGGGAGGGAGCGGGCTGGTTCAGATCGCCGGGGGTCAGATGGTTCTGCCCGGCTGCGTTTGGACCAAGGTCGTTCCGGTCGAAGTCGAGGCTGTCGGGCATGGGGCGTGCGTGTCCGCGAGCAGGGGCGCCGGCACTGGAAAAGGCCGCGGACGCCGGAACGGAAGATCAGGCGGCGACGTCCGGCGCGGGGCCGCCGGTGCCCGGCGCCTTGTCGTCGGACTCACGATCGCCGAGGTCCTCGTCCTCGGACGCATCGCCGGAGGCCGGTGTCTCGGTGCGGCTGTCCGGGACAGGGGCATGGCGGACCCAGCGGCGGCCCTCCATGACGAATCCATGGTCGCGAAACCACAGGCGTTCCGCCTCGTCGGCGGCGCGGAACAGCACCAGGGTCCAGGCGTCGGACGGCTGCGCGCCGTCGCCGCCGTTCTCCGGCATCGCGTAGGGCTGGAGCGAATAGGGGAAGTCGTCGCGGGTCACTGCATGCCCCCCTGGTTGGAGCCGCCGTCGCCGGATGGCCGCACCGAGGCGGGCGGAGGTGCGGACCCGTCCCCCTCAATCGGCTCCAGATCGCTTTCGGCGGCGTATTTGATGAGACGGCCGTCGGCCAGACGGATGTCGTAGGTCGGCTCACCGGCAAGGGTCCGTGCGACGACGAGAGCCTCCTGGCCCGCAAACCTCACCCGTGTTCCCAACCGCAGCATCCCGCCCCCGACTGTGTCTTGATCGTTGTCGCAGGCTAAGGATTCAGGCGGGGGTGTGCTGTGTCAAAAACCGGACGCCAAAGGAGCAAGGCTGTGCTTGTGGGGTTCTCCCCTTGCGGGGCTTGGTGCGCCGGGCCCTTTGCGCTGTTGATGTGCAAAAGGACAGGTGTGGCGCAGCGATGGAGGTGTTCATGCCCGCACAGCGCGACGACGGCAACCGGAAGCCGTCCGTTATCGATCTGGTGACCGACCCCGAGAAGTTCGATCAATGGCAGCGTCAGCGTGAACGCGACGAGGCAACGGATAAGGGCCGTCAGGGGGAGGAGGACCGGGGCCGCGATCCGGACCGGGGCCGTTCCGATTCCCCCAGTGGGCGGGATTGAGTGCCGGTATGCGGTGGTGACGGCCGATTACTCAGCGGCCTCGCGGGGCGACGCCGCTTCCGTTGGAATGCCCAGCGGACCGCCGCAATGGAACTGCATGAGCCGACGCTCGACCCGGATCAGATAGGCGCGCGCGTCCAACCCCACGGGTCCGCGGCTGTGTTCGCGGACGAGCCTGATCGCGCGACAGGCGTGACCGCATTCCGGTGTGGCAAACTGGCACAATGGGATCGTCCGCCTGAAGGAGTGGGTCCCAAAGTCTTACTCCGTTCGATAGGGTTAGTCGAGCATCGGTTGCGACTCGAATTCAATGTCACAACGTGCCGTTCAGCGGCTGCATAGGTCCAGCGCCGGTTGGTAGGCATACGATAGTATGCAGTGTCAGGGTGAGACGCCCTGCCATTGCCGGCCAAGCAATGGTTGAAGGGTCAGTTCGACCCCGGGGCGCCTTCGGACTGCGTGCTGGGCTGCGCCCCTTCAAGGACCGCCAGATACTCCAGAAGCCGTTCCAGCGTCTCGGTCGGCATCCCGACAGAGGGGACGTCGTTGCGCTTTGCGGCCTTCAGCGCGGTGCGGAGGAGGGTGCGGTCGATGTCGGTCAGGCCGGCCATGATGATGACGTGCGTATGAAGCGACGATGCGCAACCTGTATCATCAAGACACGCAACCACGCCATGCTCAATCGGCAGGCAGGTGCACGAAACAGCGGACCCCGGGACAGGCGCCTCGCCCCGTCCCCCGCGAACGGATGCGCGCTTCCGAACCTCTCTGTCACATCCTGGTGACACGGCGTGCCATACTTTTGCCGCGACACCGAAGAGTATAGGTATCCCTTTTCCCGGTTCGCCGGGGCCGCAGCCTTTCGCCAACAAGAGACTTCGAACGGTGATGCAGATTTCCTCCGCCTTCCGCTGCCGGATTGGCCGGCTTCTGGTAGTCCTGATGCTGTGCGGTGCGCTTGCGGTGGGTGCCGTGGTTCCATCAGCCCTGGCCCAGTCCGCCCCCCCGGCGGCGGAAGCTGCGGCGGACTTCAAGACCAAGCTGCCGCAATGGCAGAACGCGTTGGAGAGGGCGGCCAACCGCATCGCCGGGGGTGATTTGGCGAACACGGAATACGAGACCCTGCGGGCCGATCTGGCCAAGATCCAGCACGAGGTCCGGGAAGCCGGCGCGGCGGCGGCGGCGGCCCGCGACACCGCCCAGCGCATGCTGGACGCGCTGGGTCCGCCGCCGGCCCAGGGCGCTCCGCCGGAGGAGGCGGGGATCGCCGCGGAGCGCAAGCGCCTGACCCAGACCATCGGCGAGGTGGAAGGGCGGACCAAGCAGACCGAGCTGATCGTCACGCGCGCCGACATCCTGCTGCGCACCGCCGCCGACCAGCGCATGACCCAGCTCACCGAGCAGATCGTCCGGCGCGGTCCGGTGCCGCTGCTGCCCGCCACCTGGGCCGCGCTGCCTGAGCAGACGGCCTATGTGCAGGAGCGCATCGGACGCGCCTTCGGCATCGTGATGGGCGACGACGAATGGCGCAGCCGCCTCTACGGTCTGGGCGCGCTCGCCGCCGTGCTGTTCCTGGTCGCTTGGCCGGTGCGCCGGGTGCTGCTGCGCCGCTACGGCCACCGCGATCTGGAGGAGCGGCCCAGCTACCGTCAGCGGGTGGTGGCGATGGCGGTGGAGGCGCTGGCCCGCTGCCTGGTGCCGCTGGTGCCGACGCTGGTGCTGAGCGGCGCCCTGGTCGGGCTGCTGCGCGACGCAGCCGACGCCGGTCCGCTGACCGCTCTGGTGGTCGGGGTGTCGGGCGGTCTGACCGCCTATTTCCTGGTGACCGGCGTCGCCCGCGCCACCCTGGCGCCTGACCATCCCTCCTGGCAGCTCGCCAACCTCGACCCGGACAGCGCGCGGCGCTTGGTCCGCCGCGTCCCGCTCGTCATGATCGGGCTGGCCCTGGCCGGCACCGGCATCGCCCTGTCGGAGGGCATGTTCACCCCGCCGGAACTGCGCTCGATCACCGGCTTCGGGACCATGGCGCTGATCGCCATGTCGCTGCTGTTCCTCTACCCCGATCACCTCTGGCTCGCCGCCCCGCAGCCGGAGGCAGAGGCGACCGACGATTGCGGATGCCCCGAGCCGACGCCCGGGGCCGGACTGGACGTCACCCTGCCGCCGCCGGCCGCAACCCCTGCCGCGGCGGAAGCCGAGGAGGCGCCGCCCGTCCGTCCGCGGGTCGTCGGGCTGCGGCTGCGCCTGCTGATCGGCGCGGTGGCGCTCGCCTCGCTGGTCGCCTCGGGGGCCGGTTATCTGGTCGGCGCGATCTACGCCTCGAAGCTGATGCTGACCACGCTCATCATCGGCGGCGTCCTTCTGGTGGCGCGCGGCGTCCTGCGCGAACTGCTCTGCGTCCTGCTGGAGCGCGGCAGCGGGCAGGTGGCCGAGGTCCGCGACATCGTGATCGCCACCGACCGCGGCCGGCGGATGCTTGGGCAGGTCGGGCGGACGGTGATCGACGGGCTGTTGCTGACCGTGGCGGCCTTCTTCCTGCTGCCGCTGACCGGCATGACCCTGTCGGAGATGAAGGGGCTAGCCGACGGCTTCCTCAGCGGCGTCACGGTGGGCGGCGTGCGCATCGCGCCGGGCGACATCATGTCGGCGCTGATGGTGCTGGGCGTTGTCGTCGCGGTGACCCGCTTCATCCAGCGCCAGCTCGACGAGCGCATCCTCGGACGCGTCAATATGGACGACGGCGTGCGCAACTCCATCCGCATGGGTGTGGGCTATCTCGGCACCACCATGGCGGTGCTGATGTCGGTCGGCACGCTGGGGCTGGACCTGTCCAGCCTCGCCATGATCGCGTCGGCCCTGTCGGTCGGTATCGGTTTCGGCCTGCAGAACGTCGTCAGCAACTTCATCTCCGGCCTGATCATGCTGGTGGAGCGGCCGGTGAAGGTGGGCGACTGGGTGGTCGTCAACGGGCTTGAGGGCACCGTGCGCCGCATCAGTGTGCGCGCGACGGAGATCCAGACCTTCCAGCGCGCCTCGGTGATCATCCCGAACTCGGAGTTCATCTCCAAGTCGGTGGTCAACTGGACGCTGAAGGACAAGACCACCCGCATCGAGATCAAGGTCCGCATCACCTACGACACCGACGCCCGGCAGGTCTACGCGCTGCTGCTGCGGATCGGCTACGGCCACGCCCAGGTGCTGCGCAACCCGGAACCGGTGGTGATGTTCCGCGACTTCGGGCCGAGCGGGCCGGAGTTCGAGCTGCGCTGCTTCGTCGCCAACACCGAGCACATCATCCCGGTGCGCAACGAGCTGCGCATGCGCATCCTGGAGCAGTTCCGCGAACAGGGCATCCAGATGCCCTTCGACCAGCAAACCGTCCACATGCCGAAGGTCGAGGCGATGCTGGAGGTTCTCCTGGCCGAACGCCGCGCCCACGCCGGCGTTCCGGAGCTTCAGGTGGTGGCCGACGGCGGCAAGGTCGTGCCGCTGGCCGACACCCTCACCGAACGCGGGCCGCGCACCGCCACCTGACTTAGGGCTGCGGCTCCGCCGGCTTGCGGCGCCGCAGCGGGGTTACCTTGGGTGGAGCCGTGGCGGGGTCGGGGAGAGGCTGCCAGCCGGCGATGGCGCGCACGCAGCGCAGCGCCTCCGGGTTGTTGGCGAAGACCGGGAACAGCCGGCGCAGCTCCACCACGGCGGACCATTCGCCGCGGTCGTGGAAGGCCCGGCGGATCGTTTCGGCTTCGCTCTCGCTGACGGTGAACATAACGCCAGAGTGCTCCGCGGACCGGTGGCGCGCAAGCCGTCTTGGCGCCTGGGGCAGCCCTTTGCCGTGGCGCGCAAGCCCTGTCAAGGAAAGTTGTTCACAGGGCCGCGCATCCTTCGCTTGACTCCCGTTGCCGGGCGGGGCAGCCGCCGGCCCGGGGGCGAAAGCAAGGCCGGCGCGTGAAAAATCCTTGATCGGCGCGGTTTTCTAATGTGCCCAAAATTAAGGCATTTCTGCCAGACCCCTTGAGGGGCCGCCTGTCCCTTCGGTTACCCCTCGATTCGCCAACAGAGTTATCCACAGAATCTGGGGATATCCGAAATATTGAAATATCAGGTGGGCCGGCGACGGATCAATTGAACGGCCCCGAAGCCCAGCAGCATGGTCAGCACGCCGCCGAACAGGAACAGGGCGGGCAGGCCGACCCGATCGGCGACCGCCCCATAGACCACTGGCCCGATCCCCTGCCCCAGGAAGAAGGAAGAGGCGAAGAGGGCGAGCGCCGACCCGCGGGCCGTCGCCGACAGCTCGGTCGCCTGGGTCTGCATGGTGTTGTGCAGCATGTAGAAGCCGAAGCCGGCGACCAGGAACAGCAGGGACACCACCGGCCAGGGCACCGGGGCGAGCATCGCCAGATAGGCCCCGCCGGCCACGAGGCCGCCGGCCCCCATCATCCCCCATTGGCCGAGCGTACCGAGCAGGCGCCGCACCACGAAACTGTAGACGACTCCGCCGATGGCGAAGGCGGCGAGCGTCACCCCGGCCTCGAACGCGCCCTCCGCCCCGTGGCGGGACAGCATGGGGGCGACGAAGGGGAAGACGCCGAAGATCAGCAGCCCTTCCGCCGCCACCGTCGCGAAGACCCAGACCGACACCGGATTCGCCAGGACGGAGGCGTAGCGCGCCCGTGCGTCGGCCACGGACAGGGAATGCCGCTCCTCCCGCTCGCCCCGCAGGACCAGGAAGGCGGTCAGCGCGATCAGGCCGGTCACCACCGCCGCCAGAGCGAAGACGGTGCGCCAGCCCGCCACCTCCGATAGGGCGCCGGCCACGGCGGAGCCGGACATCTGGCCGAGGATCACCGCCAGCAGGAAGCGGCTGATGGCGAACTGCCGCTCCGTGTAGACCACCCGGTCGCCGATCAGCGCCATGGAGGCCGGGATGATTCCTCCGGCGAAGGCGCCGGCCAGCATCCGCGAGGCCAGCACCGTGTAATAGCCGGGCGCCACCGCCGACAGCGCCACGCCGATGGTCAGGACGACCAGCGACAGCCGGATCAGCCGGGTCTTGCCGATGGCGTCGCCCACCGGCCCCAGGATGAGCTGCATCGCCGCGTAGGGCAGCGTGTAGGCGGAGGAGAGCAGGGCCGCTTCGGCCACGCCGATGCCCAGGTCCGACGCGATGACGGTCAGCATCGGGTCGCTGGTCCGCAGCGAAAAGGCGCTCGCGAAACCGGCGAGGCCGAGCATCAGGATGAGAAGGCGCATGGGGGACGTCGGCCGGTCTATGGTCTGGGGCGTGCGGGGGCACAACCCTAAAGCAGAGGCGCCCATCCGACGCACGGCAAGATGGCCATGGCACCCATGCGCGTGCATGATCCGATGCGCTTCGGCCGTCGTATAGAACAAGGCCGTACAGACCAGTGCCGCCGAACGGGAGACCGCCATGCCGACGATCCGCGATACCGCCCAATCCGCCGCCGTGATGCTGTCCGCCGTCCTGATGCTGTCCGCGGCCGTCCCCGGCGCGGAGGCGGCGGACGGCAGCCGGGCGGCGCCCGACGCGCTCGACTGGGCTGCGCTGCCCCTGCCGGCCATCGACGGCGGCACGCTGACGCCCGATGCCTTCCGGGGCAAGGCGGTGCTGGTGGTCAACACGGCGTCGCAATGCGGCTACACCGGACAGTACGAGGGGCTGCAGAAGCTCTGGGCCGGACGGCGGGAGCGCGGGCTGGTCGTGCTGGGGGTGCCGAGCAACGATTTCGGCGGGCAGGAGCCCGGCAGCAACGCCCAGGTCGCATCGTTCTGCGAACTCAACTACGGCGTGGACTTTCCCCTGATGGAGAAGCAGTCCGTCACCGGACCGCAGGCCCATCCGCTCTATCGCTGGGCGGCGGCGGTCACCGGGCCGCAGGGCGTGCCGCGCTGGAACTTCCACAAGATTCTGATCGGCCGCGACGGACGGCTGGTGGAATGGTTCGGCAGCTCGGTTACGCCAGAGTCCGCCACGCTGACCGCGGCGGTGGACAAGGCGCTGGCCTCCTCCTCTCCGACGCCGTAAGCGCATGGATGCGCTGCCCTTCGATGATCGCCGGGCCTCGGTCGTCCGGCTGCTGTCCTACGGCGGGTTGCTTCCCTTCGTCGGCGGCACCGCGCTGGCCTGGATGACGGAGGGCGACGGGCAGGCTGCCGTGGTTCGGGCGGTGGTCGTCTACGCGGTGTCGATCCTGTCCTTCATCGGCGCCATCCACTGGGGCCGCATCCTCGCGGGGCAGGATGGGGCAGGTCGGGACGGCGAGACGAGCGGGCCGGCGTGGCTGGCCTGGGGAGTCGCGCCGTCGCTGCTGGGGTGGGGTGCTACCCTGCTGCCGTCCGGCCTGACGGTGCCGGCGCTGATCCTGTCTTTCCTCCTCGCCTGGGCGGTGGACCGCAGCGCGGCGGCGGATGGACGCTATCCCCGCTGGTTCGGCGCGCTGCGGACGCGCCTGACCATCGTCGTCTGCCTGACGCTCGCCGCGCTCATCCCGCTGGCTGCGTGACCGTTTCCCGGTGGGGCACCAGCGCCGCGGCCTTCAGCAGAACCTCCGGTCCAGCGCCGGGGAGATGGGCGTTCTCGCTGATGTGACGCCGCCACGCGCGGGCGCCGGGCAGGCCCTGGAACAGCCCCAGCATGTGCCGGGTGATCGCCGACAGCGGCGCCCCCTGGCGCATCCGCTTCTCGGCGTAGGCCGCCATGGCCTCGACCACCGCATAGCGGTCGGGGCCGGGCTCCCCGCTGAACAGACGCCGGTCGGCGTCGGCCAGGATGTAGGGTGTCTCGTAGGCGGCGCGCCCGATCATCACGCTGTCCAGCGTGGCGAGGTGTCCTTCCGCCTCGTCCAGGGTGCGGATGCCGCCGTTGATGGCGATGGTGAGCTGCGGATTCTCCTGCTTCAGCCGGTGCACGAGGTCGTAGCGCAGCGGCGGGATGTCCCGGTTCTCCTTGGGGCTGAGGCCCTTCAGCCAAGCCTTGCGGGCGTGCACGATGAAGTGGGTGCAGCCGGCGGCCGACACGGTGCGCACGAAATGGTCCAGCGTCGGCCATTCCTCCATCTCGTCGATGGCGATCCGCGACTTGACGGTGACGGGGATCGACACCGCCTCGCGCATGGCGCCGACCAGCCGGGCGACCAGATCGGGCTCGGCCATCAGGCAGGCGCCGAAGCGGCCCGACTGCACGCGGTCGCTCGGGCAGCCGACGTTCAGGTTGACCTCGTCATAGCCCCACTCCTCGGCGATGCGGGCGCAGGCGGCCAAGTCCGCCGGGTCCGACCCGCCGAGCTGGAGCGCCACCGGATGCTCCGCTGCGTCGTAGCCGAGCAGCCGCTCGCGGTCGCCGTGAAGCACGGCGCCGGTGGTGACCATCTCGGTGTAGAGCAGCGTGTTCTTGGACAGCAGGCGATGGAAGGTCCGGCAATGGCGGTCCGTCCATTCCATCATCGGCGCGACGCTGAGGGCTATAGCGGGCATGGGCAGGAACTGTCTGTGAATCGGGAACGGCGGCGCATCAATTGGACGAAGCGGGCGCGAATGGCAAGGGCGGACCCAACCCAGAGACGGAAGGGAGGTTGCGCCAAAGAAATGTAACGTTATAACGTAACGCGCGCTTGTGGGGCGCCACCCGCCTGCCCTGGCGCGGCGGGCGGGTGTGCCGCGCCTCCCAAACCGCACCGCTAGGGTCTGACAACGAGGTTGCACATGAATCGCCTGCCCATTCTCTCGACGCTGCTGTGGATCGGCGCCACGGCCGGGGGCCTCGCCGCCGGCGCGGCTCTGGCCGACGACCACAAGCACGCCGGGAGTGCGACGCACCACCGCCTGTTCATCGGCGATCACGCCGACGGGGTCGTCCGTGCCGTCGATCTCAAGGACGGAGCGAGCGCGGGAGCCTTCCGGCTCGACCAATCGCCGGCCCTCGCGCGCAGCGCCAGCGGCCGCACCGTCTTCGCCGTTCAGGGCGATGCCGGAAAGGTCGCGGTCATCAGCACCGGACTGTCGTTCGAGGACCATGGGGACCACGCCGACATCACGGTCGAAGACGCCAAGCTCCTGCCCACCGTGATCACGGGGACCAAGCCGGCCCACGTCGTGGAGGGTTCCGGCACCATCGCGCTGTTCGATGACGGCACGGGCGACGTCGCCCTGTTCCGGGAGAGCAACGTGTTGGAAGGGACGGTCCAGGCCCGCAATTTGAAGCCGGGCGCCGCTCATCATGGCCTCGCCGCCCCGATGGGCGAGTTCCTGGTCGTTTCGGTCCCGCACGACGATCCCGACAAGCCGCGCGTCGGCCTCAAGGTCATCGACGCGCAGGGCAAGCCGATCGGCGGGGTGGTGAATTGCCCGGCGGTGCACGGACAGGCCCAGTCGGCCGGCGTGTTCGCCTTCGGCTGCAAGGACGGACTCGTCTTCGCCAACCCGGCCGGCGGCTCGCAGCCGCCGACTCTGCGCCATGTGTCCACCGCCGCGCTTGGGGACGGCAACGTCTCGACGCTCAAGGGCGGAACGGCGATGCAGTTCTTCCTCGGCAATTACGGGCCGCGCGCCGTCGTCGTCATCGAGCCGGGCGACGAGCCGAAATTCCGCAAGATCGACCTGCCGACGCGCCGCGTGGACTTCGCCCTAGACGACGCCAAGGCCGACCAAGCCTACATCCTGACCGAGGACGGCCGGCTGCATCGGCTCAACGTCGTGTCCGGCGCGATCGAGGCGAGCGTCCAACTGACCGCCCCCTATTCGATGGACGGCCACTGGCGCGACCCGCGGCCGCGGCTGGCGGTGGCCGGCGACCATGTGGTGGTGACCGATCCGCTCAAGGGTCTGTTGCGGGTGGTCTCCACCGAGACGCTGCGGGAGGAACGCACGATCCCTGTGGCCGGCACGCCCTACACCATCGTCGCCGTCGGCGGGTCCGGGGCGCAGCACTGACGGCGGTCCGGCGGGCAGCCTGTCGATGGCTCAGACTGCCCGCCTGCGTCCGATCAAACCGGGGAGGCCGGCGGGCCGGGCCGATCACGCCCGATGGCGGCTTCGGGCGGGCTTGCCGTGGGAGGAGCGGGTGCCCGACAGCACGGCCTTCACCTTGGCCAGATGGTGGCGCGCCTCGGCGCCGAGCTTCAGCGCCACCCCGGTGGACAGCACGTCGATGATCGCCAGATGGACGAGGCGGGAGGCCATCGGCGTGTAGATCTCCGCGTCCTCGACCGGGGTGTGGCCGATGGCGACCGACGACACCGCGGCCAGAGGCGAGCCCGGCGCGGTGATCGCGATCACCGGGATGCCCAAGTCGCGGGCCATCTGCGCCAGTTCCGTCACCATCACGGTGCGCCCGGTGTTGGAGATCGCCAGCAGGACGCCGCGCGCGCCCAGATTGACCGCCAGCATGCGGACCATCATCGGGTCGGCGCTGGCCTGCGCCGCCATGCCGAAGCGCATGAATTTGTGCGCCGCGTCCTCCGCCACCACCGCCGAGGCGCCGGTGCCGATGCACAGGATGCTGGAGGCGTCGGCCAGCAGCTCCACGGCGCGGGAGACGGCCGCCATGTCGAGCGCGCCCGCCGCGTCGTTCAGAGCGGCGGCGGCGGATGAAAAGATTTTTCGCGCGACGGTCGGAGTCTCGTCGTCCGGCGCCACGTCCTGGCTGACGAAGGGGGTGCCGCGGGCCTGCCCCTCGGCCAGCCGCAGCTTGAAATCGGGAAAGCCGGCGCAGCCGATGCTGCGGCAGAAGCGGACGACGGTCGCCTCGCTGACCCCAGCGGCCTGGGCCAGCACGGTGATGCTCTGCCCCAGGACCTTCTGCGGCTCGACCAGCACCATCTCGGCGACCTGGGCTTCGGAACGCTTCAGCTCCGGCAGGCGGCCGCGGATGTGATCGAGGATGTTCACCGGCTGGAGCATCGAAACGGACCGTCCATCCCTAAAAGCGTTTTTGGTCCCCGGCATTCTTGGTCCCGGGGTGTCTTTGGGCGGCGGACCGTACCACCACCGGCGCGAACGGCATAGCGTGCCCTGGCCCGCGCGGCCGGGTCGTCGCGCCGCTTTCCCTGGGACCAAAGCTATGCGTGGCAGGGCGGCTTGTGAAGATAATTTTCGTCGCTATGCCGATCGTCTGGCGGTTTTGGTGCCGTTATGAAGAAAATCTTCTTCACTCGGTTGCGGGACTCCTCTATTTTCCGACACAGAAAATTCAAGGTCCCGGCAAGAGACCCCGGCAAGAGACCAAATGGGAGGAACCCCGACCCGCCGCCCGGCCCCGCTGCCGGTGCGCCGCGCCGCCCGTGCCCTTCCGTGCCGTCTCCTTTCCGCATCCGTCCCCTGCCGCCGCCCTTTCCGCTTGGGTGAGCCCCGCCGCGAGGCGGGCCGAGGAGTGTGCATGAAGCGCATGGTGGAAGCGCTGGAGATGGTCACCGAATGGATCATGGCGCTGATGCTCGCCGTGATGGTGGCGCTGGTCTTCGGCAACGTGGTTCTGCGGTACGGCTTCAACAGCGGCATCGTCGCCGCCGAGGAACTGGCCCGCCTGATGTTCGTCTGGCTGGTCTTCCTGGGCGCCACCCTGGCGCTGCGCCGCAACCAGCATCTCGGGCTGGACATCCTCCAGTCGCGCCTGCCGGTCCGCGTCCGCCGGGCCTGCGCGGTGATCAGCCACCTGCTGATGATCTACGCGCTGTGGCTGTTCATCGAGGGAAGCTGGTTCCAGCTTCTGATCGGGATGGAGACGCGCTCCACGGTGCTCAGCTTCCCCATGGCCTTCTACGCCGCCGCGGGCTTCTTCCCGGCGATCGCCATGGCGCTGACGATCCTCGCCAACCTCTGGCGAATCCTGTCGGGCGACGCGGCGGCGCACATCCCCGGCAACGGCGATCCCCACGGCGCCACCGCCCCGCAGGGCGGCGCCATCGCCGAGCATTGACACCGTCCGGCCTTCTGAAAGCGGAGCCCGTTCCATGGCCCTTGCGGTCTTCCTCTCCTCGCTGTTCGGCCTGATGCTGCTCGGCATGCCCATCGCCTTCGCCCTGATGCTGACGGGCGTGGCGCTGATGGTGCATCTCGACTTCTTCGACGCCCAGCTCGTCGCCCAGAACATGCTGAGCGGCGCCGACAACTACCCGCTGATGGCGGTGCCCTTCTTCATCCTGGCCGGCGAGCTGATGAACGCCGGCGGCATCTCGCAGCGGATCATCAACCTCGCGGTCAGCCTCGTCGGGCACATCCGCGGCGGCCTGGGCTACGTGACCATTGGCGCGTCGGTGATGCTGGCCAGCCTGTCCGGCTCGGCCATCGCCGACACGGCGGCGCTCGCCACGCTGCTGATTCCGATGATGCGCGACAACGGATACCCGGTGCCGCGCTCCGCCGGCCTGATTGCGTCGGGCGGCATCATCGCCCCGATCATCCCGCCCAGCATGCCCTTCATCATCTTCGGCGTGACCACCAACACCTCGATCAGCGGCCTGTTCATGGCCGGCATCGTACCCGGCCTGCTGATGGGCGCCGGTCTGGTCATCACCTGGATGTTCGTGGTGCGCGGCATGACCGTGAAGCTGCAGCCCAAGGCGAGCTGGGGCGAGCGCCGCACCGCGCTGGTCGAGGGCGTCTGGGCGCTGGCCCTGCCGGTCATCATCATCGGCGGCCTGCGCGGCGGCATCTTCACCCCGACCGAGGCCGCGGTGGTCGCCGCCGTCTATTCGCTTGTCGTGGCGCTGTTCGTCTACCGGCAGGTGACGCTGAAGGATCTGGTGCCGCTGCTGGTCCAGGCCGCGCGCACCACCAGCACGGTGATGTTCCTGTGCGCGGCGGCGCTGGTGTCGTCCTACATGGTGACGCTGGCCGACCTGCCGCAGCAGATGAACGAGATGCTGTCGCCGCTGCTGGAGCATCCGAAGCTGCTGATGGTCGCTATCACGCTGCTGCTGCTGGCCGTCGGCACGGTGATGGACCTGACGCCGACGATTCTGGTGCTCGGCCCCGTGCTGACCCCGCTGGCGGCGGCGGCGGGCATCGACCCGACCTATTTCGGCGTGATGTTCGTCCTGACCGGCACGCTGGGCCTGATCCATCCGCCGGTCTGCACGGTGCTGAACGTGGTGTGCGGCGTCGCCCGCATCTCGCTGGAAAGCGCCACGCGCGGCATCTGGCCGTTCCTGCTGACCTACCTGATTCTGCTGAGCCTGCTGATCGCCGTCCCGGAGATCGTCACGGCCCCGCTGACTCTGTTCCGCCATTAATCACAACACGCTACAGGGAAGAACCGACCCATGAAGCTGCTCCGTTCCGTCCTTCTGGCGACCGGCCTCGCCGCCGCCATCCTCGCCCCCGTCGCCGCCTCCGCCCAGGACATCAAGCCGCGCCTGATCCGCTTCGGCTACGGTCTGTCGGAGAGCAGCAACCAGGGCCGCGCCGTGAAGTTCTTCGTCGAGGAGATGTCCAAGCGTTCCGGCGGCAAGCTGAAGGTCAAGGGCTTCGCCGACGCCAGCCTGGGCAGCGACATCCAGATGCAGAACGCCCTGATCGGCGGCGCGCAGGAGATGATGGTCGGCTCGACCGCCACGCTGGTCGGCATCGTCAAGGACTTCGCCGTCTTCGATCTGCCCTTCCTGTTCAACAACGAGCAGGAGGCCGACGCCGTGTTCGACGGCCCGTTCGGCCAGAAGCTGGCGGCCAAGTTGAACGAGAAGGGCCTCGTCGGCCTCGTCTATTGGGAGAACGGCTTCCGCAATCTGACCAACAGCAAGCGCCCGGTCGAGAAGGTCGAGGACCTGAAGGGCATCAAGCTGCGCGTCATGCAGAACCCGGTCTACATCGACATGTTCAACGGCTTTGGCGCCAACGCCGTGCCGCTGTCCTTCTCCGAGCTGTTCACCGCCATGGAGACGGGCACCGTGGACGGCCAGGAGAACCCGGTCACCACCATCCAGTCCTCGAAGTTCTACGAGGTCCAGAAGTACCTGACCATTTCCAAGCACGTCTACAGCCCGTGGATCGTCCTGGCCTCCAAGCGCTGGTACGACGGTCTGTCGAACGACGAGCGCAAGATCATCAACGAGGCCGCCGTCGCCTCGCGCGATTTCGAGCGCAAGGACAGCCGCGAGGCGTCGAAGCAGAGCATCGCCTACCTCAAGGACAAGGGCATGCAGATCAACGAGCTGAGCGACGCCGAGCTGGGCCGCATGCGTGAGATGGTCAAGCCGGCCATGGACAAGTTCGCCGCCGACGGCGGCGCCGACCTGCTGAACGAGCTGCAGGGCGAGATCAACAAGGTCCGCAAGTAAGGTCTCTGGTTCCCTCTCCCGCCCACGGCGGGAGAGGGGCTTTCCACCTTCTTTACTTCACCCGCTCACCGGTGAACGGGTTCCAGCCCACCGCGGCCAGGACCGTCCAGGCCGTCACCGCCAAGTGGGGGCGGCGGTAGTAGCGGAAATCGTCCGTGGTGCTGTCCGGCCCGATGGCGAGGCCGGTGGTGATGCTGTCTTCGCGCGTCGCCCAGACATGGCCGCCGCGGCTGACCTCCTTGCCGACCTCGGCCAGAAGCCGCTGTGCCTCATCGGACCGGCCCAGGAGGCGGTAGACCAGCGCGGCCTGGGCCGTGCCCTCCACCCACATGCCGTCGCGGTCGTCGTTGAAGTCGAAACCGCCGTCGACCCCGTGGGCCTTCTCCGCATAATCCAGTGCCGCCCGCCACGCCTCCGGCGCGCCGCGCAGCAGCAGCGGCCAGAGCTGGGCGTCCAGACCGGACGTGGCCCGGTTGACCGTCACCCCGTCCGGCGCTGTGCCGGTGGGGAAATGCCCGCCGCCGTCCGCCCACATGCGGTCGAGGAAGCCGCGCGCCGCCTTCTCCGGCCCGGCCCAGTCGCCGGCCGTGCCGCTGCGCTCCAGCCAGCCGAACAGGGCGACGAGGTCGGTGTTGTGCTCCGTCGCCTTCCAGGTCAGGGCCTGCGGCTTGTCGTCGAAGCCCTGGACGCCACCGTTGAAGCCGCCCGGCCCGCGCGGGTCGGCGGTGTTGGCCACCACCCAGCGGGCCAGTTCCGCGGCGCCGTTGCGGAAGCGATCCTCGCCCGTCGCCTCGCCCAGAGTCATCAGGGCCAGCCCCGCCCAGGCGACGTTGCCGGTGGCGGAGCCGACCTGATAGGCGTCCTCGAACCAGCGGTTGGCGGTGACGTCCCACCAGCCGTTGGGCGGGATCGGCTTCTGGGTCTGGGCGCCGGCGCGGTAGGTGTTGCGCAGCCGCCCCTGGCGCCGCGCCCGGTCCAGCGTGGCGGCGGAGAGCAGCGATTCGCCGATGCGCAGCGCCGGCTCCGTCTTGCCGCAGGCCACCAGGGCGATGACGGCCAGCGCGTTGTCGTAGGTGAAGGCGGCCTCGCGCAGCGGCAGCTCCGACGTCTGGCCGACGCCGAAGCTGCTGTCGTAGCTGCGCAGGAACACCGGGCCGGAGCCGGAAATCTCCGCCACCCGCGACACCAGCGTGCCGCAGGTCTTCCCGGCCAGCGCCGCCGCGCCATCCTCGGCCCGTGCGGCGTTGGACGCGACCCCGGAGGCCACCAGGGTGCCGACACCGGCGGCGAGCAGCCACGCGGCCAGACGGCTTTTTCGCTTCATCGAAGACACTCCCATTCCGGTCCCGGCGCCGCTCAGCCTTCGAAGGCGCGGACGGACTGGCGCTGCTCGCCCAGCCCTTCGACGCCTAGGCGCATGGTCTGGCCGGGCTGGAGCCAGGGATGGTTCGGTCCTCGCCCCAGCGCCACGCCCTGCGGGGTGCCGGTGGCGATGACGTCGCCCGGCAGCAGGGTCATGAAGCGGCTGATGTAGGACACGATCTCGGCGACGCCGAAGATCATGTCGGCGGTCGTGCTGTCCTGCATCGGCTGGCCATCGACTTCCAGCCACAGGCGCAGCGCCTGCGGGTCGGGCACCTCGTCGCGGGTGACCATCCAAGGGCCGATCGGGCAGAAGCTGTCGGCGCTCTTGCCCTTCACCCACTGGCCGGTGCTCTCGGTCTGGAAGGCGCGCTCCGACACGTCGTTGAGGACGCAATAGCCGGCGATGTGGTCGAAGGCGTCGGCCTGATCGACGTAGCGGGCGGTGCGCCCGATGACGATGCCGAGTTCGACCTCCCAGTCGAGTTTGGTGGCACCCCGCGGCATCTGGACCGGGTCGTTGGGGCCGCAGATGGCGGTGGTCGCCTTCATGAACAGCACCGGCTCCACCGGCTCGGGCAGGCCGGATTCGGCGGCGTGGGCACGGTAGTTCAGCCCGACGCAGACCACCTTGGACACCCCGGTGACGCAGGGGCCGAGCCGGGTCCCGTCCGGCACCTGGGCCAGCCGGTCGGTGTCGAGCGTGCGCAGATGGGCCAGACCGTCTTCGGTCAGGGTGGCCGGGCCGATGTCCGACACCACGCCCGACAGGTCGCGGATCACGCCGTTGCGGTCCAGAAGGCCCGGACGCTCATAGCCCGGCGGGCCGAATCGCAGAAGTTTCATCAGGCTAAACCCTTCCCGTTCCCGAAGGTTGAGCCGCGCCTCTCCTCCGGTGAGTGCTGTCCGGTCCCGGCCGAAGCCGGAAAGGGGCTGTTCCGTCGCGGTCCGGTCTGGTGTACCCTTTTTTCAGCCCATGGGGAAACCAGACGGGAGGCGGATATGCCGGTGTGGCGCCGTTACCTCGTGAAGGAGTCGACCGGGCGGCTGGTCGAGCTGCCGAGCCGCCAGTACGACCGCGCCGACGACGGCACGGCCCCGATCCCCGACTACGCCGGTCGTTGCGTTGAACTGGTGTCGGCGGTGCTGGTCGGCAAGCAGGGCGCCACGCCCACGGTGACCGAGGTCGCTTTCACCAAGCTGTATTTCGACCAGTCGGGATTCGTGGACGCCGCCAAGCGGGAGCGGATGATCCGCCTGATGCTGGAAAGCTGCGCCGACCGGCGCGGCCGCAAGCCCGCCCGGCGGACGGGGTGTACCGACTGCAACGCCCTGGCGGAGCGCGCCGACGCCGCGCGCAGCGAGCTGATGCGCGACTTCGAATGGGCCCCGGCGCCGGCGGAGGTCACCGCCGCGCTGTTCGTCCTGGGACCGCCCCACAGCGCAGCGCCGTTGCACTGACACCCACTTTTGCCCGCCTCCTCCTCGAAAAGTCACATCCACCAGCCTCTTCCCCCGTGTGCGGCCGCCCCCATATGGCTTCTGGCACAGGAGGAGGAGCCCCGATGCATCGCCGCGCCACCATCCGCCGTTCGCTGCTTGCCCGGCCCAAGTTTGACAAGCCCACGCTTGCCCGTGTCCGGCAACTGGCACTGATCGGCACGGGGTGGAGCCTGATCGGTCTGGGCGCGTTGATGTCGCCGTTGCCGGGACCATTCGGCTTTCCGGTGGCCCTTGCCGGTGGGGTGATCCTGCTGCGCAACTCGGCGGACGCCCGCCGCCTGTTCGTTCGGCTGAAACGTCGTCATCCCCGGCTGCTCGGCCCCGTCGAGCGTATCCGCGTGAAGCTGCGCCATCGTCGCAACGCGGCCAAGGCCAAGGCAGCCGCCACCGCCTGACGGGACTGCACGGTCGTTGGTCGAGCCGTCGTTCTTCCCGTGATCAGTTTTGAACGGACCTGCGCGCGTCTGTCGGTGGGCAACCGCGAAGCGCCCACCGGGATCCGGTCCGTAGCCCGCGGTCAGGCCCGTTTGCGGGCAGCGGGCTTTTCGTCGCTGTCCCCATCGGATTTCGCGGCGTCAGCCTGCGCGGTGTCGGCCTTTTTGGCAGCCGCCTTCTTCGGAGCGGCCTTCTTCACCGCGTCCTTCTTGGCCGGCTCCTTCTTCGTCGCCGTCGCCTTGGCCTTGGTCGCCTTCTCGGCCTTGGCGGGCGCTTCGGCGCCGTCCGCGGCGGGTTCGGTCTCCTTCGGGGCCTTGCCCTTCTTGGCGGCGTCCTTGGCGGCCTTGGCCTCCAGAAGCTCCAGCGCCTGCTCCAGCGTCACGCTGTCCGCTTCCGTGCCCTTGGGGATGGAGGCGTAGACGGAGCCATGCTTGACATAAGGACCGAAGCGGCCGGACCCGGTGGTGACCGGCTTGCCGGTCTTCGGATGGTCGCCCAGCGTCTTGGCGGGCGCGGACGCCTTCTTGGCGGCGCCGGCCAGCAGGTCGACCGCGCGGTTGATGCCAATGGTCAGCACGTCGTCGTCGGGCGTCAGCGACTTGTAGACGCTGCCGTGCTTCAGGTAGGGGCCGAAGCGCCCGATGCCGGCGCTGATGTCCTCGCCCGTTTCGGGATGGTTGCCGATGCTGCGCGGCAGAGCGAGCAGCTTCAGCGCCGTGTCGAGGTCCACGTCGGCGGCGGCCATGCCCTTGGGCAGGGAGACGCGCTTGGGCTTCGGTTCCTCGGTTTTGACCTTCTTCTTGCCCTTGGTCTTTTTGCCATCGGCGGGCGCCTCCTCAACCACCGCCTCGGCCGGGGCGGCGGCCACCGGGGGCGGGCCGAGCTGAATGTAGGCGCCGTAGGGGCCGCGCCGCACGGTGACCGGCAGGCTGGTTTCCGGGTCGTTGCCCAGCTCGCGCGGGCCTTCCTGCGCCTCGCCGTTCTCGTCGTTGGCGACGGCGAGCGGGCGGGTGTAGCGGCATTCCGGGTAGCGCGAGCAGCCGATGAAGGCGCCCATCTTGCCGAGCTTCAGGCCGAGCCGGCCCTGGCTGCACACCGGGCAGACGCGCGGGTCGTGGCCCGGCGTGTCGCTGTCGGCGTTGGTCGGGAAGAAATGGGGACCCAGCTCCTCATCCAGCGTGGTCAGGACCTGGGTGATGGTCAGGTCCTTGGTCCCGTCCACCGCGACGTGGAAGGCGCGCCAGAAGTCGCGCAGCACGGTCTTCCAGTCGATCCGACCGTCGGAGATCTCGTCGAGCTTGTTCTCCAGGTCGGCGGTGAAGTTGTACTCCACGTACCGGTTGAAGAAATTCTTCAGGAAGGCGGTGACCAGACGGCCGCGGTCTTCCGGAATGAAGCGCCGCTTGTCCAGCCGCACGTAATTGCGGTCCTGGAGCACCTGGAGGATGGAGGCGTAGGTGGACGGGCGGCCGATGCCCAGCTCTTCCAGCTTCTTGACCAGGCTCGCCTCGGTGTAGCGGGGCGGCGGCTGGGTGAAATGCTGTTCCGGGCTGATGTCGCCGCGGGCAAGGGCGTCGCCCTGCTCCATGGCGGGCAGGCGGCGCTCCTGGTCGTCGTCGGCGGCGCCGTCGTCGCGGTCCTCCTGGTAGACCTTGAGGAAGCCGTCGAACACGACGACCGAGCCGGTGGCGCGCAGTACGACGTCCTTGGACGGCGAGGTGATGTCCACCGCCACCTGATCCAGCACCGCGCTTTCCATCTGGCTGGCCAGCGTGCGCTTCCAGATCAGCTCGTACAGCCGCAGCTCGTCGCCTTCCAGGTAGGAGGCGACCTCCTCCGGGCGGCGGAACAGGTCGGTCGGGCGGATGGCCTCGTGCGCTTCCTGGGCGTTCTTGGCGGCGGTCTTGTAGACGCGCGGCTGCGCCGGTACGTAGCGCTCGCCCCAATGGGAACCGATCAGGTTGCGGGCGCCCTCGATGGCCTCCTGCGACAGGCTGACGCCGTCGGTTCGCATGTAGGTGATCAGGCCGACCGTCTCGCCGCCGATGTCCACGCCCTCGTACAGCCGCTGCGCGGTGCGCATGGTGCGGGTGGCGCCGAAGCCCAGCTTGCGCGAGGCCTCCTGCTGGAGGGTCGAGGTGGTGAAGGGCGGGGAGGGGTTGCGGCGGCTCTGCTTGCGCTCCACCGTCGCGACCGAGAAGGCCTGCGGGCTGATGCGCGCCACCGCGGCCTCGGCGGCCTCGCGGGCGGGCAAGGCGAACTTGTCGAGCCGCTTGCCGTCGAGCTGGGTGAGCTGGGCCGTGAAGGAGGCACCGCCCGGCGTGGCGAAGCCCACCTCGATGGTCCAGTATTCCTGCGGCTTGAAGACCTCGATCTCCGACTCGCGCTCGCAGATCAGGCGCAGCGCCACCGACTGCACGCGGCCCGCCGAGCGCGAGCCCGGCAGCTTGCGCCACAGCACCGGCGACAGGGTGAAGCCCACCAGATAGTCGAGGGCGCGGCGGGCCAGATAGGCGTCCACCAGCTCCCGCGAGACGTCGCGCGGGGCCTCCAGCGCGGCCTGTACGGCGGTCTTGGTGATTTCGTTGAAGGTGATGCGCTGGACCTTGGAGTCGTCGATCAGCCGCTTTTCGCGCAGCAGCTCCGACAAATGCCAGGCGATGGCTTCCCCTTCGCGATCCGGGTCGGTTGCGAGATAGACGCGTTCGGCCCCTTTGACCGCCTTGGCGATCTCGTCGATGTGGCGCTTGGAGCGGTCGCCCAGCTCCCAGTCCATGGCGAAGTCCTCGTCCGGACGCACCGATCCGTCGCGCGCCGGAAGGTCGCGCACATGGCCGAAGCTGGCGACCACGGTGTAATCCGAGCCAAGGTATTTGTTGATGGTCTTCGCCTTGGCCGGCGATTCGACGATGACGACGTTGCTGCCCGGCAAGAGTCCGCGCCCCTGAAAGTGCCTATCCCATACACCGGCGGTGCGGATCGGGATCAGATCAGGTTCACCTGATTCCCAGGCTGGCGCTGGACACGGCCCGCAAGCTCAAGTTCCAGCACCACGGTCAACACCACCGGAGCGGACAATTGGCACCCGCGGACGAGTTCGTCAATGGCAACCGGTGTGTGGCCGAGGTTTTCCAGGATGATGGCGCGCGCCGATTCAAGCTCCGCCTCGGACGGAACGGCGGGGCGGGCCTGGGCGAACAGGTCGCCTTGGCGCTCCCGCAGGGTCGTCGGCGACAGGTTGTCCAGCGCCCGCAGCACGTCGTCCACCCCCTCCACCAAGGCCGCCCCCTGACGCAGAAGATTGTTGGTGCCCTGACAGCGTGGGTCGAGCGGGGAGCCGGGAACCGCCATCACCTCCCGTCCCTGTTCCAGCGCCATGCGCGCGGTGATGAGGGAGCCGGAACGCAGCGCCGCCTCCACCACCAGAACCCCCAGTGACAGGCCAGAAATCAGCCGGTTACGGCGCGGGAAATGGCGGGCCTGCGGCGTGGTGCCGACCGGGCTTTCCGCCACGATCACACCCTGCTGCACTATGTCGCGGTAGAGTTTCTCGTTCTCCGGCGGGTAGACGACGTCGGCACCGCCCGCCACCACCGCCGCGGTTCCGCTGGCGAGCGCCCCGGCGTGGGCCGCCGTGTCGATCCCGCGCGCCAATCCGGAAACGACCAGCAGCCCGGCCTCCCCCAGTTCCCGCGCCAGCCGTTCGGCGAATTTCTTGCCGTTCATCGAGGCGTTGCGCGCCCCGACCAGAGCCACCGCGCGCCGTTGCAGCAGATGCGGATGGCCGAGGACCGACACCGCCGGGGGCGCGTCGTCCAGCGCCGCCATGGGTTCCGGATAGTCGGGCTCGCAGGAGCAGATCAGGCGGGCGCCGATGCGGTCGTTGGCGGCCAATTCGCGTTCGATGTCCGCCTTCGGCGCGATGCGCAGCGGCTTGGTCCGCCCGCCGCGCTTGGCGAGGTCGGGCAGCGCCTCCAGCGCGGCGCCGGCGCTGCCGAACCGGTCCAGCAGGCGGTGGAAGGTGATCGGCCCGACATTCTCGGTTCGAATGAGTCGGAGCCAGTCGAACCGCTCGGCGGCGGACAGGGTGCGGCGCGGTTGAATCATGCGCCATGTCATACAACCGACGGCGGGGTGCGATCAACACGCAAACGTGTGTGTCGGCGCTCTTCTCAAGGACTCGACAGAGCGGTCATTTGCGCCAGAAGCCGAAGAGCCCCTTCTTCTTCGGAGGGGCCTCCGGTTCGGGCTCCGGCTCCGGCTCCGGCTCCGGCTCGTCGTCGAAGGAGAAGGGATCGTCTTCGGCGTCGGCCTTTTCGGTTCCGGCCGGCTCGGTTTCGGCCTTGGACTCGTCCGGATCGTCGTCCGTGTCGAAGGAGAACGGGTCCTCGTCCGGCTCCGCATCCGTCCTGGCGGGTGCGTCCTCGGCGGTCTCCTCCGTTTCGTCATCGTCGAAGCTGAAGGGATCGTCGTCGTCATCAGCGCTGTCGACCGAGTCGGTCGCTTTGGCCGTTTCGTCTTCGGTCTTCTCCTCCGTGTCGTCGGTGTCGAAGCTGAAGGGATCGCTGCCGTCTTCGTCCTCGTCATCATCGAAGTTGAAGGCGTTGGCGTCACTCCCGCCCGCTTCGTCGTCCTTGCCCTCGTCCTCATCATCGTCGTCGAAGCTGAAGGCGGAGAAATCCGAGGATTCCTCCTCATCATCCTCGTCGCCACTGCCGAGGGCCGTGGCGGCAACGGCGACCGCGCTCGCCCCGCTCTGGCCACGGTGCATCTCCGCCTTGAAGCGCTCAAGCTCCTCGCGGAAGCGATCCTCGGCTTCGCTCCAGCGCTGGCGCTCCTGGTCGAGGGTGGCGAGCAGTTCCTTTTCCCGAACGCGGGCGGCGGCGCGTTCCGTGTCGAGCGCCTGGATCAACTCCTCCTGGCGCTGGAGAAGTGACTCGTGCCGCGTCTCCATCGCGTCGATGACCTCGCGCACGTACTGCTCGAAGGCGCGGAACTGAAGCGCCAGAACGTCCTCGTCGGCGTTGGCGGCCGCTGCGATGGCCGCCGCCTTCGCGGCCTTGGTCGCCTTGGCCGTCCGCGTCCCGCCGGGTGCCGGCGGCGGCGGGGAGGGCGTGGCGACGGCGGCGGATGTGCGCGGACCGCTGGGCGTGGCGCCGTCACCCCCAAGCCAGCGCGACACCAGGATGTAGGAGACTTGCAACTCCTCCGCGATGCGGCGGTAGCTCCAGCCCTGGGCGCGCAGCCGTTCGGCCATGCGCTGGCGGTCCGGCTCCTCGCTGGGCGTCGCCGGGCGCGTGGGCAGGGAGGATGTCGGGCCGATCCCCTCGGTGGGGGTCGCGACGACGATCACATCCTTCAGTTTCTGGTCGGCCATCGGGTCTCCGCCGTCCTGCGCGCAGGGCGTTCCTTACCGCGATGTTGGCCGCGTTCGGGGTGCGCTGTCGATCCGGGACGGGTCCCGGTTGAAGCAGTCTGGGCGGGAAACCCGCCGGACCGGGCCAATTCGCGCCGGTCCGGCCCGGTCAGCTCATTTCCTGGATGTGCTCGACATAGCCGGACAGGGCGGCGATCCCCTGCTCGGTCAGTTCGATGAAGACGCGGCGGCCGTCCTTCTCGTCAGCGATCCGGCGCACCAGCCCGCGGTCGTGCAGTTCGGTGATCCGCCGCAGCGCCGTGGTCTGGGCCACACCGGAGGCCATGCACAGCGACGACACGGAAATCCGCCGCCCGCGCAGATGGTTGGCCATCAGATCGAGCAGCATGTCCCAACAGGGGTCCTCGAACAGCCCCTTCGGGAAATACTTGTCGCGGGCGACGCGGGATTGCTGGAGGGTTCTCAGCACCGCCAGCCGCCGGTTCTCCCCCGCCGCGGTGGGCGTGGGCGATGGGGAGGCCGGTGCGGGGGCAGCGACCGGAGCGGCCAGCGTCGGCTGGCCCTCGCGCAGCGCCTTCACCGCTTCGATGAGGGCGAGGCCGTGGCGGTAGGCGTCCTCCAGCGCCCCATGCAACTCGCCGTTGCCGGCGGGTGCGGACGGGGCGGGGGCGGGCAGTGTGGCCGCCGCCTGCTGGGCGGCCAAAGCGCGGGCGAGCGCGCCGTGGAGCTGGCTGCCGTCCTGCGGGTCGCTGACGAAATCCGCCGCGCGCAGATGCATGGCGCGGACGACGTCCGCCGCGGTGGCGTTCGGCGCGACGACGATGACCTGGAGATGCCGCTGCACGCTCTTGCGCATCCGCTCGACCAGGGCCAACCCGTCGAAATGGGGCAGAGCCAGTTCCACCGCCACGATGCCGATGCTGCCGTCCGTCTCCAGCGTGTCGAGCGCCGCGATGGGGTCGTGGGTGACATGGATGCGGTGGCCGTTACGTTCGAAGGCGTCGTGCATGCCGATGCCCAGCGCGCGGTCCGCGCAGGCGATCAGGATGGACGTCGCCGAAACATGAAGGCCGGCGCTGGTTTGGACCGGGCGCACCGGCCATGCCAAGGGTCGCTCCAACTCGATCCGCATCGAAGCCCTTCCCCCGTTGGGTGCATGGAATGCTGTGCTTAAGGATTACCACGCAAAGCAAACCATCATGGATGCAATCATGGTCCAAAATAGAGCGATCGATAAATGCCTCAAAATTCCATAAAAATTCGACGGATTAGGCGGAACGGCATAAGACGGCTGAGCTGTGCCGTTGTCTATTCTTGGTTTGATAAGTCAAATTCAATGGATTGCCCTTTTCGGTTGCGGTGCGGTGGGCGAAGGTGCGCGTCAGGCGGGGTCGGGCCGGAGCGGAGGCATGTCGTCGGGGTCTTCTCCAGACTGGACCCGTCTTGGAAACGGCGGCGCGCGTGATGCGCGTAAGGTTGCCGCATCCCTTGCCGGCACCGGACCCATGCGCCTGACCCTGACGACCAAGATCATATTGCTGCTCCAGGTGGCGCTCTGCTTCGCGCTGCTCTCCACCGCGGCGCTCTCCTACCTGAAGATGGAGCGCATGGTGGAGGACACCGTGGCCTCCCGCTTCACCGTCGCCCTGCGCGGGCTGGTGGGGGAGGTCGAAGGCGCCGTCAGTCTTGGCGTGTCCATCACCGCCCTGCGCAATCTGGACGCGCTGATCCAGCGCGCGATGGCGCGGGACGACCGCATCACCGGTCTGGTCCTGTTCACCGACACGGGCGAGGTGCTGGCCGCGGCGGGCCGCGGCGGGCCGGTCGGAACGATCCCCGCCGGCTGGAAGGCGGCCTTCGCCCGCGACGGCAAGTCCGACCGGGTGGCCGCCGTCGCCGACGGCGACAGCCAGGCGCTTCTGCTCGGCATCCGCAACGCCTTCGGCGGCGTGGCCGGCGGCGTCGCCCTGACCTATTCGCTGGGCGAGGTGCAGGCGGGCATCCGCGGCACCATTCCGGACCTGCTGCTGTCCGGCGGCATCAATCTGCTGACCGGGCTTCTCGTCACCATGGTCGCGGTCTGGCTGCTGCTGCGCCCGATCCAGCGGCGGCTGCGCGAGATGACCGCCAGCATCAACATGCTGGGCATGGGCGAGCCGCCCAACCTGACCCCGGAGCTGGCGGCCTTCGCCCCCGGCCTGAAGGACTTCGCCGACCGCATCCTGGAACAGCAGCAGCACGGCGCGGAGGAGGACCATCCCCAGCCCGCCGGTCCGGCGGCGGAGTCTGCGCGCCCGGCGGGAGTCACGCCATGAAGCTGTCCTTCATCCGCCGCCTGAACTGGATGCTGACGGGCGTCGTGTCCGTCCTGATGCTGGTCAGCCTCGCCGTCCAGACCAACCACGTCAACACGCTGTTCCGCCCGCTGATCGAGCCGGAACTGGCCCGCAAGGCCGAGGTCGTCGGGTCCTACGTGGTGGCGCAGATCGACCGCGCGGTGGCGCTGGGGTTCGAGCTGGACAAGCTGGTCGGGGTGGAGGAGCTGCTCTCCGACGCGCTGGCCGCCAACCCGGACGTCAAGTATCTGGCGCTGGAGATCGGCGGGCGCCTCCATGCCTTCTCCGGGACCGAGGAGGCGCGGTCCGGCACCCGCCTGATCGTCGCCGACGCCCCGCCGGAAGGCGAGTCCCCGCAATTCCTCGACACCGTCCTGCCGCTGGAGGGGAACGGGGAGGCGCGGCTGCATGTCGGCGTCGATTCCGGCTATGTCCGCTCGGCCATGAACGAGGTGGTGTTCGACCTCGGCTCCGTGCTGATCGTCGCCATCCTGCTGAACATCGAGATCCTGCTGCTGGTCGTCGGCTCCTCCGTCGCCGCACCGCTGCGCCGGGTGACGGCGGTGATGAAGCAGGCCGCCGACGGGCATCTCGGGGTGCGCGTCGCCCTGCGCAACCGCGACGAGGTGGGCGAGCTGTCGCGCGCCGTCGACTGGGCGCTGGACAGCGTGCAGCACAAGGCCGATATGACCGCCTCCGAGCCGGCGATGACCAAGATCGGCATGATGCAGCGGGTGGTGGAGCTGCGCTTCGCCATCTTCATCTTCTCCCTGGCGGAGGAGCTGACCCGCACCTTCCTGTCCGTCTACATCAAGCAGCTGTTCGAACCGGTGCCCGGCCTTTCGATGGAGATGGTCATCGGCGCGCCCATCGCCTTGTTCATGCTGCTCTGGGCGGTCAGCCAGCCGATCGCCGGCAGCGTGTCGGAACGGCGCGGGCGGCGGGCCGTGTTCCTTGGCGGGGCGCTGCTCTCCTTCGTCGGTCTGGTCGGCTCCGGCCTCGCCACCGACCTCATCCAGCTCATCGTCGCGCGCTGCCTGACCGCCGTCGGCTACGCCAGCGTCTTCATCGCCGCGCAGGGTTTCGTCATCGACGCCACCGACCCCAAGCAGCGCGCGCAGGCCATCGCCATGTACGCCGGCGGCATCCTCAGCGCCGGCGTCTGCGGCCCGGCCATCGGCGGCGTGATCGCCGGGCAGGTGGGCTTCCGCACGACCTTCCTGATCTCCGCCGGGCTGGCGCTGCTGGCCGCCTTCATGGCGTGGCAGGTGCTGCCGCGGGTGCGCGGGGCCCAGGCCAAATCCAGCCGCGGCCTGCGTCTGGCCGACGCCGTGCTGTGCCTGCGCAACCCGCGCTTCGTCGGGCTGGCCGTCTTCAGCGCGGTTCCGGCCAAGCTGGGGCTGACGGCGCTTCTGTTCTTCCTGCTGCCGCTGGCGCTGGACGACCAGGGGGTCAGCCAGTCCTGGATCGGGCGCGTGCTGCTGCTCTACTGGCTGCTGATGATCGTGGTATCGCCGATGGCGGCGAAGCTGTCGGACCGCTCGGGCCAACGCATCGGCTTCCTGGTGGTGGGCGGGCTGGTCGCCGCCGGGGCGGCCTGGGTGCTGTCGATGCCGGGGTCGCTCGGCACGGCGCTGGCCGGGGTCGCCCTGCTGGGGGTGGCGCACGCCATGCTCGGCGCGCCGCAGCTCGCCATGCTCGCCGATGTCTGCGTCAAGGAGCGGGCGGCGCTGGGCGAGACCACGGTGATCGGCATGTTCCGCCTGATCGAGCGGCTCGGCTCCGTCGTCGCCCCCTTCCTGGCCGGGCTGTTCCTGGCCCATTACGGCTACGCCGGGGCGCTGAAGGGCATCGGCGCGGTCCTGGCGGCCTGCGTCGCCGTGCAGCTTCTGCTGAGCACCCTGTTCCGTCCGCGCCCGCCCGCCGACTTCCCGCAGAGGACCCCCGCATGAGCCTGTCCCGCCGCACCGTCCTGACGGGAGCCCTCACCGCCGGAGCGCTGGCGGCCGGCGGCCTTCCGGCCTTCGCGCAGACGGCCAGGACCTTCAGCTCCGCCAAGCCGGCGCGCATCGTCGTGCTGTCCCCGCGCAAGGATGTGGGCGACGTGCTGGGCCTGCGCGACTTCATCGCGTCGAGCGGCCTGTCCGCCACGGTGGAGGTGCGCGAGGTGCCGCAGGCCTCCGCCATGCCGACGCTGCTGCCGGAGATCCGGGCGTCCAAGCCCGATCTGGTGGTGACGGTTTTCACGCCGCTGACTCTGGCGACGGTCGGGCGCTACGACGATCCCGACCCGTCGCGCTTCCTGACCGACGTGCCGGTGGTCTTCACCTCGGTCACCGATCCGGTGGCCTCGCGCGTCGTGCGCGCGCTCGACCGTCCGGGGCGCGCGGTCACCGGCACGCGGCACATCGCGCCGGTCGCGGTGCAGATGAAGACGATGCTGTCCTACCGGCGCTGGAAGAAGATCGCCGCGGTCTACAACCCGGCCGAGGACAACATGGTCGTCGCCGTGCGCGACCTGAAGGAGGAGGCCGCCCGCCAGGGGGTGGAGATCCACGACGCCGCGCTGCCGCGCGACGCCTCCGGCGCGCCGGTCGCCGCCGCCATCCCCGACCTGATCGCCGACGCGGCGCGCGCCGGGTCGGAGCTGGTCTACATCGGGCCGGACACGCTGGTCGCCTCCAACAACAACGCGGTGGTGGCGGAGCAGGCGCTGGCCCACCGGCTGGCCACCTTCTGCTCCACCGAACTCCCGATCCGCCGGGCCAACCTGCTGATGGGGCTGGTCAGCCCGGCGGTCAACGTCGGGCGCTTCGCCGGGCTGAAGGCGGTGGAGATCCTGACCGGGGCCAAGCCCGCCGATGGCATCCCGGTGGAGACGCTGAACCGCTTCTCCCTGCTGCTGCGCATCGGGGCGGCCAAGCAACTGGACCTCTACCCGCCGATGCGCCTGCTCAACATCGCCGAAATCGTGCAGGACGCCTGACATGACGGTCCTCTTATCCCCCGAACAGACGGTCCACACAGGCATGCTGCGCGTCCGGTGCGGCGCCCCGGTCTGCGTTCCCTACCGCATCCGCTTCCTCGGCCCCGCCGACCTGCCGGCGCTGGAGGCGTTCCGCGGCTACATCTTCGGGCAGTTGCCGGACATCGACGCCTATTTCCCGGAGACGCCGGAGTTCGCCGGTCTGCATCTGGGCGAGCGCGGCGTGACTCTGGGGCTGGAGGCCGAGGGGCGGCTGATCGGCTGTGCCATCCTGGGCCTGCCGCAGCCGGGCATGCCGGCCTTCGTGGACGACCTGCCGGGCACGCGCCCCGCCGTCACCGCCACCGCCCATATGGCGAGCTGCATGGTCCATCCGGACTTCCGCGGCAACGGGCTGCAACGGCTGCTGGTGACGCTGCGCACGCTCCACGCGCTGGGAGCCGGGCGTCCTCACCTGTTCTCGCGCGTCGCCCTGTCCAACCCGCGCAGCCTGTCGAACCTGCTGACTGGCGGTTTCCTGGTGCGGCGGGTGCTGGTCATGCACGCCAGCGGTCGGCTGCGCTACCTGCTGCACCGCGATCTGGGAGCGGCCCCGCCCGCCTGGATGCCGGGCAGCGAGCGCGTCTTCGCCGTGCCGGAGCTGGACGAACAGAGGGCGGTGATCGAGGCCGGGTGGGTTGGGCGTTCGGTGGAGCTGGACGGTCCCGTGCCGCTGGTCACCTACGCGCGCCCGGTCGAGGCTGTGCAGGCACTGCCCCAGGATGCCGCGCTGGAGGTCACGCCATGAGCCCTCCGCTCAAAACGGCGGTCGTCGTCGATCCCTATTCCACCGGCATCCTTTTGGCACCACGCCTGCGCGCGCGGGGCTACGACGTGGTCGCGGTGCAGAGCCGCCCGGACCTCGCCCCGTCGCTGCTGCGCAGTTACCAGCCCGACGATTTCGCGGCGCACATCCTCCATGACGGCGACCTCGACGCGCTGGCGAGGACGCTGCGCCCGCTGGCCCCGGCCTTCATCCTGCCGGGCAACGAGTCCGCGGTGGAGTTGACCGACGCGCTGGGCGCCGTTCTGGGCACGCCGGGCAACAGCCCGAAGCTGACCGCCGCGCGCCGCAACAAGTTCATGATGATCGAGCGGCTGGCCGCCGCCGGTCTGCTGACCGCCCGCCAGACCATGGCGACCGGCGCCGCGGAGGCGGTGGAGTGGGCGGCACAGGCGGGCTGGCCCGTGGTGGCGAAGCCGATGGCCAGCGCCTCCACCGACCATGTCTATTTCTGCGACACCCCGGCGCAACTGCGCGCCGCTGTCGACGCCATCCTGGGCAGCCGCGATTTCTGCGGCTCGGCCAACGAGCGGGTGCTGGTGCAGACCTACCTCGACGGCCTTGAATACGTCGTCAACACGGTCAGCCGTGGTGGCCGCCACTATGTCAGCGATGTGCTGCTGTCGGCCAAGCGGGCGCTGAACGGGTCGCCCTTTGTCTACGACTACTACCGGCTTCTGCCGCCGGAGGAGCCGGTGGCGCAGGCGTTGATGGGCTACATCCGCCGGGTCCTCGACGCGCTGGAGATCACCGACGGTGCCGGCCATGCCGAGGTGCGGATGACCGCCCGTGGCCCGGCCCTGGTGGAGATCGCGGCGCGCGCCATGGGGCCGGCCGGCTCCACAACCGGCATCGCGGCGGGCACAGGACACGATCAGGTCGATCTGCTGGTCGACGCCTTCGACGGGGCGGGGGTGGTCGGGCCGCTGCTCGACGGCCATTACCGCTTCCAGGCCGACGCGATGGTCCTCTATCTGCCGGTGCTGGTGTCCGGCCGGGTGGAGGCGCTGCCGGATCTCTCCATTCTGGACGGGATGGCGAGCGTGCGCGGCTACGGCCTCGTGCCGAGGGTTGGGGACGAGGTGGTGCCGACGCTCGATCTGACGCAGGTGCTGGCGAAAATCTATCTGGCGCATCCGGACCGCGCCGTGTTCGAACACGACTGGGCCGCCATCCGCTCCCTGGAGGACCGCCTCCAGCCGATTGTCGCGTAGCGTCGGAGCGGGCGGGCGGCGATGGCGCATGTCCCTTACGAGCAGCGCTGGGCCGCAGCCCGCAAGCGCTTCGAGGCTGCAACGGCGAAGCATCGGCCGAAGGACGCCAAGGCGGTCGCCGCCGCGCTGAACGGTGACGCCGCGCTGGTCAAGGCACTGAAGGCCGGCGACGCCGTCCACCGCGCCGCCACGGCCGGTGACGAGGCCGTGAAGGATCTCGTTGCCGCGGGGAAGGACGCTGTGAAGGCGCGCAAGGCCTATCTGGCCGCGCTCGACAAGGCGCTGGACGAAGATGCGGCGAGCCGTGGCGACAAGGCCGCGGCGGCGGCCTGCGAGCGGGCGATGAAGGCGCTCGCCAAGGACCTCGCCGAGTTGGAGGCGGACATCGGTGCGGACGCCGACCGCCTCAAGGCACAGGCCGCCCAGGCCGAGAAGGACGCCGCCTCGTCGGAACGCGCGCAGAAGCGGTGGGAGGCGAACATCAACGGCGCGCTGGCCCGCGCCGCCGCCGGGGTCGCCAAGGTGCGCGCCAAGCCGACGCCGGACACCTACAACGAGCTGTTCCCGGCGCTGGCCCGCGATCTTGCCACCCAGCTCGCCGCGGCGAAGGCGCTGGACGGGCTGCGTGCCGATCCGGACTTCTACCGCCGTAAGCTCGCCCCCTGGGCCGGGCAGGGCGGCGATGGGCCGCCGATGCGCGTGCCGCCCGACTACACCGCCCGTCAGATCACCGACCTCATCAAGGAGTTCGCCACCGTCTGCAAGGGCGTGGTGCAGCTGGTGGGCGGCCGCTGAAACGAGGCGGGGACGGAAGCCGCCGTTTTGGACCCAATCGCTTCCGGTAGTGGTGGGAGAGGAGCAATCGCCGATTCCGAGGGGCGCGCCCGCCTCCTACCATGCAGGCCGATAGGGTGAATGTTTGGTTAAGCGGAGGAGCTGAGACATGGGTGGTCCCCTGAAGCGCATCGATATCCCGGACATCCTGACCCAGAAGGACTGGGACAAGAAGAAGGGCGCCATCGCCAAGATCGCCGGCAAGACCGGCGTCGGCGACGCGATGAAGGCGGTCGACAAGGCGCACGGCGCCATCGACTGGAAGAAGCTGAGCGTGTCGGTGAACGCCCCCAGCAACGCCACGCTGGACGATCTCGACTCGCTGCTGGACGAGGCGCGGGCGGAGTACAAGCGCTCGGTCGAGCCGCTGCGCACCCAGCTCCAGAAGCTCCGCGATCTGGCCGAGGCGACGGCGAAGAAGTTCAAATCGAACAAGCTGATTCCGAAGGATTCCACCGCCCACGCGGAGAAGGTGGCCAAGGCCGCCGATCAGCTCTTCGTCGCCTTCAACCAGTCCTCGCTCGGCGACAAGATCGTCGATGACTACGAGGGCATGAAGGACGCCATCGAGAAGGCCGACAAGGTGCGGGCCAAGGGTCGGGAGATCCTTGAGAAGTACATGCTGTCGCTGGCGAAGAAGCTGAAGACGGCGAAGACCGTGAGCGACTATCAGGACCTGTGGAAGGAAGACATCCGCGGCGTCGGCACCCAGCTGCCGAAAATGCCCGAACTGAAGGCCTTCCTGAAGGACTGGCGCAACATCTCGTCCCAGGACGGCCTCCCGGAGACTGACGAGGATGTGAAGAGCCGCTGCAAGGAGGTGATGGCCGTACTCGCCCGCATGGACAAGCAGATGAAGGCTATGGCCTGACCGCGTCCAGCGCCGCGGCCCATCGGGTTCAATGGTTGGGAGCGTCCGGAAGTTCGCCTGTGTTCGGGCGGTTCCGGACGCTTTTCCCATTAGAGAACCCTGTTGGGATCCCCGTGTCCGACGGTCGGCGGCAAGTATGGGCCGTATCCTCGATTAAAAGATTAAAACCACAATTCCTATAGGATTTACGGTCGATGAAGCTTGTTGCGAATTTCTGAGTCGTTGTTGCGCCGATGGCTGATTATACTTCGCAGCGTGGCCGGTTTCGGGTTTATGGGGTTTCGGCTTTAAATGCCTGAGTGCATCGGTATTTCCGTAACGACCGTTTTGCGATACCTCTCATGATGGGATTGGTTGGGCGCCATTCGGCCTGCGGGTCGGGCCGCGGCCTGTGCCATGCGCCTGTCGAAGGAACTGTGCCCCGGTGCCTCTGCCGCCTGCCGTCATGCCGTCCGTAACCGCCATTTTTGCTTGTGCCGCCCGACGGCTGGGCGCTGTTCTGCTTTTCGCTCTTCTTTGTGCCGCCCCGGGCACCGTTCCGGCCCTGGCCACCGTCCTGCCGCAGGCGGAGCACGGCGTGCTCGACCTGCGCGGCTGGTACGCCGATCTCGACGGGCCGGTGTCGCTGGACGGCGAATGGCTGGTGTCCTGGGACCGTCTGGCCGGCGAGGAAACCCTGAACCCGCTGCCGGAGCCGGACGGCCGACTCTGGACGCCCTTCACCCTGCCGGCGATCTGGAACGGGGCCGAGCGCCCGGACGGCCGGGAGATGGACGGGATGGGGGCCGCCACCTTCCGCCTGAAGATCCTGTTGCCGCCCGGCATGCCGCCGCTGACGCTGAAGATGCCGCCGGTCAATTCCGCCATGCGGGTATGGGTCGACGGCCGCTCGGTTGCAGCCGCCGGTGTTCCGGCCCTGGCCACCGCGCAGGAGCAGTCCTCCTCCGTCTCGCGCTTCGTCACGCTGCATGGCGGCCAGCGTGTGATCGAACTGGCGGTGGAGGTGTCCAACCACTTCCATTTCGAGGGCGGGATCGGGCGCACGATCTATCTCGACGCCAACGGCGGGCTGTCGCGGCTGTGGCAGCGGCAGCTGATGACCAACGCCGGGGCGTTGATGTCATTGTCCCTGATGGCGCTGTTCATCGGCGCCTTCCTGCGCCGTCGCCTGTCGGCGGCCCCTCTGTTCCTGGTCATGCTGCTGGCCGCCTGCGCCATGCGGCTGATCTGCACCAGCGAGCTGCTGCGCGTTTTCTTCCCCGGCGTGTCGGAGGTGTGGGCCTACCGGCTGGAATATCTGCCGATCTACATGTTTTACCCGATCTACTTCCACCTGCTGCGCGAGCTGTTTCCCGGATGTCTGCACCGCGGGGTGGGGCGCGTCATGATGGCAGTCGCGGTGCCGGGCGTGTTCCTGGTGCTGGTGACGGAACCGGCGCAATTCACCCGGTTGCGCGATGTGGCGAGCCTGCTGCTGGTGCTGTCTGCCCTGTATTTCGCGTGGCGCCTCGCCGTGGCCGCACTGCGCCGCCGTTCCGGCGCGCTCCTGCTGGGGGCGGGGGCGCTGGCCTTCCTGGGGTCGGTGGTGCACGACGCGCTGATGTACGCGCATTTCTTCGAAAGCATCGACCTCGTTCCCTACGGTGCGCTGCTATTCCTGTTCAGCCACGCGCTGGTGCTGGGGCGGCGGGTGGAAACGGCCTTCCTCAACGAGCGCCGGCTGTCGCAGGAGTTGGCCGCCCTCAACGAGGGGCTGGAGCGCCAGATCGCCGAGCGCACCCGCGCCCTGTCCGACAAGTCCGCGACGTTGGAACGCTTCCTCGCCAACCTCAGCCACGAGGTCCGGACCCCGCTGAACGCTGTTCTAGGCATGGTGCGGGTGATCCGCCGCGAGGGGCCGACCGACCAGATGGACGAGCGGCTGCGCGTCGCGGACGGGGCGGGGCGGCATCTCGTCTCGATGCTCGACACCATCCTCGATCTGTCGCGGCTGGAGGCGGGCCGGATGGAGCTTCATCCCCAACCCACCGACGTGGTGGCGCTGGTCGAGGACGCCGTGGCGCTGATGCGCGCGGGCGCCGAGGAGAAGGGACTCGCCCTGTCCCTGATGATCAGCGGGCTGGGGGCGGCGCGCTTTTGGATCGATCCATTGCGCCTGCGCCAGATCGTCCTGAACCTGCTGAGCAACGCCGTGAAATTCACCGAGTGCGGCGGGGTGGAGGTGTCGCTGACCGCGAAGCCGGCGCCGCCGGATGCGGCCAGCGGGACGGTCGTCCTGTGCCTGACGGTGGCGGACAGCGGTCCCGGCGTGCCGCGGGCGGCGCAGGCCATCATCTTCGAGCCCTTTCATCGGCTGGAAGGAACCCGCCTGGAAGGCAACCGCCGCGACGGTGCCGGCCTGGGTCTCGCCATCGTGAATGGGCTTGTCCGGCTGATGGGCGGCGACGTCTGCCTGGAAGGCCGGGCGGGCGGCGGCTCCCTCTTCACGGTCTCGCTGCCGACACGCCCGTTGCCGGTGGCCGATCCGTCGCCGGGCCGCTCCGCTCCCATGCCGGTGCCGGGGAGCCTGGACATCCTGGTGGTGGAGGACGCACCGGAGAACCAAGCCATCCTTCGCGAGTATCTGGCGCCCGGCGGCCACCGCGCCGTCTATGTGGAGAGCGGGGAGGAGGCACTGGCGGTTCTGGCGACCAGGGCTGTGGACGTCGTCCTGCTCGACATGCGGCTGCCGGGCATTGACGGGGTGGAGGTGACACGGCGCATCCGCGCGTTGCCGGACGCGGAGCGGGCGCTGGTGCCGGTGATAGCGGTGACCGCCAACAGCTCTCCCGAGGACCGGGCGGACTATCTGGAGGCCGGGGTCGACGAGGTGGTGGCGAAACCGGTGGATCCCGACGCGCTTCAGGACGCGCTCGCCCGCCACGCGCCGTCGGGTTCCTGCGCGCCCGCTCCGCCCTTGGCGGTTCAGGGGGCGCCGCTCACCAGAGGCCCCGCCACCGGCCAGCTGTCGACCGCCGACCGCGCGCGGCTGATGGACCGCTTCGCCCAGGCCTGCCGGGACGTGCTGGCGGTTCTCGACGATGCGGACTCGCCGCCCCGGCGGGTCGTCGACGCGGCCCACCGCATGAAGGGCAGCGGCGGCACCTATGGCTTTCCGGAGGTGAGCGCTGCGGCGCGGGCGCTGGAGCGGACGGCGCAGGCCGTCGAAAGCGGGAGTGGGGGGGCCGCTTCCATGCAAGGGGACACGGCGGCGCTGCGGGACCGGCTTCACGCCGCTCTGCGCGCCATCGAAAAGGGGGAGGCGGGGCTGGTATGACGGCGACTGGTAGTGTTGCGAGGGGAACGGCTGCGGCGGGTAGGGCGCCATGAGCGTCGGATCGGAGCTGGTCGGGCGGACCGTGCTGGTGGTCGAGGATTCTCCCGAAACGCAGGATCTGATCGCCACCTATCTGGAGCACCAGGGGTTGCGGGTGCTGCGGGCAGCGAACGGGGCGGAACTGACGGAGCGCATCGCGCAGGACCGGCCGGACCTTGTGCTGCTGGACATCAACCTGCCGGACTGCGACGGGCTGGCCCTGGCCGAGCGGTTGCGGCTGGGGGAGACCGTTCCCCTGATCTTCGTGACCGGCCGCGACAGCCCGACCGACCGCATCGCCGGTCTGTCCCACGGCGGCGACTATGTGACCAAGCCGGTCGACCTGCTGGAATTGCTGATCCGCATCCGCAACCTGTTGCGCCGCTCCGGGGCGTCTCCGAATCCGCCCGCGCCCGTCGAAAGCGCCGCTGTGCCATCGCCCGACGCGCCGCTGACCTTCCGGGGATGGCGCCTGGATCTGGTGCGCCGCGCGCTGTTCCGTCCCGACGGTTCCTACCTCGCTTTGACGACGGGGGAGTTCAACATCCTGGCGGCATTGGCGGCCATGCGGCCCAACCCGGTCAGCCGCGAATATCTGCTGGACGTGATCAGCAACCGCGACCCGCGCTCCATCAGCGAGCACACGGTGGACACGCTCATCACCCGGCTGCGTCGCAAGATGCGGCTGGATGACGGCGCGGCCTCGCCGATTGTTACTGTCCGCGGGGTCGGTTATGCATTGGAATCTGACGATTCCTGACGATAATGATTAATATGCAATAATAAACCGCACGTTACTCCGGCAGAAAAGTATCAACGGCCGTTGATACGCGTTCGAACGGGGTAATGCTATACATCACCCAACGAATGATTGACGGTTCCAAGCGGGTACCTGGAGGTGGCGGAGAGTTCCGCCGCAACGGGTCGCCGCGCCGGGCCTGACACAGCCGCCGGTCAACCGGCGCGCGATCTGATGCGGGTGAGAGCGGCATGCAACGGTCCCTGGTTTCGCGTTCGGCGGAGCGCTTCACGCTGACTGGTCACTTGACGGCTGGTCAAACGGCGGCCAGTCAAACGGCAGCGGGCTACTCAGCACCGAATTGTGCGGCGGCGCCTTCCATTCTGATCATCGGCAACGACAGCGCGGCCATCGCCGGGATCCGCGACTGCGCCCTGCGGCTCGGCCACCGGGTGCAGGACACGCGCGACGTGATCTCGGCTCTGGGCCTGCTCGACGTGGACCGCAGCGTCGGCGTCGTCTTCGTGGACGGCGGGTCGCCCTGGTTCGACGGCCTGGCGCTGATGGAGCGGCTGCACCGCACCCACCGCGGCCTCGCCTGCATCCTCTTCGCCCGCAACCCCGAGGCGGACGACGTGGTGCGCGCCTTGCGGCTCGACGCCGCCGACGTGGTGACCGACCCGGAGGATGAGACGCAGATCGAGCGCGCGCTCGCCCGTGTCCTCAGCGGTGGGGAGGGGATCGCGTCGTCGGTCCCGGATCGGCCGCCGGTGTCGATGGGCAGCCATGACGACGCGCTGGAGCAGGCTTATCGCCATGGGCTGGCGCTGGTCGAGACGGTGCGCGCCTTGCGCGGAGAGGCTGCGGCGGCCCGCGTGATGCCCTTCGTCGCGGCTCATCGCGCGGCGCCCGCACCAGCAACCTCTCCTGCGGCGATGACGACCGCGGCTCAAATCGTTTGCGAACCGGTACCGGAAGGCGGTGCGCCGGACAGCCTGGGCATCCTGACGGCCATCCGTCGCAAACGTGCCGCCCGCGAGAAGTTCTTTCCCAAGGGCCTGTTCGAGGACCCCTGCTGGGACATGCTGCTGGACCTGATGATCAATCATCTCCAGGGCCGGCGGATTTCCGTGTCGTCGCTGTGCATCGCGTCCGGCGTGGCGCAGACCACGGCGCTGCGCCGCATCACCGACCTGCACGACCGCGGGTTGGTCCGGCGCATCGCCGACGACAAGGACGGCCGCCGCGTCTTCATCGAGCTGACCGAAGAGGGCGTCGCCGCCATGGAGCGTTACGTGGAGACGGTCGGCCCGCTGGGCTGATCGTCCGCCGCTCCGGCCTCCGCTTGGCGGGAACAGTCCGGCCAGGGGCAGGCGCAGGAGGGGAAACGGCATTCGTCGCCGTTCACGTCGCTGGCCTGCACGGCGATCTTGTAGCGCAGGCCGTGGGCTGACGGCGTGTCGATCAGGCCACAGGCCTCGTACACCTCGACATTGACACGGGCCGATTGCAGGGCAACCCGCGCGATCTGTTTGGGGTCCTTCATCATCGGCGTCCCGGCCTCGCTTCCGCTGCGTCGTCGGTTCCTTCAACGCATGTTCGGCGTCGTTGTGCCAGGGCGTATCGGAAGGACTTCCTTTGGCACGCCCGCGGTCCCCTTACGGTTCACGCCACATCGACCGATAGGCCTCCTCCAGCGAGCGGGCGAAGGCCGGCGCGTCGCACAAAGGTGATTGACGCATGCATTCCCTCAGGCTGGCGCGCAGGGCGGCCAGCGCCCCAAGGTCGCCGACGAGGGCGGCGGTCTTGGCGACGTACTCCTCCGGGCTGTCCGCCACCAATTGCTCGGCGAGGCCCAGCGTTTCCAGGAAGCTGACCCCGATCCGCCCCGCCCAACGATCGCCGCGCAGGGTCACCACCGGCACGCCCATCCATAGGCTCTCGGCCGTCGTCGTGCCGCCGCCGAAGGGGAAGGGGGACAGCGCGAGGTCGATGCGGTTGAGGCTGTTGAAATAGTCCGCCCGAGGCGTTTTCCCTTCCATGCGCAGGCGGTTCGACGCGATGCCATGGGCGGCGAACTGGTCGCGCAACGCCTGCCGCACGCCGTAATCGCCGAACTCCCGCGATTTCAGGAGCATGCGGGCTTGCGGCAGCACGGTCAGGACCTGCGCCCACAGCGCGACGGTCGGCCGGGTGATCTTGGCCCTGTTGTGGAATGCGCCGAGCGTGACCGATCCGCCGGCGAGCGCCGGAAGCGGCCCGACCGCCACCTCTTCCGCCGGCGGGGTGAAGCACAGATAACTGTCGGGAAGGCGCCAGACCTTCTCGGTGAAGAACCGCTCCTCCCCTGGCGGCAGCACATGACGGTCGGCGATGATCCAGTCCATGGCCGGCAGGCCGGTCGTCCCGAAGTAGCCCAGCCAGCTCACCTGGACGGGGGCGGGCCGCCGGGCGAACAGGGTCAGGCGGTTGTTCCCGGTGTGGCCGGACAGGTCGACGAGAATGTCGATGCCGTCCCGCCGGATCAGGTCGGCCACCGCCGCGTCGTCCATGCCGACGATCGGGCGCCATCCGTCGGCGGCCGTGCGAAGGCTCTCCGTCACGTCGTCGGTCCGGCCGTTGTTGGCGTAGCCGAAGGCGGTGACCGCCTTGCGGTCGTGCGCCTTGAGGACGCTTTCCAGGAAATAGCCGACGGGATGGCTGTTGAAGTCGCTGGAAACGTAGCCGATGCGCAGCGGGCGGGGACCGTCGTCCCGCACCACCGGAGCGGCCGCCGGGAGTCCGCCGTCGTTCCGTTCGGCCCAGCCGCGTGCGGTGGCGAGGAAGTCGGCGTTTCCGCACTCCGGCAGGTAATGCTGGGCCATCAGAACGTTGCTGTGCGCCATCGGGAAATCGGGACGGTGCGTCAGCGCTGAGCGGTAGGCCGCGATGGCCTGCTCCAAATGCCCTTGCCCCTTCAGGACGTTGCCGAGGTTGGACCAGGCCAGGGCGAAATCGGGCTGGAAGGCCAGGGCGACGCGGTGAGCCGCCGCCGCTTCGCCCAGCCGGTCCTGCAGGTCCAGCGCGTAGCCGAGGTTGCCGTGGGACTGGGCGTTGGCCGGCGCCGCCTGGATGGCGTCGGTGAAGGCGGCAACGGCGGCGTCGGTCTGCCCGACCTCCAGGAACAGGGAGCCGAGGTTGTTCAGCGCCTCCACGAAGCCGGGCTGGAGCGCGATGGCCTGGCGGTAGGCGGCGACGCTTTCGTTGGGCCGCCGCTGCAGGCGAAACAGGTTGCCCAGCCGGAAATGGATGTCCGCCCGGTCCGGTCCGAGGCGCAGCGCAGCCATCAGGGCGTCCAGGGCCTCATCCACACGGCCCGTGTCCAACAGGGCGGAGCTAAGATTCAGATGGTACTCCAGCGCCTCCCGGATGGACAGGGCGGTGCGGATGCTGGCGATGCCGGCGTCGTGATCGCCCCGTTCGGACTGCAGCACGCCCAGCAGATGCCAGGCGTCGGGGTTGCGCGGCTCACGCCTCAGGATCTGGCGGTATGTCCGCTCCGCCTCGTCACCGCGGCCGTCGTTGTGCATGGTCAGGGCATCGGTGAGCGAGGGCCGGGGGCTGCGGCTGTCCGTCATGGAGCGTCCATCATGGGATCGGGCATCGCGGGGAAAGGCGGTGCAACTCGGGGGAGAGTAGACCGCCCGGCCGGGTCGCGTCCATGAAGGAAGGGGATGTTCTCAGCGGAACAGGCCGGGGACGATCCGAACCATGATTCCCGATCTCGACGCCACCAGAACGGCGTCCGACCCGGCGCGGACCCAGTGATGGCCGCGCGGCGGCCGGTGCAGATGATAAGCGGCGGGCGCAGCAATGACGTGGCGCCGCGACGCGTAGGCGGTGGGCAGGCGGTCGCCGGGTTTCCAGTATCGTGCCCCGCGGTGGACCGTCGGCGGCGGGCGATGGGATTCGGGGCGGTGCAAATCGGGGCCGCGATGGTCCCGCTCCATCCGCGGCGGTTCGCGATGATCCGGTCCCCAGCCAGCGGCGGAGGCGTCTTGGGTGCCCAGGCCGACCAGCATGGTGGCGGCGGTCAAGGCGGTGGTCATGGCGGCGATCAGAATGCGCGACATGGGGGTGTCCCTCTTCTCGTCAGGCCGGGATCGTGATCCCGATGCCCCGATGCTGCGCGCGTGCTGTTGCCGGCGTGTGTCCAGCGGCCCCCTGTTTGGTAACGGACTGTTACGGTAACGCTTTGCCCGTCTTCAGCCCAGTTCGAAGGTCGTCACCCCGAACAGGCGCGCGGTGTCGATGATTGGGGCGGGGCCGAGATACATGCGGGCGGTTTCGAACTGCGGGGTCAGGCCCAGCTCCTCCGCCAGCAGCACGGCGTCGCGGTTGACCTCCGGAACGTCGAGGAAAATCGGGCCGTCCCCCGCCGTGGCGGCGAGCGCCAGCGCCAGATCGCGCGCCGTGCCGCGGTCGGCGGCGTAGAGTGGGCCGATCTTGCTGCCGCTGTGGCAGGGGCGGATCACCCCGAAGCCCCGCAACGTCCCGTCGACCACGGCGGCCAGCGCGGAGGCGCCGGGCAGCGTGATCCAGTTGGACAGGAAGCCGGCGCGCGGCGCCGGGAACAGGGCGCGGTCCCATCCCAGCAGCCGGTCGAAGGGCACCATCCGCGCGTCCACCAGCGCCGCGGCGGAGGAGGTTCCGGCGGGCGGCGCGCCGCCGTAGCGGATGTTGCGATAAGCGAGCGCGAAGCCGGACTTGCGGTAGTTGTCCTGCTGCGCCACCACCCCATCCAGACCGACGGTACAGCCCTCCAGATGCTTCAGCCCGGCCCGCCAGAGGTCCCAGCCGAGGCCGCGCCCGCGCATCTCGGGCCGCACGATGTAGAAGCCGAGGAAGCCGAAGTTCTCGGGATAGCGGACGACGGAAAGGCAGGCCGCCGGCTCGCCGTCCAACTCCCCAATCAGGAAGCCTTCCGGGTCCACGGCGTGGAAAGCCCCGGCGTCGTGCAGGCCGGGATTCCAGCCCTCCGCCCGCGCCCAGTCCACGGCCAAGTCCAACTCGGCCCGGCTCATCACGCGCACGCGGTAGCCTTCCATGGCGTCCCTCCGGTTCAGGGCTGCGGGGCGGGGGCGAAGCGCGCCATGTCCCCGGCGTAGGGTTTGGGCAGGGGGAAAGCGTAACCGCCGGTCTTGCCGGTGCGCAAGCCCAGCACGGCCAGTCCCTCCACCAGCTTCACCGCGGCGGTGACGCCGTCCACCACCGGCACGCCCATTTCGGCGGTCAGGGCGCGCGCCAGATCGGCCATGCCGGCGCAACCCAGCACGACGCTTTCCGCCCCATCCTCCGCGATGGCTTGGCGGATGGTCTCGCGCACCCGCTCGACCGCGCCCGACGCCGGGTCCTCCAGCGCCAGCACCGGCACGCCGGCGGCGCGCACCCGGCAGCGCCCGGCCACGCCGTAGCGTTCCGCCAGATGCTCCAGCGCCGGGACGGAGCGCGGCATGGTGGTGACCACGCTGAACCGCCCGCCGAGCAGGGTGGCGGTCTTCATCGCCGCCTCGCAGATGCCGACCACCGGAACGGTGGAGAGGCAGCGCGCGGCGTCCCGCCCGACATCGTCGAAGCAGGCGATCACGACGCCGTCGATGCCCGGCGCGGCGCGTTCATGGGCGGCGATCACCTCCAGCAGGCCGGGGACGGCCAGCGCCTCGTCGTAATAGCCCTCGATGCTGGCGGGGCCCATCGTGGGGTTGGCGGCGACGATCTCCGTCCCCCGTGCGGCGACGGCGCGGGCGGCGGCCCCGGCCTTCTCGGTCATCGAGGCGGTGGTGTTCGGGTTGACGACCAGGATGCGCATGGTTGATTCCTCTCCCGTCAACCGGCGGCGCCGGTCCGCCGCAGCCGGCGGCGGCGCAGGATCATCACCCCGGCGAGGAACAGGCCGATGACGGTGAAGGAGAACAGCGTCGTCAGCGTGCCCAGCGCGTAGAGCACCGGCGTCGTGACGTTGGTGGTCATGCCGTAGATCTCCAGCGGCAGGGTGTTGAAGGACCCCGCGGTCATCAGCGTGCGCGCGAACTCGTCGTAGGACAGGGTGAAGCCGAACAGCCCGACGCCGATCAGGCTGGGCAGCAGGATCGGCAGCACCACATGCCGCACCGTCTGCCAGGGCGTGGCGCCGAGGTCGCGCGCCGCCTCCTCGTAGGCCGGGTTGAAGCGGTTGAAGATGGCGAAGACGATTAGCAGGCCGAAGGGCAGCGTCCAGGTCAGATGCGCGCCGAGCGCCGAGCCGTACCAGGTCGGCTCGATCCCCAGGATGTTGAACAGCAGGCCGATGCCCAGGCTGACCAGGATCGACGGCACGATCAGGCTCGCCACCGCCAGATAGAACAGCGCCCCGCTTCCCAGGAAGCGGCGGCGGAAGGCGAAGCCGGCGAGCAGGGAGAACAGCACCGTCAGCACCATCACCGTCAGCCCCAGCGCGATGGAGCGGCGGAAGGAGCCGCCGAAGTCGCCAACCGCCTGTTGCTCGAACAGGTTCCTGAACCAGTGGAGGGAGACGCCGTTCATCGGAAAGGTCAGCCCGCCCTCCGGTCCCTGGAAGGACAGGATGGTGATGGTGGCGATCGGCCCGTAGAGGAACAGGACGAACAGCCCGAAGAAGGTGGCGAGCAGGTAGAAGGACAGGCCGCGGCGGGCGCTGGTGCCGGTCATCGCTTACAACTCCTTGCGGATGTCGACGATGCGCAGCATCGCCACGACCATGATGAGGACGACGGCCAGCAGCACGACCGCGTTGGCGGCGGCGGCGGGGTACTGGAGCAGCGAGATCTCGTTGGCGATCATCAGCCCGATGGAGGCGCTCTGCCCGCCGCTCATCAGGCGGACGGTGATGAAGTCGCCCATCACCAGCGTGACCACGAAGATGGAGCCGATGGCGATGCCCGGCTTGGCCAGCGGCAGGATGACGTTCCACACCACCTGCGCCGCGCTGGCGCCGCCGTCGCGCGCCGCCTCGACCAGGGCGCGGTCGATGCGCATCATCGAATTGAAGATCGGCACCACCATGAACAGCGCGTAGAGGTGCACGAAGGCCAGCACCACCGCGAAGTCGGAGAACAGCAGGAACTCCAGCGGCTGGTCGATCAGCCCGGCGGAGATCAGTCCGGAGTTCAGCAGCCCGTTGCGCCCGAGGAAGGGAATCCACGAGATCATGCGGATGATGTTGGAGGTCCAGAACGGGATCGTGCAGACCAGGAACAGCACCATCTGCCACGTCGTGGACTGGACGTGGAAGGCCAGGAAATAGGCGACCGTGAAGCCGATCAGCAGCGTGATGACCCAGGTCAACGCCGCGAACTTCACCGTGTTCAGGTAGGTCTTCCAGGTGACCGGGGAGGTCAGCAGTTCCTCGTAGTTGGTCAGCACGAAGTCCGGGTAGATGCGGATGCTGTCATAGTCCCAGAAGCTGACCGCGACGATGGTCAGGATGGGGATCAGCAGGAAGACCAGCAGCGCCAGCGCCAGCGGTCCGGCCTGGAGATAGGGGGCGACCCGGCGCAGCACGGAACGGCGCACCCCGCCGCCCCGCGGTGCCGCGGACGCGCTGGACGCTTCGGATGGGACGGCGGAGACGGTCATGGCGGAGGAGTCCGTTGCCGTGGGGGAGTGTGCTGGTGTGGGAGAGTCTTGCCCCCACCCTGACCCTCCCCCGCTTCGCAGGGGAGGGGAAATCGGCCCTCCCCTGCGAAGCGGGGGAGGGAGGGACCCGCGAAGCGGGAGGGTGGGGGCAACGGAGCCTTACGCCGCGACGAACTCGTTCCACTTGCGGACCATGTAGCGGTCCTCGTCCATCACCGCGTTCCAGCAGGCGACGCGGCCCATGCGGTCCTGGAACGACCCGCCGTCGCGCACCGCGCCGGCCTTCTCCATCACCTTGCCCTCGGGGCTGAGGATGTCGGTCTTGGCCGGCTGGCCCTCCATCCAGAAGGCCCACTCGTCCGGCGACATGTGCTCCTTAGCGGTGTCGAGCACGGCGGAGTAGTAGCCCTGGCGGTTCAGATAGGCGCCGACCCAGCCCGACAGGTACCAGTTGATGTACTCGTAGGCCGCCTCCAGCTCGAGCCCGCTCAGATGCTTGGCGATGCCGAGGCCGCCGCCCCAGGCGCGGTAGCCTTCCTTCAGCGGCTGGTAGACGCACTGGATGCCCTTGGCGCGCACGGCGGCCACGGCCGGCGACCACATCGACTGGATGATGACCTCGCCCGACGACATCAGGTTGACGCTCTCGTCGAAGGTCTTCCAGAAGGCGCGGAACTGGCCGGCCTTCTTGGCGTCGGTCATGATCTTGAGGGTCTTGTCGATCTCCTCCTTGGTCATGTTGCCCTTGTCGCCGTACTTCACTTCGCCCATCGCCTCGCAGACCATGGCGGCGTCCATGATGCCGATGGAGGGGATGTTCAGGATCGACGCCTTGCCCTTGAAGGCCGGGTCGAGCAGGTCCTTCCAGCTGCTGATCGGGCGGCCGACCAGATCGGGGCGGATGCCCAGCGTGTCGGCGTTGTAGATGGTCGGGATCAACGTCATCCACTGGGTGGCCGACTTGGCGAACTTGATGCTGTCCTTGCCCTCCACGAAGCCGACGGTGTGCGGGGCGGTGCCCTGGGCGACGGCGCTCTCCGGGGTCAGCTTGCCGTTGACGAAGATCGGGACGATCTTGTCGAAGTTCTTGATCTTGGACACGTCCATCGGCTGCATTACGCCGGCCGGGAAGACCTTCTTGCAGATCCAATATTCGATGTCGGCGATGTCGTAGGACTTCGGCTGGGTCACCGCGCGCTGGGCCACCGCGTCACTGTCGAGCGCGGTCATCTGCAGCGTGAAGCCCAGATCCTCCTTCACCTTGTCGGCGACGGCGTTCAGATTCGACACGCCGGTGCCGAACTGGCGCAGCGTGACGTTCTTGATGTTCTGCGCCCAGATGGTGGGGAAGCCGGTGATCGCCCCCGACCCGATGGCGACGCCCGCGGCGGCGGCGGTGCCCTTCAGCAGCGTGCGGCGGCTGACGCCCGTGGTGGTCCCGGCGGAAAGGGGCGAGCCGGTGCGCGTCTCGGTCATGCTCTGTGCCTCCAGTATGGTCGGTCGGTTCTTGGGGGTTGGATCGGAAAGTCAGGCAACCAGGGGATGGACGTCGCGCGCCTTCCAGCCCGCGGTCACGCGGTCGCCGATGGCAAGCGGGGCGTCGTAGAAGCGGGATTCGTCCAGCACCACGGCGAAGTCCTCGGCACCCGGCACGTCGAGCGTCAGGTGGACCGACGCGCCGTGATACTCCAGCGCGCGGACGGTGCCTTCCAACTGATGGTCTGAGCCCTCGGGCTGGCCGAGCAGGATGCGGTCGGCCCGCACGGCCCGGCGGCCCTCGGCGTCCTCCACCACGTTGTGGCCGCCGATGAAGCGGGCGACGAAGGCGGTGCGCGGCTGGTTGAAGACCTCGCGCGGCGGACCGGCCTGCTCGATCCGGCCCTGGTTCATCACCACCACCAGGTCGGCCAGGGCCATCGCCTCGGTCTGGCTGTGGGTGACATGGACGAAGGTGATGCCAAGCTCGGTGTGCAAGCGCTTCAGCTCCTCCCGCATGCGGATGCGCAGGAAGGGGTCGAGCGCCGACAGCGGCTCGTCGAGCAGGAGCACGCCGGGCCGGGTGATCAGCGCGCGGGCGAGCGCCACGCGCTGCTGCTGGCCGCCGGAGAGCTGGGCGGGCAGCCGGTCCGCGTACTGGGACATGTGGACGAGGTCCAGCATCTCCCGCGCGCGGCGGCGCCGCTCCTCCTTCGCGACACCCTTCATCTTCAGGCTGAAGGCGACGTTGTCGGTGCAGTCCAGGTGGGGGAACAGGGCGTAGCTCTGGAACATCATGGCGGTGCCGCGGCGGGCCGGCGGCTCCCCGTTCACCACCGTGTCGCCGATCAGCAGGTCGCCGTCGGAGATGTCCTCGTGCCCGGCGATCATGCGCAGCGTGGAGGTCTTGCCGCAGCCGCTGGGGCCGAGCAGGCAGCAATAGGCCCCGGCGGCGATGCGCAGGTCGATGCCGTCCACTGCGACGGTGGAGCCGTAGAACTTGCGCAGCTTCACCAGTTCGACGGTTGATCCGGTGGCGGGCGATCCGGCTGCGGTCGTTCTGGCGGTCATGGCCCTCTCCGATTTTGTGCACAATCCGCAGGTCCCGCTGCGGCTGTCGAATATGTCCGCAAGTTCCATGCCAGCGTGTGAATGGCCGAATTCCGCGGCTTTCCAGCGGCGAAAATCAACGATTGGTCAGGATTTCAGCGCTGTGGCGCGAAATTGTGCATGGGTGGGCTGTGCCCGATGCATGGGCAGCCCCCGGTGGTCGCGTTTGTCCGCTGGTCCGTTTTGTGCACAATCTGCGGCAACACATTGAACAGCGCCCGTGCCATCATGAAAACTGTCCTGAGCGCCCCCCGCCGCGCCGTCCGCGGGCGGGGGGAGGGGGCGGAGACCCGCATCGTCCGCAGCATCGGCGAGGCCATCGCCGACCGCCGTCTGCCGCCCGGCACCAAGCTGGCGGAGGAGAGCCTGGCCGAGGTGTTCGGCGTCAGCCGGGAGCGGGTGCGCAAGGTGCTGCTTCTGCTGGCGCAGCGGCGCGTGGTGACGCTGATTCCCAACCGCGGCGCCTTCGTCGCCAAACCCACCGCGCGGGAGGCGCGCGAAGTGTTCGAGGCCCGGCGGGTGATCGAGCGCGCCGTGGTGGAGGCGCTGGAGCGCAACCCCCGCCCCCTGCCGGACGAGATGTTGGCGAAGCTGCGCGCCCACCTGGCGCGGGAGGAGGAGGCCGACCGCGCCGGCGACCGCATGGCGCTGATCCGCCTGTCGGGTCAGTTTCACCAACTGCTGGCCGACTTCGCCGGGAATGCCACGCTGGCCGGCATCCTGGCCGATCTGATCGACCGCTCCAGCCTCGCCATCGCGGCGTTCGAGCGGCGGTCCTCGCACTCCTGTTCCGCCACCGAGCACCGGCGGTTCGTCGAAGCGCTGGAGTCCGGCCCGCCGGGTGCGGCGATGCGGCTGATGATGGAGCATCTCGACGAGGTGGAACGGCAGCTCGACCTCGATGCGCGGTCGGACGGCGCGGTCGATCTGAAATCCGTTTTCGCGGACCGGACGTAAGACGCTGTCCGAACGGTCGGAGGATAGCCCGGCCCTATCGACCGCATAGGGACAAAGGGCTGCTTCCGATGGGTTCGGCCCGCTATTATGCTGCCCGCCGCGACATCGAGGTGACCGACATCATGCAGCCCATTCCCAAGCCCACCGACCATCCGCCGGTTCCCGCGCGCCGCGTCGGTGTGCTTCTGATGAATCTCGGAACGCCGGAGGCGACCGACTACTGGTCGATGCGCCGCTATCTGAAGGAGTTCCTGTCGGACCCCCGCGTGATCGAGGTGCCGAAGGCGGTGTGGTGGCCGGTGCTGAACGGCATCATCCTGACCGTGCGTCCGGGCAAGAGCGGTCATGCCTACAAAAGCATCTGGAACGAGGAGCGCAACGAAAGCCCGCTGAAGACCGTCACCCGCGCCCAGGCGGAGGGCGTCGCGGCGGCGCTGGCTGCGCGGCACGGCGAAGCGGTGGTGGTGGACTGGGCCATGCGCTACGGCCAGCCGGCGGTCGGTCCGGCGATCCAGCGGCTGAAGGACCAGGGCTGCGACCGCATCCTGCTGTTCCCGCTCTACCCGCAATATTCGGCGACCACGACGGCCACGGCCAACGATCAGGCCTTCCGCCAGCTGATGACCATGCGCTGGCAGCCGGCGGTGCGCACCGTCCCCGCCTACCACGACGAGCCGGGCTACATCGAGGCGCTGGCCCGCTCGGTGGTGCGGCACATCGCGGCGCTGGACCACACGCCGGACGTCCTGCTGGCGAGCTTCCACGGCCTGCCCAAGGCCTATCTCGACCGCGGCGACCCCTACCACTGCTTCTGCGTGAAGACCGCGCGCCTGCTGGCCGAGCGGCTGGGCTGGGAGCCGGGGCGCGTGCAGTACAGCTTCCAGTCGCGCTTCGGCAAGGCGGAGTGGCTCAAGCCCTACACCGACAAGACGGTCGAGGAGCTGGCCCGCTCCGGCAAGACGAAGATCGCGGTGATCGCGCCGGGCTTCTCCGCCGACTGCGTGGAGACGCTGGAGGAGATCCAGTTCCAGGTGAAGGACGCCTTCATGGCGGCGGGTGGCGAGCGCTTCACCTACATTCCTTGCCTGAACGACCATCCCGACCATGTCATCTTCCTGGCCGACCTCGTGGAGCGCGAGTTGGGCGGCTGGGTGGACGGCGCCGGGGCGCCGGCGGACCGCGACGCGGAGGACCACGTCACGGCGTGACCCCCTTCTCCAAAATGGAGGACGGCACAGGCGGAAAGGGTGGGTTGTCGCGGCGGCCCGGCTTCCCCATGCTGGCGGACGGACAGATTGGACGATGGTTGGGAGGATGCGGGGGATGCGGCGTGTGGTTCGGGCGGTGGCCGCCCTGGCGCTGGGAGCGCTGCTGACGGCGGGGAGCGCCGCGGCGGCGGACAAGGTCCGTGTCGGATCGAAGCTGGACGCCGAGAGCGGCCTGCTCGGCACGATGATCCTGCAGGTGCTGGAGGCCAACGGCATCCCGGTGGAGAACAAGATCCAGCTCGGCCCCACCCGGATCGTGCGCAGCGCTCTGCTGGCCGGTGAGATCGACGTCTATCCGGAATACACCGGCAACGGCGCCTTCTTCTTCAACCTCGACAGCGATCCGGCCTGGAAGAACGCCGCCGCCGGCTACGAGACGGTGAAGCAACTCGACCGGGACAAACACAACATCGTCTGGCTGACCCCGGCCCCGGCGAACAACACCTGGGCCATCGCGCTGCGACGCGACGTGGCGGCGCCCAACAACCTCGCCACCATGGAGGACTTCTCCCGCTGGGTCGGTGCTGGCGGCACGGCCAAGCTCGCCGCCTCGGCGGAGTTCGTGGAAAGCCCGGCGGCGCTGCCCTCCTTCCAGAAATCCTATGGCTTCACGCTGAAGCCCGACCAGATCCTGGTCCTGGCCGGCGGCGACACGGCGGCGACCATCCGCGCGGCGGCCGAGGGCACCTCCGGAGTCAACACCGCCATGGTCTACGGCACGGACGGCGCCATCGCCGCCCTGGACCTCGTGGTCATGAAGGACACCAAGAGCGCGCAGATGGTCTACGCCCCGGCCCCGACCATCCGCGACGGCGTGCTGGACGCTTATCCGAAGATCCGCGACCTGCTCGACCCGGTCTTCAAGTCCCTGGACACCGAGACCCTGCGCGGGCTGAACGCCAAGATTTCGGTGGAAGGGCAGGACCCGCGGGCGGTCGCCACGACCTATCTGAAGTCGAAAGGCTTCCTGAACTGACGGCCTGAACCGACGGGATGACCCGCGTCCGTCCGATCCACAACCGCGTCGCCCTGCTGCTCGCCGTCATGACCGTGGCGGCGGCGCTTGCTCTGCCGTTCCTTGGCTTCGCCCCCAACCGGCTGCTGTCGGGAAAGGCCATTGCGCTGGGCGCGGTGGCGGGGGCCGGGTGGAGCGGGGTGGCGCTGCTGCCGGTCGCCCTGCTGCTGGCTGTGCCGTTCCTGCGACCGGGCCGGGCGGTGAATGCCCTGTATGTCGGGATTGGGGTGCTGGCGGCGGCGGGTCTGGTCTGGCTGGCCGGGCAGCACGCCGCCCTGCTCGCCGCGACGGCCAGCCCGGCGGCGCGGACCTCCTTCGGGGCGGGCTTCTGGGTGCTGGAGGCGGCGGCGCTTCTCGCCGTCCTCGACGGCGTGCGGCGGCTGGGGCTGGGTCCCGCCGGGCGGGTCGCCGTGGGCGGGCTGGCGGCGGCGCTGATCGGCGGGCAGTTCGCCGCCGGGCATCTCGACCAGCTCTCGATCATGAAGGAATACGCGAACCAGCGGGACGTCTTCGCCGGGGCCGTGCTGCGCCACGCCGCGCTGGTCGCGGCGGCCCTGGTGCCGACCCTGCTGATCGGCGTGCCGCTGGGAATCGCGGCGCAGCGCTCCGCCGCGGTGGGGCGGCTGGTCTTCCCGGTGCTGAACGTCGTGCAGACGATCCCGTCCATCGCCCTGTTCGGGCTGCTGCTGGCCCCGCTGTCGGCGCTGGCCGCCGCCTTTCCGGGGCTGGGCATCGGCGGGGTCGGGCCGGTGCCGGCGGTGATCGCGCTGACGCTCTATTCGCTGTTGCCCATCGCGCGCAACACCGCCGCCGGGCTGGCCGGCGTGCCGGAGCCGGTGCGGGAGGCGGCGCGCGGCATCGGCATGACGCCGAGCCAGATCTTCTGGCGGGTCGAGGCGCCGCTGGCCCTGCCGGTGTTCCTGGCCGGGCTGCGGATCACCCTGGTCCAGGCGGTCGGGCTGGCCGCCGTGGCGGCGCTGATCGGGGCGGGTGGGCTGGGGGCCATCATGTTCCAGGGGCTGTTCGCCAACGCGCTGGACCTCGTGCTGCTGGGGGCGGTGCCGGTGATCCTGCTGGCGGTCGCCGCCGACGCGGCGCTGAAGCTGGCCTCGGCGCTGGCGCTGTCGCGACTCGGGAGGACGGCGGCGTGATCGCCTTCGAGGGAGTGACCAAGCGGTTCGGCGCCTGGACCGCCGTGGACGACCTGTCGCTGACCGTGGCGGCCGGGGAGTTCCGCGTGCTGATCGGGCCGTCCGGCTCCGGCAAGTCCACGGTTCTGCGGATGATGAACCGGCTAATTGCCCCCGACGCCGGGACCATCCGGGTGGAGGGGGAGGACATCGCCCGCCTGAAGCCGGAGGCGCTCCGCCGCCGCATGGGTTACGTGATCCAGAGCATCGGGCTGTTCCCCCACTGGACGGTGGAGCGCAACATTGCCGCCGTGCCGGTCCTGCTCGGCTGGCCCAGGGCGCGGGTGCGCAACCGGGTGACGGAACTCCTCGCCCTGTTGAACCTCGACCCGGAGCGTTACCGCGGCGCCTACCCGCACGAACTGTCCGGCGGGCAGCAGCAGCGCGTCGGCGTCGCCCGCGCGCTGGCGGCGGAGCCGCACATCCTGCTGATGGACGAGCCGTTCAGCGCGCTCGACCCGATCACCCGCGGCGCCTTGCAGGCGGAGATGGCGGCGATCCACAAGGCGACCGGGACCACCATCGTCTTCGTCACCCACGACATGGACGAGGCGCTGGCTCTGGCCAGCCGGATCGCCGTGCTGGACCGCGGGCGGCTGGTGCAGACCGGCACGCCGCTCGACATCCTGACCGATCCCGCGGACGACCGTGTGCGCGATCTGGTGGGGCGCGAGGATTGGGGGCTGAAGCGGCTGGCTGTGGAGACGGTGGCGGAGCGGACGCGCCCCGGTGAAACGGCGCCGGGCGATCCCCTGGCGGCGGGGGCGTCGCTGCGTCAGGCGCTGGCCGAGATGGTGGCGCGCGGGACCGACCGGCTTTCCGTGGCGGACGGGCGGGGGCGCCCTATGGGCGTGCTGCACCTTGCCGACCTGCTGCGCGGACCGACCCGATCGTGAGCCGCCTGCGGAGCCTGCTGACCGACCGGCTGGCGCTGGGCCTGCTCGTCCTGGCGGCGCTGGTGCTGGGGATGCCGGCGCTGAAGCCGCTGTTCGCCGCCGCCTTCCCGGCGCTCGACCGGCCGCTCTACGAGGCGGACGGTTTCCTGGCCCTGACGCTGGACCATCTGGCTCTGGCCGGCGGGGCGAGCCTGATCGCGGTGCTGCTCGGCGGGGCGGCGGGCATCGCGGTGACCCGACCCTTCGGTCGGGAGTTCCGCGGCGTCCTGGACGCGGTGGCGGCGATGGGCCAGACCTTCCCGCCGGTGGCGGTGCTGGCCGTCTCGGTCCCTGTCCTCGGCTTCGGCCCGGCCCCGGCGCTGATCGCGCTGACGCTCTATGGGCTGCTGCCCATCGTGGAGAACACGGTGGCCGGCCTGGAATCGGTGCCGGAGCCGGTGCGCGAGGCGGCGCGCGGCATGGGCATGGGGCCGGGCGCGCTGCTGTGGCGGGTGGAACTGCCGCTGGCCGCCCCGGTGATCCTGGCCGGGGTACGGACAACGGCGGTCGTCAATCTCGGCACGGCGGCCATCGCCTCCACGGTCGGGGCGAAGACGCTCGGCCTGCCGATCATCGTCGGGCTGAACGGCTCCAACCCCGCCTACGTCATCCAGGGCGCGGTGATCGTGGCCGCCCTGGCGGTGGTGCTGGATGCCGGCTTCGATCGGCTGGCGGCGCGGCTGACCCGCTGGAGGCCCGGCGCTGCCTGAAGGAGGTTCCTCGAAGGAAGGTCGCCTGAAGGGCAGCGCCGGTTGGCATCACTTGTAGCCGAGCTTGCGCAGGGCCGGCTCATCGAGGGCCTGCGCCCGCGTCAGAGTGTTCCCACTGACGACGATCCGAATATGGGTCTGGATGTCCTTCAGGACGCCCACATAGGCACCGTTGCCGATCCCATTGGAGAAATCGGTGCGCTGCTGGCCCGTGATGTTCAGGCTTTTCGCGCCGTTCGGGTCGATGAACAGGTTGTAGAGCTTCAGCGCGCCCCGCTGGTCGACGCCCTTGCGCGTGATCGACAGGAACTCGACGTTCTCGTCGGTTTGCTCCGTTTTGGCGTAGGCGTGCAGCAGAAGCGTCAGCTTGCTGCTTTTCAGGATGTCGTCGATGTCCTTGCCTTCGAAGGGGTTCACGAATTGGCCGCCATTGGTTTGCTGCGCCGCCTTTGCAGCGGCCTTGCGCTGCTTTTCATGGGCCGCCTCGTCCTTGGCCAAGCGGGTCTTGATGTCCTTGTGGTCCTTGTCGATGGCGTCCTCGAGGGACTTCACCAGCTTTGCCGTGACGCCCGGCACCGCCTTGGTAGCGGCCAGGGCCCTTTTCGCCACCGCGTCCTTCGGGTTCGCCTTCGCCAGGGCGCCGAGATCCTTGGAGGCTGCGGCTGCCAGCGTGTTGAGCATCTTCATCTTGCGGAACACGCGGGCGATGGCGTTGTCCACCTCGCTTTCATAGACGTGGATGGTGTCCTCGTCCAACGGCTCAGGCTTGGTGAGGGCGAGCAGCATCACCTTGTGCCACGTGATCGAGTTGAACGCCTTCTCCGCGTCAGCCATCCCGGCCAGCAGATCCGCGCATTCCTGCCGGGTCCGGTACGTCCCCAGGCTGGCCGTCGCCACGCGCGGAATGAGTTCGTCCGGGTATCCGATGATCTTCATAGCCTGCTCCTCCCTGCCGGTTAGTGGCGGGAAGCCTGCCGAAGCGGCTTGGGCGGAGCAATTCGAGATCGGTCGGAATGACGGGAGACTCCGGCGCGATCTGCACCTTTGCGGACCGATCCCGCGGCGGGGTCGCTTCCCCTCGCCGCGGGACGGTACCGCGTCACTGTGGCGGGATGCGCAGGACCTGACCGGGATAGATTTTGTTCGGGTCCTTCAGCATCGGCTTGTTCGCCTCGAAGATGGCATTGTAGCGGTTGGGGTCGCCGTAGACCTTCTTGGCGATGGCGGACAGGGTGTCGCCCTTCTCCACCGTGTGGAACCGGGTCTGGCTGGCCGGTTGCTCGGTCGGCGGCACGGTCGGCTGGTCCGGGCCGCCCGCGCCTTGGTCCTTGGCGATGACGGCGGTCTGGTCGTCCACCCGCGACACGCCCTTCACGTTGCCGAGCGCTACCGCGATCTTCTCCTTCTCCTCCTGAGAGGCGGCGCTGCCGCGCACGGTCACCGTGTCGTCGGCGACCTGGATGTCCAGCCCGTTGGTCGGCAGGCCGACCTGCGTCAGGTGGGATTTCAGCTCGTCGGCGGTCGGGGTGTCCGCGGCACCGACCTTTTCGCCATGGTCGCGGCGGAAGAAATCGAACAGGCCCATCATGTCCTCCCTCGGTTGTCGCCTTGGTGAAGCGATCCCGGACAACATCGCTGCGGCTCGCTGGTTTCACGCGCGGAGGAGGGGGGTAGGAACGCCGGGCTTAGCAGGTGCGTTCGACTTCCCAAATAAGGCCATGGAGCCCAGATAACGTCATAGAGAATCACGCCGAAAGGGGAGAGGATCATACCGCCCCCTGCGCAAAGGAGCCGCCGATGAACCCGTCCGACGATTGGCGGATTCCGCCGCAATTCCAGCCCGACCCGGATGATCTGGCCTATGATCTGGACCGGGCGCTGTCCGCCGTGGTCGGGCTGCGGGCCAGCGTTCCCGAAGATGCCTACACCGCCGGCGTGCTGGGCACGGAGCGCGCCGGGCAGGGCGCCGTCATCCGCGAGGATGGGCTGGTCCTGACCATCGGCTATCTGATCGCGGAGGCTGAGGATGTCTGGCTGACCACCAACGATGGACGGGCGGTGCAGGCGCATGTCGTCGCCTACGACCACACCAGCGGATTCGGGCTGGTGCAGGCGCTGTCGCCGCTGGGCGTGCCGGCGCTGATGCTCGGCTCGTCGCGCCATGTGCAGTTGGGCGACCCGGTGGTGGTGGCCGGGGCCGGCGGGCGCGAACGATCCATCACCGCGCGGGTGGTCGCCCGGCAGGAGTTCGCCGGTTACTGGGAATACATGATCGACGACGCTCTGTTCACCCTGCCGGCGCATCCGAACTGGGGCGGCACGGCGATGCTGGGCGCGGGGGGCGAGCTGCTGGGCATCGGTTCACTCCAGCTCCAGTACCGGGCGCCGGAGGAGCGCGTCCTGCCGCTGAACATGAACGTGCCGATCGACCTGCTGAAGCCGATCCTGGACGACCTGATGACCCGCGGAAAGGTTGCCGGCCCGCCGCGCCCTTGGCTCGGCCTCTACGCCACGCAGGACGAGCGGGAGCGGGTGGTGCTGGTCGGGCTGGCCGGCGACGGGCCGGCGCAGCGGGCGGAGCTGCGGGCCGGCGACGTGGTGCGCGCGGTGGCCGGGCAGCCGGTGGGCTCTCTGGCCGACTTCTACCGCGCCCTGTGGAATCTCGGCCCGGCGGGGGTGGACGTGCCGCTGACCATGGAGCGGGAGGGCGACGTGTTCGACATGCGCGTCGGCTCCAGCGACCGCGAGCGCTTTCTGAAGGCGGCGCGGCGGCACTGACACGCCCGTTCTTGCGGCGATTTTGTGCGACACTGGCGCCTCAGAACCAAGAAGACGGGTTGGAGAGCGCTTTTATGGACGACTTGATGAAGGGGGAACCGGCCTCCGGCTTTCAGAACCTGCTCGGCTACACGCTGGTGCGCTGGGAGGAAGGCGTGGCGGAGGTGGAGTTGACCATCGCTCCGCAGCACCGCAACCGGGGCGGCGTCCTCCATGGCGGTGCGCTGATGACCCTGCTCGATACCGTCATGGGATTCGCGGCGACCCACTGCGCGGTGCCCGGCCATTCCCGCCGGGTGGTCACGCTGTCGCTGTCGTCCAGCTTCCTGGGTGCCGTGGCAGAGGGCACGGTGGTGGCCCGCGGTACGCTGCTGGGCGGCGGACGCAAGATCGTCGGCTGCCGGGGCGAGGTGCGGCGCAAGAACGACGGCGCGCTTCTGGCGTCCGCCGAGGGAATGTTCAAATATGCCCCCGGAAGCGAAAATCCGGAGGGAACGCCCCGATGACCAACACGAACGATAAGAAGACTGGCTTGGACATCGCGCAGGACGGCCGTGTCCTGCGCCTGACCATCAACGACCCGGCCACCCGCAACTCGATCGGCCCGGCGCTGATGGAGGCGGCCCGCGCGGCCTTCGACGCGGCGGCGGCGGACGCGAGCGTCGGGGCGGTGGTGCTGACCGGCGCCGAGGGGGCCTTCTGCTCCGGCGGCAATCTGAAATGGCTGAAGGAGGCGCGCGGCGGCGACCGCGAGTCGGTGCGGGCGGGGGTGGAGAGCTTCCACGCCATGATCCGCAGCCTGCGCGCCTGCCCCAAGCCGGTGATCGCCGCGGTCGAGGGGCCGGCGGGCGGGGCGGGCTTCCCGCTGGCGCTGGCCTGCGACCTGATCGTCGCGGCGGAGGACGCGGTCTTCACCCTGTCCTACATCAAGGTCGCGCTGACGTCGGACGGCGGCGGCACGGCGTCGCTGGCCCGCGCGCTGCCGCCGCAGCTCGCCGCCGAGATCCTGTTCGAGGGCGGACGCGTGGCGGCGCCGCGTCTGGCGCAGCTCGGCATGATCAACCGGCTGACCGCCCCCGGCGGCGCGCTGGCCGATGCGACCGCCTGGGCGGAGCGGCTGGCCGACGGCCCGACGGCGGCGCTGGGCCGCGCCAAGGGGCTGCTGGAGGTGGCTTACGGCGGGCTGGCGGAACAGCTCGACCGCGAACGCGATGCCTTCGTGGAGTCGCTGTTCAACGACGAGGCCGGGGAGGGCGTGACGGCCTTCTTCGAGAAGCGGGCGCCGGTGTTTCCGAAGGGGTGAATGGTCGCATAAGGGGCCCCCTCCCTGACCCTCCCCCGCTGCGCAGGGGAGGGGACTAGACTCCCTCCCCCGCCCAGCGGGGGAGGGCCGGGGTGGGGGTCCGTGCCGCGGCGTCAGGCCCCCTTCCACTCTGTGTGGACCATGCCCGGACGGTCGGTGCGCTCATAGCCGTGGGCGCCGAAATAGTCGCGCTGGGCCTGGATCATGTTGGCCCACAGCCGGCCGCTGCGGTAGCCGTCCCAGTAGGACAGCGCCGAGGCCATCGCCGGAACCGGCACCGCGGCCAGCGTCGCGGCGGCCACCACGCGGCGGAAGCCGGCGTCGCTGCGGGTCATCAGGCCGGCGATGTCGGGGTCCAGCATCAGGTTCGGCAGTTCCGGCGCACGGTTCAGCGCGGTCAGGATGCGGTCGAGCAGGCGGGCGCGGATGATGCAGCCGCCGCGCCAGATGCGCGCCACCGCCGCCAGATCGACGTCCCAGCCGAACTGACGGCTGCCCGCCGCGATCACCGCGAAGCCCTGGGCGTAGACCGCGATCCGCCCGCTGAGCAGGGCGTCGCCGACCGACGCGACCAGATCCTCCGTGGAGGGAGCGTGCGGGATGGCCAGCGCCTCGGCGGCGCGCACGCGCTCGTCCTTCAGGGCGGACAGGCAGCGGGCGTGCACCGCCTCGGCGATGGTCGGGGCGGGCATGCCCAGCTCCAGCGCGGTGGTGGCCGCCCAATGGCCGGTGCCCTTCTGGCCGGCGGCGTCGCGGATGACCTCCAGGATCGGGGCGCCGGTCTCGCCGTCCTTGGTGCGCAGAATGTCGGTGGTGATCTCCATCAGGTAGGAGGCCAGCTCCCCGCCGTTCCACTCCGCGAAGATATCCGCCAGACGCTCGTAGGAGCAGCCGCCGATCTCGCGCAGAAGATGATACGCCTCGGCGATGAGCTGCATGTCGGCGTATTCGATGCCGTTGTGGATCATCTTGACGAAATGGCCCGCCCCCTCCGGCCCGACGCGGGCGAAGCAGGACTCGCCGTCCGGGGCGCGGGCCGCGATGGCGGCCAGCAGCGGGGCGACGGGGGCCAGCGCCTCGGCGTCGCCGCCGGCCATCAGGGCGGGACCGCGCCGCGCCCCCTCCTCGCCACCCGACACGCCCAGCCCGACGAAGCGCACGCCCGCCGCGGCGGCGAGCGCCGCGCGGCGGTTGGTGTCGCGGAAGTGGGAATTGCCGCCATCGATCAGCACGTCGCCCGGCGACAGGCGGGGCAGCAGGGCGGCCGTCAGCTCGTCCACCGGGGCGCCGGCGGGCACCATCATCAGGATCGTCCGCGGCGCTTTGAGCGCGCCCAGCAGTTCCTCCACCGACGCGCAGGGGATGGCGTTGCCCACCTGGGCGGCGAAGGCGCCGCGGCGCCCCTCGTCCAGGTCGTAGCCCGCCACCACGGCCCCGTGGTCGGCCAGATTGGCGGCGAGGTTGCGCCCCATCACGCCCAGGCCGAGGACGGCGATGTCGGCCGAGCCGACGGCGGTGGTTTCCGCCCCGGTCCTGGTCGAGTTGCCCTGCACCATTACGACGAACTCCCGTACATTCTCTTTGATGAAACCCCGCGGCGCGGGGGTCGGCTGCGGTCTCTCAAGTGGTCTCGCGCACCATCAGGCGAAAGCCCAGATCCACGCGGCGCGGATTTTCCCGGCTTTTCGGCGCCCGGTCCGCCATGCCCGCGATCAGCAGGCGGGCCGCCTCCACGCCGATGGCGCGGCGGGGGGTGGCGACGGTGGTCAGCGGCGGGACGGTCCAGGCCGCTCCCGCCAGATCGTTGAAGCCGGCGACGGCCAGCCGCTCCGGCACCGGGACGCCGAGCCGCGCGCATTGGAACAGCGCGCCCTGCGCCAGATCGTCGTTGCACAGGAACAGCGCGTCGGTGTCGGGGTGGGTGGCCAGCGCGCGTTCCAGCAACTCCGCGCCCAGCGCGACCGAGGTGGCGTCCGGCACCATCAGTTCCAAGGCGGGGTCGTGCCGTCCGGCGTCGCGCAGCGCCTGCCGCCAGCCGTCGCAGCGCAGGCGCGTCCGCGGGTCGAGCTGCCCGGCGATCAACCCGATCCGCTGCCGCCCCCGCGCGGCCAGATGCGCGCCGACGGCGTAGCCGGCGTCGAACTGCGAGAAGCCGACCGTCTGCACCGGACAGTCGCCGTGCCCACCTTCGGCCATCAGATCCATGGTGTGGACGACCGGGATCGTGAGGCCGCGCAGCAAATCCCAGGTGCCTGGCGTGTGGTCGAGCCCGCTCAGGATCACCCCGTCCGGATCGTGGGCGAGCTGCGTGCGCAGGACGCGCTCCTCCGCCTCCGGGCCGTAGCCGGTGATGCCGACAAGCGGCTGGTAGCCTTGCGGGCTCAGCGTCTCCTGTACGCCGGCCAGCAGGTCGATGAAGACGGCGTTGGTCAGCGAGGGGATCAGCACCGCCACCGTCATCGTCCGCGCCGAGGCCAGTGCCGATGCCACGCGGCTGGGCACGAAGCCCAGGCGGCGGCTCGCCTCCTCGACGCGTGCGCGCACCTCCTCGCTGACCGTGTCGGGCCGGCGCAGGGCGCGGGACACGGTCATGGCGCTGACCCCGGCGGCGGCGGCGACGTCGGCCATGGTGGCGCGCCCGCTGCGCGAGGATCGGGGTTTGCGGGGGGTGGCGGTCATCAGCGTTCCAGTTGTCCGGCGGCCATTATCCCGCGCTGGAATGGGCTTTACAAGCCTCGTTTGTTAGCGGTAACATGCGCATCTCTCCCCAGCCATTTTGTTTCGAGGACCGACCGGCATGAGCGCTCTTCCGTCTCCCGATGTTACCGCTAACATAAGCGGGGCCGTGGACGCGATCGTGGTGATGGGCGTGGCGGGCTGCGGCAAGACCTCGGTAGGAGAGGAACTGGCCCGGCGGCTCGGCTGGCAGTTCCTGGAGGGCGACGGCTTCCACCCGCCGGAGAACATCGCGAAGATGTCCGCCGGCATCCCGCTTCAGGACGAGGACCGCTGGGGCTGGCTGGACACCATCGCCGCCCACATCGCGCTGGCGCGGGAGGCGAAGGCGCCGATCGTGGTGTCCTGCTCCGCGCTGAAGCGGCGCTACCGCGACCGGCTGAGCGCCGGCGGGACGCGCGTTCTGTTCGTTCATCTCGACGGCAGCCGGGACACCATCCACGCCCGCATGGCGCTGCGCGCCGGTCATTTCATGCCGACCACCCTGCTCGACAGCCAGTTCGCCGCTCTGGAGCCGCTGGAGGCCGGAGAACTCGGCATCGTCTGCGACATCGACGCCAGCCCGGCCGAGATCGCCGCCCGCGTCTCCTCCCGGATCGCTCTCGCCGCCTGAACAATCCGCCGTCTGGAAGGACCGCGCCATGAGTCTTCATCCCGTCCTCGACGCCGTCACCCGCCGCATCCGGGAGCGCAGCCGCGCCACCCGTGCCACCTATCTGGAGCGTCTGCGCGCCGCCGTGGCGCAGGGGCCGCGCCGTCTGGCGCTGGGCTGCGCCAACCGGGCGCACGGCTTCGCCGGCTGCACCGCGGCGGAGGACAAGGCGGCGCTGCGCGGCGGCTCCATGCCGGCCATCGGCATCGTCACCTCTTACAACGACATGCTGTCCGCCCATCAACCCTACGGCGACTATCCGGAGCGGCTCAAGGCGGCGGTGCGTGCGGCGGGCGGCGTGGCGCAGGTGGCGGGCGGCGTCCCGGCCATGTGCGACGGTATCACCCAGGGCGAGCCGGGGATGGAGCTGTCGCTGTTCTCCCGCGAGGTGATCGCCATGGGGACGGCGGTCGCCCTGTCGCACGGCACCTTCGACGGGGTGCTGTGCCTCGGCGTCTGCGACAAGATCGTTCCGGGACTGCTGATCGGCGCGCTGGCGTTCGGCCATCTGCCCACCGTCTTCGTGCCCGCCGGGCCGATGCCCTCCGGCCTGCCCAACAAGGAGAAGGGGCGCATCCGCCAGCAATACGCGGAGGGCAAGCTGGACAAGGAGGCGCTGCTGGAGGCGGAGGCCGCGTCCTACCACGCGCCGGGCACCTGCACCTTCTACGGCACCGCCAACTCGAACCAGATGCTGGTCGAGATGATGGGGCTGCATCTTCCGGGATCGAGCTTCGCCAACCCCGGCACGGCGCTGCGCGACGCGCTGACCGACGCGGCGGCGCGGCGGGTGATCGCCCTGCGCACGCCCATCGGCGAGATCGTCGACGAGCGCGCCGTCGTCAACGCGGTGGTCGGGCTGCTGGCGACCGGCGGCTCGACCAACCACACGCTGCATCTGCCGGCCATCGCGGCGGCGGCGGGGATCGCCCTGACCTGGGAGGACTTCGCCGAGCTGTCGGCGGTGGTGCCGCTGCTCGCCCGCGTCTACCCGAACGGCAGCGCCGACGTGAACCACTTCGAAGCGGCGGGCGGCATGGCCTTCCTGATCGGGGAACTGGCCGACGCCGGGCTGCTGCACGGCGACGCCGCCACGGTGTGGGAGGACGACAGCATCGCCGCCTACCGCCGCCCGCTGCGGCTGGAGGGGGGTGAGCTGGTGCGCGGCGCGGCGGTCCGGGAGAGCGCCGATCCCGCCGTGCTGGCGCCGGTCGCATCGCCCATGGCGGCCGAGGGGGGCTTGCGCGTGCTGAGCGGGCCTCTGGGCCGCGCGGTGGTGAAGGTCTCCGCCGTGAAGCCGGACCATCGTGTGATCGAGGCGCCGGCCCGCGTCTTCACCGACCAGGAATCGGTGCAGGCGGCGTTCCGCCGCGGCGAGTTGCACCGCGACGTGGTCGTGGTGGTGCGCTTCCAGGGACCGAAGGCCAACGGCATGCCGGAGCTGCACAAGCTGACGCCGCCGCTGGGTGTGCTTCAGGATCTCGGCTACCGGGTTGCTCTGGTGACGGACGGCCGGATGTCGGGGGCGTCGGGCAAGGTCCCAGCGGCGATCCACGTCACGCCGGAGGCCGCGGCTGGCGGTCCGCTGGGGCGGGTGCGGGATGGCGACATGCTGCGGCTGGACACCGAGCGCGGCACGCTGGAGGTGCTAGTGGACGACGCGGATTGGACCGCGCGCCCGTTGGCGGACGCGCCGGCGGATGCCGGTGTCGGCTGCGGGCGGGAGCTGTTCGGTGTGTTCCGCCGGGCGGTCGGCAGCGCGGAGGCCGGGGCGTCGGTGTTCGGGTGAGGGGCAATCCCCTCGCCCCGAAGGGCGAGGGGAGGCCGATCACTTCACGGTCAGCTCATAGGTGCCCATCGTCCCGTACACGGCCACCGACGTGCTGCCCGCCGGGACCATGACGGTGCCGACGTGCGATCCGGTGGTCACCACGTCGCCGGCCTTCAGGCCGCCCAGGCTTACCGCGCCGGTGTTGGCCATCCACACCAGAAGCCGCACCGGCTCGCCCGCCGAGTTGCCGGCGACCGTATCGGCCTTCGTCTCGTCATCGACGACCAGGGCCACCCGCTCCTTCAGCGGCTCCAGCGAGCGCCAGTCGGCGATGGCCGGGCCGACGACCAGGGCGCCATGGTTGAACTGGTCGGCCATGTGGCTGAACCAGTCCTGCGAGCCGAAACCGGCGAAGCGCGTGTCGACGATCTCGAAGGCGGGATGGACCGACTCGACAGCGTCAAGGACCTCTTCGCGGCTGTAGGGCTCGGTGCGGGGCGGCAGGTCCTTGGCGAATTTGTAGGCGATCTCCGCCTCCATGCCGATGACCTGATAGTCCGCGGCGGGAAGCGTCGTGGTGTCGAAGAACAGCGTGTCGGCGTGGATGGGGGCGCGGAACGGCTCCGTGTCCGGGGTGCGGGCGCCGACCTTCCAGGCGACCACCGGGCCGAGGCGGCGGGCCACGGCGTCCTGGATGGCGTAGGCCTCGGCCTCGCTGGTGGGGCGGGTCGGCAGGGCGGACAGCCAGTCGCGGCTTTTCCGCGCCTGGATCAGGGCGTCAACGGAATCGCTGAATGCGGAGTCGTTCATTATCTTCGGGCCTTCGCTTTTCTTCGGTTATTGGTGCTTATCGGGTTGGACTCTCATGGCGCCGCAGGACTCGCGGATGACCAGCCGGGCGGGCAGGATCACGCGCTCCGGCGCGCCCTGCGGGTCGGCGATGCGTCGCAGCAGCAGGCGGGCGGCTTCCTGCCCGATCTGGCGGGCGGAGGTCGCGACGGTGGTCAGGGCGGGGCGGCTTATCGCCGCTTCGGTCAGGTCGTCGAAACCAGTCACCGCGACGTCCCGTCCCGCCCGCAGACCGCGGGCCTCCAGCCCCAGCATCGCGCCGAACGCAACCAGATCGTTGTAACAAAGCATCGCGGTGGGCGGGTCGGCAAGGTCCATCAGCGGCCCCACCGCGTCCAGCCCGCCGCGGCGGGTGGCCGGGCAGCGCACGACAAGGTCCGGGGTCAGGCCGTGGCGGCGCAGTGCCGCGGCGAAGCCGACACGGCGCCCGGCGAAGGCGGAGTGGGACAGGTTGCCGCCGACGAAGGCGATGCGGCGATGGCCGTTCCGCAGCAGATGCTCGGTCATCATCTCCATGCCGAACTCGTAATCCACTCCGGCGTAATCGCCTTCGCGGGCTGAGAGGAAGCGCAGCGCCTGGACGACGGGAAGCTGCCACTGGCGCAGCCGGTCCAACAGGGCCGGCGCGGTGCCGGCGGCGGGGCAGAGGATCACCCCGTCCACGTTCTGCTCGCGCATGCGCTGGAGGTAGCGGTCCTGCCGCTCCCCCGATTCGGCGGTGTTGGCGAGGAAGGCGACGACCCCTTGCTCACCCAGGACGTCATCCACCCCGGCGGTCAGCTCGCCGTAGAAGGAGTTGTTGATTTCGCAGACGAGCAGCCCGACGGTGTCGGTGCGGGCGGCGCGCAAGGTCGCGGCGCCGCGGTTGTAGACGTAGCCCAACGCCGCGATGGCGGCCTGCACGCGCTCCCGCGTCTCGGCGGCGACCAGCGGGCTGCCGCGCAGGACGAGCGAGACGGTGGACCGCGACACCCCGGCGTGGTGTGCCACCTCCGTGAGGGTGATGCGGGCCGGTCCGCCGCGCTCGTCGAGGATGGTCATTCACGCCGCCATTCAGACGACGGCGGTCGGCAGCGGCTGACCGGCGAAGAAGGCGGACAGGTTCGTCAGCACCAGATTGCCCATGGCCATCCGCGTCTCCACCGTGGCGCTCGCCTGATGCGGCTGAAGGACCACATTGTCCAGACCGAACAGGGCTTCGGGCGCGTGCGGCTCGTTGGCGAAGACGTCCAGCGCGGCCCCGCCGAGGCGACCGTCGGTCAGCGCGGCGACCAGCTCCGGCTCGTCCACCACGGCGCCGCGGGCGACGTTGACCAGCAGCCCGTCCGGTCCCAGCGCCTCGATCACCGCACGGTTGACCATGTTGCGGGCGTCCGGCCCGGCCGAGGCGGCGACGATCAGGATGTCGCTCTCCCGCGCCAGATCGACCGGGGAGGCGACGAAGCGGTAGGACACGTCGCTGCGCGGCTTGCGGTTGGTGTAGGCGATGTCCATGCCGAATCCAGCGGCGCGCTGGGCGATGGCCATGCCGATGCGGCCCAGCCCCAGGATGCCCAGCCGCTTGCCGGTCACCTTGCGGGCCAGCGGCAGGCCGCCGCCCGGCCAGCGCCCGGCGCGCACGAAGCGGTCGCCGACCATCATGCGGCGCGACCCGGCGATCATCAGCCCGATGGCGAGATCGGCCACGTCGTCGGTCAGCACGTCGGGCGTGTTTGTGACGCGGACGCCGCGGCCGGCCGCGTGCTTCAGGTCCACCGCGTCGGTGCCGACGCCGTTGATCGCGACGATCCCCAGGCTGGGGCAGGCGTCCATGATCGTGTTGCTGACGCCCGTGCCGCCGCCGGTGACGACGGCGCGGACGCGCGGCCCCACCTCCGCGACCAGCCGGTCACGGTCGGGCGCCCCGGCGAGGCGGTGGACGGTGTAGCCCGCGTCCAGCGCCGCCTCGATGTCCGGCATCATGGATTCGACGAGGAGGATCTCCGGCTTCATCAAAAGCGTCCTTCGTGGAGTGGGCTCAGTGGGTGAGGATCTGGCCAAGGAAGTTGCGGGTCCGCTCGGACTTCGGATTCGTGAAGAACTCGGCCGGAGTGGCCTGCTCGACGATCTCGCCGCGGTCCATGAAGATGACGCGGTCGGCGACCGATTTGGCGAAGCCCATCTCGTGCGTCACACAGAGCATGGTCATGCCGTCCTCGGCCAGCCCGATCATGGTGTCGAGGACCTCCTTGACCATCTCGGGGTCGAGCGCGGAGGTAGGCTCGTCGAACAGCATGACCTTGGGGTTCATGCACAGCGACCGCGCGATGGCGACGCGCTGCTGTTGCCCGCCGGAGAGCTGGCCCGGATACTTGTCCGCCTGCTCCGGGATGCGCACGCGGGCCAAATACTTCATGGCGATGTCGCGCGCCTCCTGCTTGGAGGTGCCGCGCACCCTCATGGGCGCCAGCATGCAGTTCTCGACCACGGTCAGGTGCGGGAACAGGTTGAACTGCTGGAACACCATGCCGACGTCGCGCCGCACCTGATCGAGGTGGCGGTGGTGGGCGTCGATCGTGACGCCGTTGACGGTGATGGTGCCCTTCTGATGCTTCTCAAGCTGGTTGATGCAGCGGATCAGCGTAGACTTGCCGGAACCCGAGGGGCCGCAGATGACGATCCGCTCGCCCTTGCGGACTTCCAGCTCGATATCCTTCAGCACATGGAAGCTGTCGTACCATTTCTGGACGCCGGCCATCCGGATGACGACCTCGCCGCTGACCGGCCGCGGCGCGGGGACGTCCGTGGTATCGTAAGCCGAGGCCATGAGGGACTTCTCCTTTTTCCAAACCCTCTCCCCTCCGGGGAGAGGGGAGAGGGGATGTGGGACGTTACGACTTGGTCAGCGGGGGCAGGTCGGTGCCCAGCCACTTCTTGTGGACCTCGTTCAGCTCGCCGTTCGACTTCGCGGTCTCGATGAACTCGTTGACCCATTTCAGCAGGGCGTCCTGGCCCTTGCGCATGGCGATGCCCTGGACTTGGCGGTTCAGCACGAACTTCATCTCGTAGTTGGCCTGCGGGGCCAGCTTCTTGATCTCCTTGGTGACCACATTGCTGAGGCCCAGCGCGTCCACCTGACCGGACAGCATGGCCTGCACGGCGCTGGCGTCGTCGTCGAAGCGCATGATGCGCGCGTCCTTCGGAGCAACGGCGGTCAGGGCGTTGTCCTGGGTGCTGGCGCGGGCGACGCCGACGCGCTTGCCGGACAGCTCCGCGGCCTCCTTGATCTTGGTGTTGGCCGGGGCGACCAGACCGATCTCGATGGCGGCGTAGGGCTCGGAGAACTGCACCTGCTCGGCGCGGGCCGGGGTGATGCCCAGCGAGGCGACCAGCAGGTCGACCTTGTTGGTCAGCAGGTAGGGGATGCGGTTCGGGCCGGTGACCGGAACGATCTCCACCGGGACGCCCATGTGCTTGCCCAGCAGCTTGGCGACGTCGGCGTCGTAGCCGTCCGGCTTGCCGTCGGCGGTGGTGATGCCGAAGGGCGGGAAGTCCACCAGCATGCCGATGGTCAGCTTGCCCTTCGACTTGATCTCGTCGACGGTCTGGGCGGTGGCCGGAGCGGCGAGGGCGACGACGGCGGCCATCATGGCGCCGGCGACGGCGAGGCGGCGGGTGATCGACAGGCTCATTTGGGGTTTCCTCACGGTTCTTATGAAAGGGGAGTATCAGCGGGTGGCGAGGGCGTAGCGCCGCTCCAGACGGGCGCTGAGCAGCGACAGCGGCCAGCACATCAGGAAGTAGAGCACCGCCACGATCCCGAACACCAGGAAGGGCTGGAAGGTGGCGTTGTTGACGATCTGCCCGGCGCGGGTCAGCTCGGTGAAGCCGATGATGGCGGCCAGCGACGTGCTCTTGATGAGCTGCACCAGGAAGCCCACGGTCGGCGGCACCGCGACCTTCACCGCCTGCGGCAGGATCACGTAGCGCATCAGCCCCGGATAGCGCAGGCCGAGCGCCGAGGCGGCCTCCCACTGGCCGCGCGGCACCGCCTGGATGCAGCCCCGCCAGATCTCGCCGAGGAAGGCGCTGGCGTTCAGCGTCAGGCCCAGCGCGGCGGCGGCCCAGGGGTTAAGGTCGAGCCCCATCACCGTGGCGCCGAAGAAGACCAGGAAGAGCTGCATCAGCAGCGGCGTGCCCTGGAACAGCTGGATGTAGCCGGTGGCGGCCAGCCGCACCGCCTTGATGTCCGAGGTGCGGGCCAGCGCGATGACCAGCCCGACCGTGGCCCCGCCGACGAAGGCGATAGCCGACAGCGCCAGCGTCCATTGCACGGCGCTGAGGAGGAAGAGGAACTCGTTGTAACTGAAGGCGCGGATCATGGTTCGGCCCTCCCTCAGCGCCGGTCGGTGTCGTAGGCGAAGGCCAGCTTGTAGATGCCGGCGAACAGCGCGGAGAACATCATCGCCAGCACCAGATAGATGCCGGTGACCACGATGTAGATTTCGAAGCTGCGGAAGGTCTGCGACTGGATGTTGTTGGCGACCGAGGTCAGTTCGTCCGCCGAGATCGCCGAAACCACGCTGGAGCTGAGCATCAGCAGGATGAACTGGCTGGTCAGCGCGGGGTAGACGGTGCGCAGCGCCGGCTTGATGACGATGTAGCGGAAGACCTGCAAGGGTCTCAGCCCCAGCGCCAGCCCGGCTTCGATCTGGCCCTTTTGGATCGATTCGATGCCGGCCCGGATGATCTCCGTCGCGTAGGCGCCGACATTGACCACCATGGCGATCAGCGCGGCGAGGTCGGGCGACAGGCGGATGCCCATGGTCGGCAGGCCGAAGAAGATCAGGAAGATCTGCACCAGGAAGGGCGTGTTGCGCACCACTTCAATGTAGGCGTTGATGATCCAGCGGACCGGTTTCGGCCCGGACGTCTTGCCGAGCGCGCAGAGGATGGCGACGATCAGGCCGAGAACCATGGCGCCGATCGACAGCTGCACAGTCAGCCAGGCGCCCTGGAGCAGATAGTCCCAGGAATCGATGACCGCCTTGAAATCGAAGGTGTAGTTCACGGGCTTTTCCTCCGCATCCGGACCGGTCGCATCCGGACCAGGGCGCTGCGCGCGTTCGGTGAGCGGTCCCTTGTGCGGGATTCTCGTTGTCGGCCTCTCGTCGTCCGGCGGGCCGTGGCGATGCCTCCGGCGCCGGATGTTGGGTGGAGCCTATTTGGATCGATCTAAATACGCAAGACGCAAAACGCAGCGCTGCGAAAATTTAATTCGTGCAGCCAACAATCATGCCGCGAATTCCCTGTGGTGATACTAAACCGCGATGGTGCGTCCACGAACGGACGCTTGCGCCGCGCTGCGTCTTGACGATGATCAAGGTGCATGAGAACCGCGCACCGGACTATCCGGGATGATATGACGCGGTGCCGCCCCGCAAGGGCGGCCCCGAAGGGAGAAGGATTGTCGCATGGACTGCTTCGCCGGCCCCGGCCCCGCCGCCCCCATCCCGCTGGACGAGGCGCTGGCCCGCGTGCAACGGACCTACGGCGCGGTGACGGAGCCCGAGGAGGTGCCGTTACGCGCCGCGCTCGGCCGCATCCTGGCGGAACCGGTGACGGCGACGGTGAACGTGCCGCCGGTCGCCGTCTCGGCGATGGACGGCTGGGGATTCGGCACGGCGGACGCTGCCGCGGAGGACGATTTCCGGCGGCTGGCCGTGGTGGGGCGCGTGCCCGCGGGCTCCGTCTTCCCCGGTACGGTCGGGCCGGGTGAGGCGGTACGCATCTTCACCGGCGCGCCGATTCCGGCGGGGGTGGACACCGTGGCCATGCAGGAGGACTGCCGGGCCGAGGACGGTGCGGTGCTGGTGCCCGCCACCCTCAAGCGCGGCGCCAACATCCGCGACGCCGGTGAGGATATGACGGCTGGGTCGGTCGTGCTGACTCCCGGCCTGCGGCTGCGCGCCCAGGAGGTCGGCTTGGCCGCCGCGGTCGGGCGGTCGAGCCTGTCGGTGCGCAAGCGTCTGCGCGTCGTCCTGTTCTCAACCGGCGACGAACTGCGCGAGCCGGGGACGGACAAGCCGGAGGGCACGATCTACGATGCCAACCGCTACACGCTGGCCGCCCAGCTCGACGCGCTGGGGGCGGATGTGCGCGACCTCGGCATCCTGCCCGACAAGCCGGACGTGACCCGCGCCGCCCTCGCCGACGCCGCGGCGACCGCCGATCTTGTCGTCACCTCCGGCGGCGCGTCGGTGGGGGAGGAGGATCATGTGAAGGCGGTGGTCGGCGAGCTTGGCTCTGTCGATTTGTGGAAGCTCGCGCTGAAGCCGGGCAAGCCGCTGGCGCTCGGCCGCATCGGCGCCACGCCGTTCCTCGGCCTGCCGGGCAACCCGGTGTCGGCCATGGTGACCTTCATGCTGGTCGGGCGCCCACTGGTGCTGCGCCTGTCGGGGGCGGAGAGCGCGCCGACCCCGCGCTGCCTCGTCGTCGCCGGTTTCGAGTTCAAGAAGAAGCCGGGGCGCCGCGAGTTTCTGCGCGCCCGTCTGGCGACCGGAGCGGATGGCCGCCCGGTCGCCCACAAGTTTCCCAGTGACAGCTCCGGCGTCCTGACCTCGATGGTCGAGGCGGATGGGCTGGTGGACATGCCGGCGGACGCCACGACGATCCGCGAGGGGGACATGGTGGAGTTCCTGCCCTTCACCGGCCTGTTCGCCTGAGCGCCGGACGCTCCCTCTCCCGGGGGACGGGAGAGGGGGAGAGCCCTTACTTCTTGGGCACGTGGCCGCTGATCTCGGCGTGCAGGGGCTTGGTGTCCTCGAAGGTCTTCTGCTGCTCCGGGGTGGCTTCCTTCTGGTGCTTCGCCTTCCATTCCGAATAGGGCATGCCATAGACGGCGATGCGGGCCTCCTCGTCGGTCAGCGGCACGTTCCGCTCCTTGGCCGCGGCCGCGTACCATTTGGACAGGCAGTTGCGGCAGAAGCCGGCCAGATTCATCAGGTCGATGTTCTGCACGTCGGTGCGCTTCTGGAGATGCGCGACCAGACCGCGGAACGCGGCGGCTTCCAACTCGGTGCGGGTCTTCTCGTCCATTCCAATCCCTCTCAGTTCTGTTCGTTGTGCAGCGTGACGAAGCGGCCATGGTGGTGGAAGCTCTGCGACGAGCCGCCGGCCAGGATCGCCTCGGCCACGGCGTCGCGGTCCTCCACCACGAAGCCGGCCAGCGCGGCGATGCCGTAGCGGAACAGCCGCGGAGTCAGCGGCGTCCCCGGCCCGACCAGGGCGACGCGGGTTCCCTCGGCCACCGACAGCAGGCGGGGCAGGCTGCGGTTGGTCAGGGTGGAGGCGGTGATCGCCGCCCCCTCCGCGCCCGGCAGCAGCCATTCTCCGGCGGCCTCCGGATACTCCCCGTCGCTGGGGTTCATTTCGACCACATGGGCGTTGGGCAGGCGCCGGGCAATCTGCGGGAAGGCCCCGAAGACGACCACGCGCCCCTCCATGCCGGCGAACAGGTCCAGGCCGTTGGCCGAGGAGCCGGTCAGGTCCGGACGGTTGTAGTGGGCGTTCAGCGCGGCCATGCCGACCGCGGCCTCCTGCGGGTCCCAGGAGCGGGCGGCGTAGGCGGCCAGCCCGGCGAGGCCGACGCCGGACCAGCGTGCCGGATCGGGCGGTGGCGCCGACTGCGGGCGGGCGGCCAGTCCGATGCCGGGTCCCCTGGCGCCGTCCGTCTCCACCATGATCCATTTGGCGCCGATGGTGATGGTGCGGACCTCCGCATCCTCCACCCCGTGCAGCAGGTCGTCGTAAAGCCGGTGCGCTCCCCACCAGCGCCACAGCGCGTCCTCGTCCGGCGAGATCAGCGAGGTGAAGCCGCCGGTGAAGCTCTGCCATTCGTTGAGGAAGCGGCTGCCGACGCTGGTCAGCACCGGAATGCCCTCGGCGATGCCGGCCAGCAGCTCGTCCGCCAGCCCTTCACCGTGTGCCTCCAGCCCGGCGAACTTGTTGACCACAAGGAGATCGGCGCGCTCCGCGATGGCGCGGCGCAGCGCCTGGCTGGCCTCGGCCACCCCCTGGGGATCGACGCGGCAGGACTGCGACTGGCGGCCCAGATGCTGGGAGATGTCGTAGGCCTGGCCGGTGGCGACGTCCACCAGCTCCATCAGGTCGGCGCAGTCGCCGGGGGCACCGGTGTTGCGCTGGATCACGCCGCCGACGCGGAAGCCGCGCCGCTGCAATTCCATCACGAACCGGTCGATCATCGCGTCCACGGCGGTGGAGCCGGGGCCATGGACCACCGCGCCGGGACGCAGCGGGGGCGGAACCGCGGGGCGCAGGGTCGGCATGGGGCGGGCTCCTTCAGGAATGGATAACGGCCGGGGCAATGACGGGAATCACGCGGCGCCGCCGCCGCGGCGGATGTGGTACACGAACACCTCGCCGCGCGTCTCGTGCGCCAGCAGGACGTTTTCGGTCGTGTTGCAGAAATGCTTGAAATCGATGATCGACGCCGGGTCGGTGGCGTAGACGATCACCTCCTCCCCCTCGGCCATTTTGTCCAGCAGGGCGCGCGTCCGCAGGATGGGCAGCGGGCAATGCAGCCCCTTAACGTCGAGTTCCTTTGCTGCCACGGACTAACCTCTTCTTCTGCATGGGCACCGGACGCCGCGACTGTAGCGGGTTCGCGCCGCCGTCTCCACCGTTCCCATAGATTTGGCGTTCCAGACAGTTTGGCGGTCCGGAAGCCCAGGGCACCTTTGCCGGGCTGGGATGTTAGCCAGGGAAATGGATTCGAACGAACAATGCGGGAGCAACGCTTATGGCCGGTCGGCATTTCGACAAGGTGGTGGTCATCACCGGGGCGTCCAGCGGGATCGGCCGGGCGACCGCCCTGGAATTCGCGCGCCATGGCGCCGCGGTGGTCCTGGCGGCGCGGCGCCACGCCGCCCTGCACGAGGTCGCGGAGGACTGCATCGAAGCCGGGGGGCGCGCGATGGTCGTCCCCACCGACGTGCGCGACCAGGAGCAGATGAACCGGCTGGCCGAGCGCGCCATCGAGGTGTTCGGCGGGATCGACGTCTGGGTGAACAACGCGGGCGTGATCGCCTTCGGGCGCTTCGAGGAGACTCCGCAGGACGTGTTCGAGGAGGTGATGCGCACCAACTTCTTCGGCACCGCCAACGGCTGCCGCGCCGTGCTGCCGCATTTCCTGGAGCGGGGGGAGGGTACGGTCATCAACGTCGCTTCGCTGGCCTCGATCGTCGGGCAGCGCTACGCCGCCGCCTACGCCGCCAGCAAATTCGCGGTGCGCGGTTTCTCCGAGACGCTGCGGCAGGAGCTGGTGGAGGATCCCGGCATCCAGGTCTGCACCGTGCTGCCAGGCCCTATCGACACGCCGCTGTGGCAGCATGGCGCCAACTACACCGGCCGCGCCGTCAAGGCGATGACGCCGCTGCGCCCACCGGAGGAGGTGGCCGAGGCCATCCTGCGCCTGGCCGAGAATCCCCGGCCGGAGCTGTTCGTCGGCGCCGCGGGGCGCTCCGCCGCCCTGCCGCATGTGGTGGCGCCGGCGCTGGCGGACCGCATGCTGGCCCACCGGATGGACCGCGACATGTTCGACAACCGCCCGGCCCACGACACCTCCGGCGGCGTTCTGGAGGCCATGCCGGACTATCGCGAAGCGAGCGGTGGCTGGATGGAGCGAGCCGCAGCGCAGGCACCCCAAGGCCGCGTAGAAGGTCGCCGCGCCTTGTGCTGGACCAACGTCGCCCTGTTTTTGCTGCCCATCGGACTGATGAGCCGTCTGCCCGCCCATGTCTGGGAGCGGCGGGCGTGGGGGGAGTCGAGGGTCAGGCCGTGAGCATCTTGAGGCCGGACAAAGCGAGGATCGTCGCCAGCAGATAGCGCAGCACCGCGGTCGGCAGGTGGCGGCTGCCCAGCCAGGCGCCGACCGCCCCGCCCACCCCGGCGGCGGCCAGCCACCAGGGCAGGGCCGCGGGCAGGGTCGTCGCGGTCGTCCAGGCCCCGGCCAGCGCCGCCGCCGAGTTAAGCAGGTTGTAGGCGGCCGACACGGCGGCGGCGCGGCGCGTCTCGACCCAGCCCATGAGCAGGATCAGCGGCGCCAGGAAAATGCCGCCGCCCGTGCCGGTCATCCCGGACAGGAGCCCCACGGCGGCCCCGGCGGCGAGCGCCGGTAGGATGGGCGGCACGGTCGCATCCGCCCGTTCGGGCGTTCCGCGCGCCGCCCAGGTGGAACGCGCGAGTTCCAAAGCCGCCAGGAGAAGGATCGCCCCGACCAGCGGGTAATAGAGATGCGGCGGCAGGTGCAGCGTCCCGCCGAGGAACGAGAAGGGCATCCCCAGCACGCCGAATGGGTAGAACGCGCGCCAGTCGAACAGCCCGGCGCGGACGAAGCGCACGGTGCCGATGGTTGCCACCAGGAGATTGAGGGCGAGCGCCGTCGGCTTCATCGTTGCCGGATCGAGTCCGACGATTCCCATGACCGCCAGATAGCCGGAGGCTCCGGCCTGCCCGACCGCGGCGTACAGCGTGGCGACGGTCAGGATCAGCGCCGTCAGACCGACCGTCTCGTTGAACACCCGTGTTTCCTCTCAAGCCGTGCCGGTCGCTTGTAAACCGGGGGCGCGGGCGGGACCAGAGAAAGGGCGGAGATTTTCCGAACCATGGCGGCGTGGCGCTGTTGGCGGGGGAGGGCGTCAATGCCCATACCCCCTCACCCCTGTCGTTTGGAGGCTGCCCATGCACACCCGCGAAATGATCAACACGCACCCGCAGGTCCGCGGAAACACCAACGACGCGCTCATCCGCTGCATCGAGGCCTGCTATGACTGCGCGCAGACCTGCACCACCTGCGCCGACGCCTGCCTGGGCGAGGATCAGGTGGCCGAACTGGTCCAGTGCATCCGCCTGAACATGGATTGCGCCGACGTCTGCACTGCAACCGGCTCCGTCGCCACCCGGCGCAGCGGCTCCAACGAGGTGGTGATCCGCGCCATGCTCGACGCCTGCGCCACCGCCTGCCGCCTGTGCGCCGAGGAGTGCGAGCGGCACGCCGGCATGCACCAGCATTGCCGCATCTGCGCCGAGGCCTGCCGGGCCTGCGAGGACGCCTGCCGCAAGGCTCGGCAGACCCTGAGTCATTGACCGCGGCGGTTTATCCGCCGTTGCCGAGAATCACCCTGTCCAGGTAATCGGCGAGCAGCGGGCCATCGCCCAGTCCGAGCAGCAGCTTGGACGAGACATTGCCGTTCTCCGTCCGCAGGCCCGGAACCGCGGCGTGGCGCGTGAGGAAGCCGTCCAGCCCGGCGTTCCAGGTGGCGTCGGCGTTGCGGCAGAAGATCTTCGACAGCGAGAAATGCGGCACCTTGCGGAAGGGGTTGGCGAGGCGCTTCCCCTGGAAGACCGCCGGAGGGTTGCCGTGGGCGCGGTAGCGGGATTCCAGCGTCTTGCGGAAGCTCTGGAAGGTCGTCCCGCCGCTCTCCATGCCGATGGTGACGACCGGCACGCCGAGCAGGGCCACCGAGTCGGCGATCAGGCGGGCGTTCTCCTCCTGGTCGCGCCGGATGGCCTCGGCGAGCGCCGGATCGCCGCGCATCGCCTCGGTCAGCCCCACCGTGCGCGGCGTGTGAAAGGAGCTTTTGTTCAGCACCATGACCTTGCCGCGAAAGGACCCGGCACCGAAGATGCCGTCGAAGAAGCTGTGCGCCATGGCCCCGGCGCGCCCCTGGACGCACAGATAGACGGATTGCTCGTATTCCCGGCGCCCCGGGTTGTCGCCGACGAGAATCAGTTCCGGCAGGGGGCCGTCCTTGGTGGCGTAGGCGGCGAGGTCGTCGTTGATGACGAACAGCGGCGACACGGAGTCCCGAAGGGCGCGGACCCGCTCCCCATGTTCGGCGACGCGGGTCCGGAACAGCCAAACCGCGTCCGGCCGGGCGTCCGCGGGCGGGACATCACCCAGGATGACGGACAGGCGCCGCAACGCGGCCTCGTGGTTTGTCGCCGACGGGTCCGTTGCCGCCGCGTCGATCGAAGATACCGCCATTCCCATCACCCCTTGTGCAAAGCGGCCCCATCTAAGGGGCTGGTGCCATCTAAAAGACTGGTGATTGTGTTGTCGAGAGGCGTCGATCCGGCTATAGAGTGCGCCAGGGAAGCGACCGGAACCGCGCCGATTGCGGTTTCGACAGGAGGGTCGGAAAGAATGAAGCTGTCAGACGTCGATATTCGCCGATACCTCGCCGAAGGACGCATCGAGATCGACCCGTTGCCGGCGGAGAGCCAGATCGGCGCCATGTCGGTCGACCTCCAGCTTGGGAACGCCTTCCAGGTCTTCCCGCCGGGCAAGGCGGCCTTCGTCGACCTCGCCCCGCCCGAGGGCCATCCCAGCCAGGTCCCCGACAAGCTGATGGACCGCGTCGAGGTTTCCGAGGGCGAGCCGTTCTTCCTGCATCCGGGCGAACTGGTGCTTGGCATCACCGTGCAGCGCATCGGCCTGCCCAACGACATCGCCGGCCGTCTGGACGGCCGCAGCAGCCTCGCCCGTCTGGGCCTGATGGTGCACGCCACCGCGCATACCATCGATCCGGGCTGGAATGGCCGCATCACGCTGGAGTTCTTCAATTGCGGACGGTTGCCGCTGGCGCTGCGGCCGGGTATGCGCATCTGCGCCCTCAGCTTCGAGACGCTGATGTCGCCGACCTCGAAGCCCTACGCCGCGCGCCCCGACGCCAAGTACCGCGACCAGCTCGATCCGCTGCCAAGCCGGATCAACCTGGAACAGCCCTGACGGCAAACGACGAGAACGACGAAAAGGCGCCTCCCTTCCGAGGCGCCTTTTTCTTTTGGGCATCCGGCTTGCCCACCCCTCGCCCGCCGTGTCCTCCCGGCGCGCGTGCCCGCAGGAACCCGATTGATCGCGCCTGGATCATTCGCACCCCCAACATCGCTGTTGACCAAACCTGTATTATCGATCATACAGGTTCCTGTCTTATGCAGAGACGCACACCGGTTTCCAGCGAGAGGGAGGCGGGGCACTGTGAAGTCATCGGTCGAACCGCTGAAGGCGCGCCGGATCTATCTGCTGCTGCGCGACCGCATCGTCGCCGGCGACCTGCCGCCGGGCGGGCGCCTGCCGGGGGAACCGGCGCTGGCCGCCGAACACGCGGTGTCGCGGGTGACTGTGCGCCGGGCACTCGACCTGCTGGAGAAGGAAGGGCTGGTGCAGCGCAAGGCCGGCTCCGGCACCTTCGTCCATGACAGCCGCAGTGTCCGTCCGATCGTCGCCGACCTCTCCAACGTGCTGTCGCACCTGATCGACATGGGGCGCAGCACCGACGTGAAGCTGCTCTCCTTCGGGTACGTCGCGCCGCCGGAAGCGATCGCCGAAAGCCTGGGCTTGAAGCCGGGCGAGCGGGTCCAGCGGTCGGTGCGCGTCCGGCTGATCGACGGAGAGCCCTTCTCCTACCTGACCACCCATGTGCCGGAATGGCTCGGCCTGACCTATTCGGAGGCGGAACTGGCGGCGCGCCCGCTGCTGGAGCTGATCGAACGGTCGGGCGTGAAGACCGAGCGGGCGACCCAGGCGATCAACGCCACGCTGGCCGGGCCGGAACCGGCGGCGGCGCTCGATCTGGAGATCGGCTCGCCGCTGCTGACGCTGACCCGCATCGTGCACGACCCGTCCGGCCGTGGAGTGGAGCATCTGCACGCTCTGTACCGGCCCGACCGCTACAGCTTCCACATGGATCTGGTGCGCATCGGCGATGACGGGGAACGGCGCTGGAGCCCGGCCCTGGGTCGGCCGCGCGTGCCCAGTAAAAAAGGCCGATAAGGCCAAGGCCGACAAGGGCAAAACCGACAAGAACAATGCGGGCGAAAAGCCCACCCGCGGCTCGCGGGCCATCAAGCAGAGGAGTTGAGCGTTATGGGACGTTCGGTTCAGGACTCCGCACTCTCCGGCATCTCCCGCCGCACGGTGCTCAAGGCGGGCGCCGCGGCCGCCGCCTTCGCGACGGTGCCAGTGGCCGCCCCGTCGATTCTGCGGGCGCAGACCCCGGCCGTGAAGATCGGCATCCTCCAGCCGGTGACCGGCGCGCTCGCCCATGACGGCGATCTCGGCCGGCTCGGCGCCGAGATGGCGATCAACGAGATCAACGCCGCGGGCGGCATCAAGGCGCTGGGCGGGGCCAAGATCGAGATGGTCTTCGGCGACGCCCGTTCCACGCCGGAGGCCGGCACCCAGGAGGTCGAGCGCATGCAGGCCGAGGGCGTGTGCGCCATCGTCGGCGGCTTCGCCAGCCCGATCTGCCTTGCCGCCTCGCAGGCGGCGGCGCGCTACGATCTGCCCTATCTGGTCGATGTCGGCGTGTCGGACCAGATCATGGCGCGCGGCCTGACCAACACCTTCCGCTTCAGCCCCGGCTTCGGCAAGGTCACCCAGGTCGCGCTCGACAACCTGACCAAGATCAACGAGCTGGCCGGCAAGCCGGCGAAGACCGTCGTGCTGGTGCATGAGGACGGCCTGTTCGGCTCCGGTCTCGCCAAGCTGCTGCAGGCCGAGTTGCCCAAGCGCGGCTTCGAAATCCTGGAGACCATCGCCCACCCGACCCCGGCGCGCGACATGTCCAATGTGGCGCTGCGCATCCGCTCGCTGAACCCGGACCTCGTCATCCCGTCCAACTACTATGGCGAATTCGTTCTGCTCGCCCGCACCATGCAGCAGCAGCGCATCAAGCCGAAGGGTGTCTACGCGGTGCTGGGCGGGGCGGCATCGAACGGGCGCTTCGTCAAGGAGTTCCCGCAGGCGGCCCAGAACGTCATCGACTGCAACCACTGGCACGATCCGAAGAATCCGCAGGCCCTGGCGCTGCGCAAGGCGGTGGAGGCTCAGGGAAAGTCCTTCGCTTACAACGTCCCGCTGAACTATTCGAACCTGCTGCTGCTGGCCGACGCCATCGAGCGCGCCGGTTCCGCCGACCGCAAGAAGATCATCGAGGCGCTGAACAGCTCCACCTTCGCCGGTCACATCATGCCGTACGGTCCGACAAAGTTCGTCAACGGCCAGAACGAGGGCGCCACCCCGATCAACACCCAGATCCAGGGCGAGGACATCAAGGTGATCTTCCCCGAATTCTTCGCGGAGGCGAAGGCCAACTTCCCGGCGACGTAAACCGTCCCTTCGCCTTTGCGCCTCCCGCATTGCCCCGTCCGTCCCGTGGCGCCGCACAGCGGCCTCCCGGACGGGTGGGGGACCGTTTCCCTCATGCGCGGGCTGCCATGTATTCACCTCAGATCATCCTGGAAGCGGCGCTGAACGGGCTGATGACCGGCGCGGTCTACGCGCTGATCGCCCTCGGCCTGACGCTGATCTACGGCGTGCTCCACATCATCAACTTCGCCCATGGCGCGCTGCTGACCTGCGCCATGTTCGCGGTCTGGGTCGCCTGGGCCTGGCTCGGCCTCGACCCCTATCTGGTGATCGTGCCGCTGGTGCCGCTGATGTTCGCGCTGGGCTACGGGCTGCAGCGCTTCGTCATCGGGCCGGCCAGCCACGGCGACGACGGCAACATCCTGCTGGTCACGCTCGGCCTGTCGATCGTGCTGGAGAATGTGCTGCTGGCGGTCTTCCAGTCGGACACCCGCACGCTCGACACCGATTACTCGTTCCAGGTGGTGGCGCTGGGGCCGCTGCTGCTGTCCTACCCGCGGGTGATCGGGCTGGGTGTGGCGGTGGTGGTGACCGGGCTGCTCTGGCTGGTGCTGAACCGCACCGACACCGGCAAGGCGATCCGCGCCGTCGCCAAGGAGAAGCTGGGCGCCAATCTGGTCGGCATCGACGTGCCGCACGTCTACGCCGTCACCTTCGGGCTGGGCTGCGCCTGCCTCGCCGTGGCCGCCGCGCTGCTGATGCCGACCTTCTACGTCAACCCGCGCATCGGCAGCGCCTTCGTGCTGGTCGCCTTCACCGTGGTGGTGCTGGGCGGCATGGGCTCGCTTCCCGGCGCGCTGCTGGGCGGCCTGTTCATCGGCGTGGTGGAGAGCCTGTGCGGCCTGTTGCTGGGCGACAGCCTGGGGCAGATCGGCATCTTCCTGATCTTCATCGCCGTGCTGCTGGTGCGGCCGACCGGCCTGTTCGGAGCCAAGGCATGACCGCGCGCGACCTGATCCCGATCGCCGTCCTGGCCGTCCTCGCCGCGCTGCTGCCGCTGGTGGTGACGTCCAGCCCGGTGATGAGCTTCCTCGTCTTCACGCTGATCGTGACGCTGGGCGCGCAGGGCTGGAACATCCTGGGCGGCTTCGGTGGCCAGTTCAGCTTCGGCCACGCCGCCTTCTTCGGCACCGGCGCCTATGTGACGGCGATCCTGCAACTGCGCTACGGCGTCAACGCCTGGGCCGGGCTGCTGCTGGCGACGGCGGCGGGGGCGGCGGTCGCCTGGGCCATCGGCTTCCTCAGCTTCCGCTCCGGCCTGCGCGGCTCCTACTTCGCGCTGGTGACTCTGGCCTTCGCCGAGGTGTTCCGCATCCTTGCCAACGCGGCCTCCTTCACCGGGGGCGCCGCCGGCCTGCTGATCAAGCTGGATGTCCACCCCGCCAATCTGCAATTCGCCGACCGTGCTGTCTTCTACTGGCTGGTCCTGGCCTTCGTCACCGGCGTGCTGCTGCTGACGCGCTGGATCCAGCGCTCCCGCTTCGGCGCGCAGCTCGTCGCGGTGCGCGAGAACGAGGACGCGGCCAAGGCGCTGGGCGTCGATTCCCTGAAGGTGAAGCTGCGCGCCATCGCTCTGTCGGGCGCGGTGACGGCGCTGTCCGGCTGCCTCTACGCCCAGTATTTCCTCTACATCGACGCCCACATCGCCTACGGCAGCTGGATCTCGGTGGAACTCCTGCTCGCCCCGATCATCGGCGGTGTCGGCACCGTCTTCGGGCCGGTGGTGGGCGCGCTGACCCTGCACGGGCTGGGCGAACTCGCCAAGCAGTTCGCCGGCCGCATCCCCGGCATCGATCTGATCGTCTTCGGCAGCGTGCTGGTGCTGGCCGTCGCCTTCGCCCGCGGCGGCATCCTCGGCCTGCTGGAGCGGCTGCGCGACCGCGGCCGCGGGATGATGACACGCGGCGCCAAGGAGGTGTCCCATGCTGGCCGTTGAGTCCGTCTCCAAGCGCTTCGGCGGTCTGATGGCGGTGGACAACGCGTCGCTCGCGCTGGAGCCCGGCGGCATCGTCGGCCTGATCGGGCCGAACGGCGCCGGCAAGACCACGCTGTTCTCGATGATCTCCGGCTTCGTCGCACCGAGCGACGGGCGGATCCTGTTCGAGGGCACCGACATCACCGGCGAGGAGCCGCACCGCCGCGCCGAGCGCGGCATCGGCCGCACCTTCCAGATCGTCCAGCCCTTCGCCGGGCTGACGGTGTGCGAGAACATCGCGGTCGGCGCCTATCTGCGCCACGCCAAGCGCGCCGACGCCATTGCCAAGGCGCGCGAGGTGGCCCGCCGGGTCGGCTTGGCGGCCGAGCTGGACCGCCCGGCCGGCGGGCTGACGGTGGCCGGGCGCAAGCGGCTGGAGCTGGCCCGCGCGCTCGCCACCGAGCCGAAGCTGCTGCTGCTGGACGAGGTGCTGGCCGGCCTGAACCCGTCGGAAATCCGCGACATCATCCCGGTGATCCGGGGCATCCGTGACGAAGGGGTGACGATCCTGATGATCGAACACGTCATGCAGGCGGTGATGAACCTGTGCGAGCGCGTCTATGTGCTGGCGCAGGGCCGCATGATCGCCGAGGGCAAGCCCGCCGCCGTCTGCGCCGACCCCCGCGTGATCGAGGCCTATCTCGGCCACGGCGCCGCGGCCCGTCTAGCGGCGGAGGGGGCGGCCCATGGCTGAGGCGCTTCTGAGCATCCAGGGGCTGAAGACCGGTTACGGCGCCACCGAGGTGCTGCGCGGCATCGACATGGCCGTGCTGGACGGCGAGATCGTCACGGTCCTCGGCTCCAACGGCGTCGGCAAGACGACGCTGAACAAGGTGCTGTCGGGCGTGCTGCCGCCCTGGGCGGGCGAGATCCGCTTCGCCGGCAACCGCCTCGACGGTCGTTCCGCCGCGCGCATCGTCGAGGAGGGGCTGATCCAGGTGCCGGAAGGCCGCAAGATCTTCCCCAACCTGTCGATCCGCGAGAATCTGGAGCTGGGCAGTTACCGGCGTGGCAAGCCGAACCGGGCGCGGAACCTGGAGCGCATCTTCGCAACCTTCCCCCGCCTGAAGGAGCGTGAGGGCCAGCTCGCCGGCACGCTGTCGGGCGGCGAGCAGCAGATGCTCGCCATCGGGCGCGGCATGATGGCCGAACCGCTGCTGCTGATCCTCGACGAACCGTCGCTCGGCCTGTCGCCGCTGGTGGTCGAGGAGATGTTCGGGCTGATCCGCAAGCTGAACGCGGATGGGCTGGCGATCCTGCTGGTCGAGCAGAACGTCGTCCAGTCGCTGGAGGTCGCCCGCCGGGCCTACATCCTCGAGAACGGCGTCTTCGCGCTGTCGGGACCGTCCGACGAGATCGCGCGCGACCCCGAATTGAAACGCACCTATCTCGGCCTCTGAGGGGCCGTCCGCTCGGGAGCGGTGACATGACAAGCCTGTCCTTTGACGTGAAGCCGGCGAGCGAATTGCTCGCTGCCGCCCGGCCGTCCTGGCTCGACCGTTGGGGCACCTTCGCCGCCGGCCTGACCTTCGCCGACCTGCCGGCCCCGGTGGTGGAGCGGGCGAAGCTGGTGCTTCTCGACTGCGTCGGTGTGATCGCCGCCGGCATGCAGGAGCCGGAATGCCGAGCGCTGGCGGGCCGTATGGCTGAGACCGGCGGCTCCGGCGATTGCCCGGCCATCGGCAGTGGCCGGGGTCTCGCCGCCGGGTCCGCCGCCTTCCTCAACGGCGTGGCCGGAACCATGCTGGAACTGGACGAGGGCAACCAGTACGCCCGCGGCCATCCGGCGATCCACGTCGTGCCGGCCCTCCTCGCCGCCGGGCCACGCCTGAACGCCTCCGGCTCCGACCTGCTGACCGCGCTGGCGCTCGGCTACGAGATTGGGTCGCGCATCGGCATCGCCGCCAAGCTGCTGGTCACCACCCATCCGCACGGCACCTGGGGCACGGCGGGGGCGGCTCTGGCCGTGGCCCATCTGAACCGCGCCGACGCGGCGATGATGATCGAGACGCTCAACATCGCCTCCACCCTCGGCCTCGCCACCAGCCGGCGGACGATGCTGGAGGGCGGCACGGTGCGCAACGCCTACGCCGGGGTGTCGAACCAGCTCGGCCTGAGCGCCTGGGATCTGGCGGTAAGCGGCGTCATCGGCGAGACCGACGGGATCGGCAGCGTGTTCGGCGGGGTCATCGCCACCGATTTCCGGCCGGAGCTGATGGTCGAGGAGCTGGGCGAACGCTGGGAGATCGCCCGCAACTACTTCAAGCGCCACGCTGCCTGCCGCTACACCCACGGCGCGCTCGACGCGCTGGGCGACATCGTGGCGAAAGCCGGCGGGCGGATTGCCCCGGCGGAGGTCGCGGCCATCGAGGTCGACACCTACGTCTGGGCCGCCCAGCTCGACGGGGCGGAGCCGAAGAACATGCTCGCCGCGAAATTCTCGCTGCCCTTCGCGCTGGCGACCTTCCTCGCCAACGGCGCCGCCACGCCCGAGGCCTTCCGCGACGGTGCCCGCCAGGACGCGGCGACCCGCGACCTTGCTCGCCGCGTGACCGTGCGCGAGGACCGCGGCCTGACCGCCCGCCTTCCCGGCCTGCGCCCGGCCCGCGTCCGCCTGACCCTGGCCGACGGCCGGCGCTTCGAGGCGGAGGCGCTGACCAACAAGGGCGACACCGAGGACCCCTACAGCCCGGACGAGGTGCGCGCCAAGTTTGCCGACCTAGCCGGTCCGGTCTGGGGGACCAAGCACGCCGCCGCCATTGCCGACTGCGTCGCGTCGATCGACCGCGCGGCCGACCTTTCAACCCTGACCCGGCTTCTGTCGGCGCCCGCCGCCGCCGGGGGGAGCGTCTGAAATGACCCGACCCGATCTCACCTTCAAACAGCGGCTTTCCGAGGACCGCGTCGTCCTGGCCCCCGGCGTCTACGACGCCTTCACCGCCTCGCTGGCGGCGGGGGCGGGGTTCGAGGCGCTGTACCTGTCGGGCGCGGCCATCGCCTACACCCGGCTCGGCCGGCCCGACATCGGGCTGGTCTCGGTCAGCGAGGTGGCGGACACGATCGCGCTGGTGCGCGACCGCGTGCCGACGCCGCTGGTGGTGGACGCCGACACCGGCTACGGCAACGCGCTCAACGTGCAGCGCACCGTGCGCATGTTCGAGCGTGCCGGGGCCACCGCCCTGCAGCTCGAGGACCAGAGCTTTCCCAAGCGCTGTGGCCACCTGACCGACAAGGCGGTGATCCCGGCCGGCGAGATGGCCGGCAAGATCAAGGCGGCGGTCGACGCCCGGACCAGCGAAGGCACCCTGATCATCGCCCGCACCGACGCGGTGGCGGTGGAGGGCGTCCCGGCGGCGCTCGACCGCGCGCGTCTCTATGTCGAGGCCGGCGCCGACGTGCTGTTCGTCGAGGCGCCGAAGAGCCGCGAGCAGCTTTCCGCCATCGCCACCGATCTCGGCGGCATCCGCCCGCTGCTGGCGAACATGGTGGAGGGCGGGCAGACGCCGATCAGCTCCGCCGCCGACCTCGGCGATCTCGGTTACCGGCTGGTGATCTTCCCCGGCGGCATCGTGCGGGCGCTGGCCCGGCAGGCGCAGGACTACTACGCCTCGCTGGCTGCCCACGGCACCACCCAGCCCTTCCGCGACCGCATGTTCGACTTCAACGCGCTGAACGATCTCATCGGTACGCCGGAGATGCTGGCGCTCGGCGAAACCTACAAGGACTTCACCTCCGCAAAGCGGGAGGACGCAGCATGACCACCAAGACCACCACAATCGACCCTGTCACGCTGGCCGTCCTCAAGGGCCGGCTGGAGCAGATCGCCGACGAGATGGACGCGACGCTCTACCGCTCCGCCTTCAACCCGATCATCGCCGAGGCGCGCGACGCCTGCCACGGCCTCTACCACGCCGAGACCGGCGCCACGCTGGTTCAGGGCACCAACGGCCTGCCGATCTTCGTCGGCGCCATGGCCTTCGCGGTCAAGGCGGTGATCGACAAGGTGGCGCGGGAGGGTGACCTGCACCCCGACGACATCTTCCTGTTCAACGACCCCTACGACGGGGGCACCCACCTGAACGACTTCCGGCTGGTGCGGCCGATCTTCCGTCAGGGCCGGCTGTTCTGCTGGATGGCGTCGGTCGGCCACTGGCTCGACATCGGCGGCAACGTGCCGGGCAACTTCAACGCGCGGGCCACCGACAGCTTCCAGGAGGGCGTGCGCATCCCGCCGGTGAAGCTGGTCAAGGCCGGGGCGATGAACCACGACCTGCTGGCGATCCTAGCCGCCAACTCCCGCGTGCCGGTGTCCAACTACGGCGACCTGAACGGGCAGCTCAACGCGCTCGACCTCGGCGTGCGCCGGCTGACCGAACTGCTGGACGAGCATGGCGAGGACACCGTCGCGGCGGCCTTCGACGCCTTCACCGCGCGGGCCGAGGCGCTGATGCGCAGCGCGCTGTCCAGGCTGCCCGACGGCACCTACAGCTTCGAGGATTATCTCGACAACGACGGCATCACCGCCGACCGTCTGCGGATCGCACTCGACCTGACCATCGCGGGCGACCGCATGGTGCTGGACTTCTCCCGCTCCTCGGCACCCTGCGCCGGGCCGCTCAACATCGCCTACTCCACGGCGGTCGCCTGCTGCTACGTCGCGCTGAAGCACGTCTTCACCGACGTGCCGGCCAACGCCGGCTGCCTCAACCCGATCACCTTCGTCATCCCCGAGACGACCTTGCTGGCGGTGAAGCCGCCCAAGCCGGTCGGGGGCTACACCGAGACGATCCTGCGCGTCATCGGCGTGGTCTTCGGCGCGCTGGCCCTGGCCGACCCGGCCCGCGCCACCGCCGCGCCCTTCGGCACCATCAACGCGCTGTCACTGGCCGGCCACCGTCCGGACGGCTCGCGCTGGGTGATGTTCTCCTTCTTCGGCGGCGGTCTGGGCGGCAACCCGGAGAGCGACGGGCTGAACCACGCCAACAACCCGATCTCCACCGCCACCATCCCGCCGGTGGAAATCCTCGAAGCCGCTTATCCGGTGATGTTCACCCAATGGGCGCTGCGCCCGGATTCTGCCGGGGCCGGCCTGCACCGCGGCGGGCTGGGGGCCGTCTACGAGATCGAGGCGCTGACCGCCGCCGACGTCTTCCTGCTCGGCGAGCGCGGCGTCTTCGCCCCCTTCGGGGTTGCCGGCGGCACGCCCGCAGCGCTGAACCGCTTCGTCTGGCAGAGCGACGAGGGCGAGAAATCGCCGCCGCTTGCCTCCAAGGTCACCGACGTGAAGATCCGCGACGGCCAGCGCGTCCGGCTGGAGACTCCCGGCGGCGGCGGCTGGGGCGATCCGCGACGCCGCGACGCCGAGGCCGTGGCTCGCGACGTGCGGCTCGGCTATCTCGGCGCCGAGGCCGCGCGCAGCGCCTACGGCGTGGCGCTGACCGACGACGGCGCGCTCGACGTCGCCGCCACCGCGGCACTCCGCGAACCCTCCGCCGCCTGACGAACCGGAAGCAAGACCATGAGCAACGGTATCTCCACGGGTGCCATCGTCGGCGTCGATGTCGGCGGCACCTTCACCGACCTGTTCCACTATGATGAGGCGCGCGGCAGCTTCCGCACCGCCAAGGTCCCCTCCAACCGCGGCGACGAGGCGGTCGGTTTCCTCGCCGGCCTGCAGAGCTTCGGCCCGGTCGCCGAGTTGGGCTCCATCGTCCACGGCACCACGGTCGGCACCAACGCGCTCCTGGAGCGCAAGGGCGCCAAAGTCGGGCTGATCACCACCGCCGGCTTCCGCGACGTGCTGGAGATGCGCCGCCGCGACCGTCGCCAGACCTGGGGCCTGTGGGGCGACTTCGTCCCCGTGGTCGACCGCGACCTGCGGCTGGAGGTGGCGGAGCGCACGCTGGCCGATGGCACCGTCCGCACCGCCGTCGATCCGGAGGAGGTGCGCGCTTGCACCCGCCGGCTGGCCGAGATGGGGGCGGAGGCGCTGGCCATCGTCTTCATCAACGCCTACGCCAACCCGGCCAACGAGCTGGCGGCGCTGGAGGCGGCGCGCGCGGTCTGGCCCAACGCCAACCTCGAATGCTCGTCACGCATCCTGCCGGAGATCCGCGAGTTCGAGCGCACCTCGACCACCGCGCTCAACGCCTATCTCCAGCCGGTGGTCGGCAGCTACCTCGCCAAGCTCGACAACGCGCTGGCGGGGGAGGGGTTCGGCGGCCGTTTCCACATCGTGCAGTCGAACGGTGGCGTCATGTCCACCGACACCGCCCGGCGCCTGCCGGTGCGCACCGCCCTGTCGGGGCCGGCGGCCGGCGTCATCGCGGCGGCGGCGATTTCCAAGGCGGCGGGCTTCCCCAACGTCATCACCGGCGACCTCGGCGGCACCAGCTTCGACGTGTCGCTGGTGGTGGAGGGGCAGACGATGCTGGCCGCCCAGACGACCATCGACTTCGGTCTGGTCGTGCGCACGCCGATGATCGAGATCACCACAATCGGAGCCGGCGGCGGCTCCATCGCCGGGGTCGATCCCGGCGGCATGCTGCAGGTCGGGCCGGAGAGCGCCGGCTCGCGGCCGGGGCCGGTCTGCTACGGCCAGGGCAACACCCGCCCGACGCTGACCGACGCCAACGTGCTGCTCGGCCGCATCAACGCCGAACGGCCCATCGGTGGCAAGCTCGCCCGGCTGGACGTCGATGCCGCCCGCACCGCCATAGCCACCCACGTCGCCGAACCGCTCGGCCTCGACGTTATGGCGGCGGCGGAGGCGGTGGTGCGCATCGCCAACAGCAAGATGGCCGGCGCCATCCGCCTCGTCTCCATCGAGCGCGGCCACGACCCGGCCAAGTTCGCCGCCGTGCCCTTCGGCGGCGGCGGCGCGCTGCATGTCGGCGCGCTGATCAAGGAGGTCGGGCTGAAGGCGGCGCTGGTGCCGCGCTTCCCCGGCGTGACCTCGGCGCTCGGCTGCGTCATCGCCGACATCCGCCACGATCAGGTGCAGACGGTGAACCTGCCGCTGGCCGGCATCGACGCCGCGTCGCTCGACCGCCGCATGGTGGAGGAGGCCGCGGCCGCCCGCACCGTGGTGGAGTCCGCCGGCCTCAGCGTCGAGCGCATCGACCTCGTCTTCGAACTCGACATGCACTACATCGGCCAGACCCACACGGTCGCCGTGCCGCTGCCGGTGTCGGTGGCGAACGGGACCACGGGTGTCGACGAGGCGACCATCCGCGCCGCCTTCGAGCGCGCCTATCAGGCATCCTTCAGCCGGCTTCTACCGGGGGTGGGCGCCAAGATCGTCAATCTGCGCACCGCCGCCATCGGCCGCCGTCCGCATTTCGACCTCGCCGCCCTGGCCCCGGCCGCGGGCACGACGGTGGAAGGCGCCTATGCCGGTTCGCGGCCCGTCTGGTTCGACGGGGCGTGGCACGAGACGGCGATTTACAACCGCCTCGACCTGCCGGTCGGCGCGCACATCCAGGGTCCGGCGATCCTGGAGCAGCCCGACGCAACCACTGTCATCGACCCCGACCTGAGCGCCCGCGTCGACGGGTACGGCAACGTCATCGTGGAAAGGAGCGCCCGATGAGCGCCGCCCTAATTTCCATCGAGCGCACCGCCCTGCTGGTCTGCGACCTGCAGAACGATTTCCTCCACCCGGAGGGGGCCTATGGCCGCGCCGGCCAGACGGCGCCGGAAATCCTAGCCTTGCCGGAGCGGGTGAAACCGTTGGCCGACCTGCTGCGGTCGCGCGGCGGCTGGGTGATCTCGACCAACTTCACGCTGGTGCCGGGCCGGGGCGGCGAGCCGATGATCTCCCCCCATCTGAAGGCGTTGCGCCCCTTCCTGGCGAAGGGCGACTTCCAGCCGGGAGGCTGGGGGCATCGCACGGTGGACGCGCTCCAGCCAGTCGATGTCGAGGTGGAGAAGATCGCCTATTCCGCCTTCTTCATGTCGCGGCTGGAGTGGGTGTTGCGGAAATGCGGGGTGGAGCGGCTGCTGGTCTGCGGCATCGTCACCAATGGCGGTGTCGCCTCGACCGTCCGCGACGCCCATGTCCGCGAATTCGACACCATTTTGCTTGAGGACGGCTGCGCCGCCTTCACGCCGCAGGTCCATGACGTCTCGGTCGCCGCTCTGCGCCCGGTCTGCCGTGTGGCGACGGTCGCGGCGATGCTGGAGGAGCTGTCCGCGCCATGAGCCGCATCCTGCCCGCTGATGGCGTGGCGTTCGAATTCTCGGTGCCCGTCGTCGTGATCGGCGGCGGTGCGGCCGGGATGATCGCGGCCCTCACCGCCCATGAGCGCGGGGCGGAGGTGCTGGTGCTGGAGCGCGACGCGCTGCCCCAGGGCTCCACCGCCCTGTCAGCCGGCCTGATCCCGGCGCCGGGCACCCGCTGGCAGCGCGCCGCCGGGATCGAGGACAGCCCGGAGCGCTTCGCCGCCGACATCATCGCCAAGGCGAAGGGGGAGCCCGACCCGGCGGACGTCTCCCGCGTCGCCCGCGCCGTCGGCCCGGCGCTGGAATGGCTGGCCGACCGCTACGGCTTGCCGTTCTCGGTGGTCGACAACTTCACCTATCCCGGCCACAGCGCCCGTCGCATGCACGGGCTGCCCAGCCGGTCGGGGGCGGAACTGATCGACCGGCTGCGCGGCGCCGTCGAGGCCGCCGGCATCGACGTGCTGTGCGAGGCGCATGTGACCGCGCTCTACGCCGACGGCCCGCGTGTCCGCGGCGTGGAGGTCACCCGGCCCGACGGCAGCGTCGAGCGGGTCGGCTGCGCGGCGCTGGTCCTCGCCTGCAACGGCTATGGCGGCAACAGGGCGCTGGTCGAGCGCCATGTGCCGGAGCTGGCCGACGCGCTCTATTTCGGCCATCCCGGCAACCAGGGCGACGCGCTCCTCTGGGGCGAGGCGCTGGGCGCGGCGACGCGGCACCTGTCGGGGCATCAGGGCCACGGTTCGGTCGCCCATCCCGCCGGCATCCTGGTCACCTGGGCGACGGTCACCGAAGGCGGCGTGCAGGTGAACACCGAGGGCAAGCGCTTCTCCAACGAGGCACAAGGCTATTCGGAGCAGGCCGCCGTCGTGCTGCGCCAGCCCGATGGCATCGCCTGGACCGTCTTCGACGAGCGCATCGCCGCCGTCGCCCGCCAGTTCGAGGATTTCCGGCAGGCCGAGGCGATGGGCGCAGTGCTCAGCGCCGATAGCCCGGCGGACCTCGCCCGCCAGATGAAGATCGACGCGGAGGCCCTGACCGTCACGTTGGCCGAGGTCGACCGGTTGAAGGCAGCGGGGGGAACCGACGGCTTCGGCCGGACCTTCGCCGGCTCGGCGCCGCTGGTGGGACCCTACCGCGCCGTCCGCGTCACCGGTGCCCTGTTCCACACCCAGGGCGGGCTGGTCGTCGACGACGACGCCCGCGTCTTGAGCGGGGAGGGGGCTCCGCTGCCCAACCTCTACGCCGCCGGCGGGACCGCCTGCGGCGTGTCGGGATCGAAGGCGTCCGGCTACCTGTCCGGCAACGGGCTGCTGACCGCGGTGGCGCTGGGGCGCATCGCCGGGGCTGCCGCCGCAGAGGCAGTGAGGGAGGAGGACATTCAATGACGCAGCACCCCCGCAGCCTGTTCGACAAGGTCTGGGACGCCCATCTGGTGGCGACCCGGCCGGATGGGCAGGCGCTGCTCGCCATCGACCGCCATTTCCTGCACGAGGGCTCGTTCCATGCCTTCGGCATGATCGACCACGCCAAACGCCCGGTGCGCCGGCCGGAGCTGACCTTCGCCGTCGCCGACCATTACGTGCCCTCGCACAGCCGATCCATGCCCATTGCCGATCCGGAGATCGCCAACATGGTGACGATGCTGGAGGCGAACGCCGGCCGCCATGGACTGCGCCATTTCGGTCTGCACGATCCGGCGCAGGGCATCGTCCATGTGCTGGCGCCGGAACAGGGGCTGACCCTGCCGGGCCTGACCATCGTCTGCGGCGACAGCCACACCTCCACCCACGGCGCCTTCGGTGCGCTCGCCTTCGGCATCGGAGCCACCGAGGTGTCGCATGTGCTGGCGACCCAGACGCTGTGGCAGCGCCGGCCCAGGACCATGCGCGTCACCGTCGATGGGGAACTGGGCGCGCATGTGACGGCCAAGGACCTGATCCTGGCGGTGATCGGCTTCATCGGCGCCGACGGGGCGGCCGGCCACGTCATCGAATACACCGGCAGCGCCATCCGCGCCCTGTCGATGGAAGGCCGGCTGACCGTCTGCAACATGTCGATCGAGGCAGGCGCGCGGGCCGGCATGATCGCCCCCGACGACACCACCTTCTCCTGGATCGAGGGGCGGCCCTACGCCCCCAAGGGGGACCTGTTCGACCAAGCCGTCGCGCACTGGCGGACGCTGCCCAGCGACCCGGGGGCCGCCTTCGACCGCGAGGTGTCGCTCGACGCCGCCGCCATCGCCCCCTCGGTCACCTGGGGCACCAGCCCGGAGACCGCGGTGCCGGTCTCCGGCGCGGTTCCCGATCCCGGCGCCGAGAGCGACCCGGTGCGCGCCGGCCAGATGCGCAAGATGCTCGACTACATGGGGCTGACCCCCGGCACGCGGCTGGAGGAGGTCGGCATCGACCGCGTCTTCATCGGGTCCTGCACCAACGCCCGTCTGGAGGATCTGCGCGCCGCCGCCGCCGTGCTGCGCGGCCGCCGCGCCGTGGTGCCGGGTCTGGTGGTTCCGGGGTCGGTCCCGGTGCGCCGTCAGGCCGAGGCGGAGGGCCTGGACCGCGTCTTCACCGACGCCGGTCTGGAATGGGGCGAACCCGGCTGTTCGATGTGCGTCGGCATCAACGGCGACCTCGTCCCGGCCGGGGAGCGCTGCGCCTCCACGACCAACCGCAACTTCCCCGGCCGCCAGGGGTCGAACGCGCGCACGCATCTGATGAGCCCGGCGATGGCCGCCGCCGCCGCCGTGACGGGGCGCCTCACCGATGTCCGGACGCTCGATGTCCGCAAGCTGGGAGCTTCGTAAGGATGGATCCCTTCGTCACGCTGACCGCGCCGGCGGTGCCGCTCGACATCGCCAACATCGACACCGACCAGCTTTTGCCTGCCCGCTTCCTGAAGAAGCCGCGCAGCGCCGGTTACGGCAATTTCCTGTTCCATGACGAGCGCAAGCCAGGCTTTCCGCTGGACGACCCGGCCTATGTCGGGGCGCGCGTGCTGGTGACCGACCGCAATTTCGGCTGCGGGTCGTCGCGGGAGGGAGCGGTCTACGCGCTGGTGGACGGCGGGTTCCGCTGCGTCGTCGCCCCCAGCTTCGGCGACATCTTTGCTGCCAACGCCGCCAAGAACGGTCTGCTGACCATCACCCTGCCGGAGGAGACGGTGGCGGATCTGCGCCGCCAGTTGCAGGAAACGCCGGGCGCCGCCGTCACCGTGGACCTGCCGGCCCAGACGCTGACCGGCCCGGACAGCCAGCCGCTGACCTTCGCCATCGACCCGTTCAAGAAGGAATGCCTGATCGAGGGCCTCGACGACGTGGCCCTGACGCTGCGCCACCAGGACGCCATCGATGCCTTCGACCGCGTCGACGCCGAGGCGCGGCCCTGGCTGGTGCCCGGAGCCTGACGGGTCGTTGACGGCTCCGCACCGGATCACGGCGCGGCGTCGCATACCACGCGATTGCGGCCGCCGTTCTTTGCGCGGTACAGCGCCTCGTCCGCCCGGGCGAGCACCGCGGCGACGCTGGTCTCGGCCGGTCTCAGCGCGCTGACCCCGATGCTGACCGTGAAGGAGAGGACGGACCCGGCGCCGTTGGCGATCCGCACGTCGGTTTCGGAAAGCGCCCGGCGCAGCCGCTCCGCCAGCAGCGCCGCTCCCTGCGGCGGCGTTTCGGGCAGCAGGATGGCGAACTCCTCGCCGCCCAGCCGGCCCAGGACGTCCGCGCCGCGGACCATGGAGCGGCAGACGCGGACCACGGTGCGGATGGCCTCGTCCCCGGTGGCGTGGCCGTAGGTGTCGTTGACCTTCTTGAAGTGGTCGATGTCCAGCATGATCGCCGACAGCGGTTGGCCGCTGCGCTGCGCCCGAGCCACCTCGTCGGCGGCGCGCGCCATGAAGCGCCCACGGTTCAGTGCGCCGGTCAGCGAATCGGTGGTGGCGAGGCGCTCCAACTGGCGCTGCATGTCGACCACACGGGAGGCGGCGAGCAGCCGGGCGCGCAGCCATGTCAGGTCCAGCGGCTTGCGCAGGAACTCGTCGGCGCCGTTCTCCACGACCTCGAAGAACTGGTTGGTGATGCTGCCGGGGATCATCAGCATGAGGTAGAGGTGCCGTTCCCGCTGCGCCGCACGCAGGTGCCAGCAGACCTCCACGCCCTCCATCTCGCCGACGCGGAAATCGACCAGCGCGATGTCGATGGGCTCGTCACGGCAACGCGCCAGCGCCGCCTGACCGCTTTCGGCAAAAGCCGTCTGATGGCCGAAGCCCTCAAGCTGCTGGCACAGCACCGTACGCGCCATGCGTGAATCGTCCACCACCAGAATCCGCATGCGGCCTCCACGACCATTGCTTCAGAGAAGCACAAAGCCCTGAAGGAAACATTACAACCGTATGGATTTTCGAATGAACCCGCATCAAGGGGTTGCAAGCGCCGATTCGGTTGGGAAACGCAGAAATGCAAGCGGAAATTAGGTGGCGGATGGGGTGGGATTCGAACCCACGGTGAGGTTGCCCCCACGCCAGTTTTCAAGACTGGAGCCTTAAACCGCTCGGCCACCCATCCAATCAACGCCTTCAAGGGCTTAGCCTTGCGCGTCTGGGAACCATTGCCAGCTGATCCCCGCTTTGATCCCCGAAGATGGAGCCTGATCTCGGCTCTCCGCTTGCTGGGGATCGGAAGCGGGGGGAACATGCCGTGTCCCTGTTTCGGGGTCAACTCGCTTTTGAGCCCCGCCGTACAACAAACACCAACGTTAAACGTGAGGGCGTCACATCCGGATCGGACGGCCCAGGTTTGACAGTCGCTTCGTCGGCTTCGGGGGCGTCGGAGAGTCGGAGAAATCGGGCAGGCTGGGGGCGCGGCTGATGACTTTGCGGATCATGACGCCCGTCGCCTCTAGGTCCTCGATCACCGTGGCCGACACGCGGCCCGCGTAATGCGGGCGGTCCAGCTTGGTGCGCATCTCCTCGATGATCCTCAGCTCCGGCTCGAACAGTTCGCGGGCGCCGATGGGAAGCGCCTGATCGTCCCGCATCCGTTCGAAATAGTTCCGCGTGGCGCGGGCCAGCAGGCCGGTCAGCAACAGGTCGATCCTCTCGAACTCCGTTCGCAGGTCAGACAGCTTCGCCGTGTTGACGGTCGTCAGGCGCTCTTCCGTCAGGGTGACGAGGGCGCGCACCTCTTCCACCTTCCGGCGGAAGCCGAGGAAGGAGGAGAAGCGGTCTTCCTCAATATCGCGCTGCGCGCGCGCGCCCAGTGCAACCGCTTCGCCGGCCTGCTGCTCGATGGCCGTCAGCAACTCTTCGATCGCTCTGCGGCCGCTGTCCTGTCCCCAGACCATCGTCTTGCCGCCTCTCCCCGCGGATGGACGCTCGCTCGGTTTCCGAGTCGGTCTTGAGGATGCGTGAAAAAATTTAAGAAATGTCTGCCCCGTCGCGCAGGTCGAGCAGGACGGGCGTATGGTCGGACGCCTTTTCCGCACCGCGTGGGCGGCGGTCGATGCGGCACTCCACCAGACGGTCGGCGGCCTGTGGGGATAGCAGGAAATGGTCGATGCGCAACCCCAGGTCCCGCGGCCAACAGCCCGCCTGATAGTCCCAGAAGGTGTAGGCGTGGTCGTCGTCGTGCAGGGCGCGGTAGGCCTCGGTCAGGCCCAGATTCAGCAGGGCGCGGAACTTCGCCCGCGATTCGGGCTGGAACAGGGCGTCGCCGGCGAAGGCCACCGGGTCGAAGACGTCGCGCGGCTCCGGGATGATGTTGTAGTCGCCGCCCAGCACGAAGGGGATCTCCTGCGCCAGCAGACCGCGGGCGTGGGCGTGCAACCGATCCATCCAGCGGAGCTTGTAGGCGAACTTCTCGGTCCCGAGGGGGTTTCCGTTGGGCAGGTAGAGCGAGGCGATGCGCACACCGTCCACCGTGGCCTCGACATAGCGGGCCTGCTCGTCCTCCGGCTCGCCGGGCAGGCGGGTCAGCACGTCCTCGTGCGGCGCCTTGGAAAGGAACGCCACGCCGTTGTAGGACTTCTGCCCCATCGGCGTGACGTGATAGCCCAACTCCTCGAAGGCGGCGCGCGGGAAGGCCGCGGTCTCGCACTTGATCTCCTGGAGAAGCGCGACGTCCGGGGACTCCGCGCGCAGCCAGTCGGTGATCAGCGGAAGGCGGGCCTTCGCCGAATTGACGTTCCAGGTGGCGATCTTCACGTCGAGTTCTTCTTGTTCGGCAAAGGCCAGGGGAGAAAGGAACCGTCAGGCGGCGAAGGAATTGCCGCAGCCGCAGGACGCCGTGGCGTTCGGGTTCTTGATCTGGAACGCGGCCCCCATCAGATCCTCGACATAGTCGAGGGTGGAGCCGGCCAGCAGGTCCAGCGAGACGTCGTCGGTGACGACCTTCACGCCGTTCTTCTCGAACACATGGTCCTCCTCGTTCGCCGTGGCGTCGAAGGCGAAGCCGTACTGGAAGCCGGAGCAGCCGCCGCCCGACACGGTCAGGCGCAGCATCAGGGCCGGGTCGCCCTCATGCTCGATCAGGAAGGCGACGCGCTTGGCGGCGCTGTCGGACACGGTCAGAACGCGCGCACCCTCTTGCGCGGTGGCGGGAAGGGCGGTGTCGGGCATTGGACGGACCTCGGAGTTTCGCGGGACAGACGACACGATGACGAATGTAAGGGTGCGTCCGCCTTTCGTCAAAGGCATGTCCGGCGCACTCATGCCTGACCTGCGGTTCGCCTGTGCCCGAATGCCTGCTTGCGGCTGCCGGATGTCTCGGCGGGTCTCCGCCTTCGCCGTTGCACAGCGCGGTTTGCGTCGGTAGTGTCCGCGACATGACGGCGGACTTCTTCCAGGATCGCCCGGCGCCCTATGGCTGCGACCCCGCACAGACGCGCGGCCGGCTGTTTCCGGAGCCGGAAAGCCCGACGCGCTCGTGCTACCAGCGCGACCGCGACCGGATCGTGCATTCCGGTGCCTTCCGCAAGCTGAAATACAAGACGCAGGTCTTCGTCTATCACGAAGGCGACTATTTCCGCACGCGCCTGACCCACAGCCTGGAGGTGGCGCAGATCGCCCGCTCGATCAGCCGCGCGCTGGGGCTGAACGAGGATCTGGCGGAGGCGGTGGCGCTCGCCCACGATCTTGGCCACACCCCCTTCGGCCATGCGGGTGAGGATGCGCTGAACGCCTGCATGGCGCCTTACGGTGGCTTCGCCCACAACGACCAGACGCTGCGCATCCTGACGATGCTGGAGCGGCGCTACGCCGATTTCGACGGGCTGAACCTGACCTGGGAAGCGCTGGAGGGCGTGGTCAAGCACAACGGCCCGCTGCTGCCTCTCCGTGATGGTGAAAAGCTGCCGACGACGCTGGCCTCCTTTCGGGAGCGCCGGGACCTGGAGCTTCACACCAACCCCGGCGCCGAGGCGCAGGTGGCGGCCCTGGCCGACGACATCGCCTACAACAACCACGACATCGACGATGGGCTGCGCGCCGGCCTGTTCACGGTGGACGAGGTGGCGGAGCTGCCGCTGGTCGGCCCGGTGGTGCGGCAGGTCTGCGACCGCTATCCCGGGCTGGAGCGCTCCCGCCTGATCCATGAGACGATCCGGCGAATGATCAACAACATGATCGTCGACCTGCTGGCCGAGACGCGGGAGCGGCTGGACCGTCACCGCCCGGGCAGCGCCGCCGAGCTGCGCGCCCTGCCGGAGGCGGTCGTCAGCTTCTCCCCCGCGATGTTCGAGGCGCAGCGGCCCTTGCGCGCCTTCCTGAAACAGCGCATGTACCGCCATTACCGGGTGAACCGGGAAATGAGCAAGTGCAAGCGGGTGGTCACCGCCTTGTTCGACCTGTTCATGGCCGAGCCGAACACCCTGCCGACGCAATGGCAGGAAGAGATCGCCAAACAGGGCGGGCACGGGGACCGGACGGTGCTGGCGCGGCTGGTCGCCGACTACATCGCCGGCATGACCGACCGCTACGCGCTCGCCGAATACGCCCGCCTGTTCGACATGGACGCCAAGACCTAACCGGCCCAGACCTAAAGCAAGAATTGAAACGATGAACATCTTCAAGGTCTTCGAGAACGACATCCGCAAGCTGCTGGACGAGCTGGCCGCCGAGGGCCAGATCCCGGCGGGGCTCGATACCGCGCGCCTGACGGTGGAACCGCCGCGCGAGGCGGCGCACGGCGACCTGTCGACCAACGCGGCGATGATCCTGGCGAAGCCGGCGGGCAAGCCGCCCCGTGCGCTGGCCGAGCTGCTGGTGGCGAAGCTGAAGACCCGCCCCGACGTGGCGAGCGCCGAGATCGCCGGTCCGGGCTTCGTGAACCTGCGCCTGTCGGCCGATGTCTGGCGCGACCGCATCCGCGACGTGCTGACCGCCGGCACCGCCTATGGCGAGAGCACGCTGGGCGGCAAGCGTCCGGTGAACGTCGAGTATGTGTCGGCCAACCCCACCGGCCCGCTGCACGCGGCCCATGGCCGCGGCGCCGTCTTCGGCGACGCGCTGGCCGCGCTGCTGGAGAAGGCCGGCTACGCCGTCAGCCGCGAATATTACATCAACGACGCCGGCGCCCAGGTTGACGTGCTCGGCCGCTCCACCTTCCTGCGCTACCGCGAGGCGCTGGGCGAGGCCATCGGCGAGATCCCGGCGGGCCTCTATCCCGGCGAGTATCTGAAGGAGGTCGGGCAGGCCTTGGCCGAGCGCGACGGCAGCAAGTGGGTTGGCGCGGACGAGGCCGACTGGCTGCCGGCCTGCCGCGACTTCGCCATCGCCACGATCATGGCATGGATCAAGGAGGACCTCGGCGTCCTCGGCGTCCGCATGGACGTCTACAGCTCCGAACGCGCGCTGGTGAAGGCCGGGGCGGTGGACACGGCGTTGAAGGCGCTGGAGGACCGCGGCCTGATCTATGTCGGCGTGCTGGAACCGCCGAAGGGCAAGAAGCCCGACGATTGGGAGCCGCGCCCGCAGACGCTGTTCAAGTCCACCGACTTCGGCGATGACGTCGACCGCCCGCTGAAGAAGTCGGACGGGTCCTTCACCTACTTCTCCAACGACATCGCCTATCACTACGACAAGCACCGCCGCGGCTTCGACCTGCAGATCGACGTGTGGGGCGCCGACCACGGCGGCTACGTCAAGCGCATGCAGGCGGCGACCACGGCGATCACCGAGGGCAAGGCGTCGCTGGACGTGAAGCTCTGCCAGCTCGTTCATCTGATGAAGAACGGCGAGCCGGTGAAGATGTCCAAGCGCGCCGGCACCTTCGTGACGCTGCGCGACGTGATCGAGGAGGTCGGCCGCGATGTCGTCCGCTTCATCATGCTGACCCGCCGCAACGACCAGACGCTGGACTTCGACTTCGCCAAGGTCGTGGAGCAGTCGAAGGACAACCCGGTCTTCTACGTGCAGTACGCCCACGCCCGCTGCCGCTCGGTGCTGCGCCACGCCGCGACGGCTCTGCCGGGGGCCGACCTGTCGCTGGCGGCGCTGGCCGCCCGGACCAACCTCGCCCGCCTCGACAGCGAGGAGGAAATGGCTCTGGCCAAGCGCATGGCGACTTGGCCGCGTCTGGTCGAATCCGCCGCCGAGGCGCACGAGCCGCACCGCGTGGCCTTCTACCTCTACGATCTCGCCAGCGACTTCCACGCCCTGTGGAACAAGGGCCGCGACGACACCAGCCTGCGCTTCCTGATCGACGGCGACGAGGAGGTGACGGTGGCCCGTCTGGCGCTGGTCAGCGCGGTCGCCACGGTGATCGCCTCCGGCCTCGCCGTGATGGGCGTGGAGCCGGCGGAGGAATTGCGGTCATGAGGTATGAGGGCGATGCCAACTACGCCAGCGATCCCTACGGCACGCCGCCGCAGCGGGGAGGTCGGCGCGGTCTGCTCGGCCTCGGTCTGGCGGTGGTCGGCATCGTGGCCTTCGCCGGCGCGATCGTCGTCGTCTACAGCGGCAAGGGGCAGAGCACGCCGGACGGCGGCCCGCCGCTGCTGATGGCCGACAGCGCGCCGACCAAGGCCCGCCCGGAGCAGCCCGGCGGCATGGAAGTGCCGCACCAGGACAAGCTGGTCTACGAACGGCTGAACGACCGCGGGTCGAAGTCGCAGATCGAACGCCTGCTGCCGCCGCCGGAGGAGCCGCTGCCGCGGCCGGTCGTGGCCCCCCAGGTGCCGCCGTCGCCGACCCTGCCGGAGGCGCCCGCGGTGGCCCAGCTTCCGCCGCCCCCGCCGGGCTCCACCACCACGGTGCCGCGCCAGGACGGGGAGGGGACCGCCGTGCCGCCGCCCGTCGCGTCTCCAGCCCCCCCACCCGCCGTAGCCGCGCTCCCCGCACCGGCACCGGCGCCCAAGGCCGCCCCGCCGCCCGCGGCCAAGCCGGCTCCGGCTCCGCCGCAGGCCCAGACGCCGCCTGCCGCGGCGCCCAAGCCGCAGCCCGCGCCGCCGGTGGCGGCCGCCCCAGCTCCGCAGCCGGCGCCCACTCCGGCACCCGCCAAGGCATCGGGTGGAGGGAACTGGCGCGTCCAGCTCGCCGCGGTGCGCAGCGAGGCCGAGGCCTCGACGGAATGGAAGCGCCTGACCAGCCGCTACGGCGCGGCGCTCGGTGGGCTGTCCATGCAGGTCGCCAAGGCCGATCTGGGCGAGAAGGGCATCTTCTACCGCATCCAGGGTGTCGGCCTCGACGAGGAGCGCGCCAAGTCGGTCTGCGCCCAGCTCAAGTCCCAGAATGTGGGGTGTGTGGTTGTCCGTCCCTAATCCGGCTTTGCCGAACGCCCGAAACGCGTCCGGACCTCATCGTGCGCCTCACCGTGCGGTGGTGTTCGGCGCCGCCGGCACCGCCCTGACCGCGGACGAGCGCGCCTTTTTCTGTGACGCCGACCCGCTGGGCTTCATCCTGTTCCGGCGCAACTGCGACACGCCGGAGCAGGTCCGCGCGCTGGTGGCGGAGATGCGCGCGGCGGTGGGCCGCGCCGACGCCCCCGTGCTGATCGACCAGGAAGGCGGACGGGTGGCCCGCATGCGCCCGCCGCACTGGCCGGCCTTCCCGCCGATGCGCGCCTTCGGCGATGTTCCGGCGCAACTGCGACACGCCGGAGCAGGTCCGCGCGCTGGTGGCGGAGATGCGCGCGGCGGTGGGCCGCGCCGACGCCCCCGTGCTGATCGACCAGGAAGGCGGACGGGTGGCCCGCATGCGCCCGCCGCACTGGCCGGCCTTCCCGCCGATGCGCGCCTTCGGCGATCTCGCGGCCCGCGACGCCGCCGCCGGTCGGGAGGCTGCCTGGATCAACGCCCGGCTGCTGGCGCTGATGCTGGCGGACTGCGGCGTGACGGTGGATTGCGCCCCGGTCTGCGACGTGCCGGTGGAGGGCGCCCACGACATCATCGGCGACCGCGCCTTCTGCGGCGATCCGGCCCGCGTCGCCGATCTGGCGCGGGCGACCTGCGAGGGGCTGATGGCCGGCGGCGTTCTGCCGGTCGTCAAGCATCTGCCCGGCCATGGCCGGGCCTTCACCGACAGCCACGCTGAGCTACCGGTGGTGGACGCCCCGCGCGCGGCGCTGGAGGCCACCGACTTCGCGCCGTTCCGCGCCCTGGCCGACATGCCGCTCGGCATGGTCGCCCATGTGGTGATGAAGGCCATCGACCCGGACCAGCCCGCCAGCACCTCGGCGATCGTGATGCGCGACGTGGTGCGCGGCGCCCCCATCGGCTTCGACGGGCTGCTGTTCAGCGACGACCTGTCGATGGGTGCGCTGGCCGGCGGCATGCGCGGACGCGCGGAGGCGGTCCTGGCGGCCGGGCTGGACGTCGTGCTCCACTGCAACGGCGTGATGGAGGAGATGGTGGCGGTGGCCGAGGGCGTTCCGGCGATGAGCGGCGCGGCGGTGCGGCGCTGGGCGAGGGCCGAGGCGATGCGCGGCCCTGCGCAGCCGGTGGACGCCGACGACTTGCGGGCGCGTCTGGCGGAATTGCTGGGAACTCCCCAGGTTTAGAGCCATGCTCAGGCTTCCCGGACGGGTCCGGGGAGCGCAACGGGAGAGATGCGCGTGCTGGAAGGTCTGATCGACCGCATACCGATGATCTTTGCGGTCGCCATCCCCGCGATCCTCGCCATCACGATGCACGAGGCGGCGCACGGATTCGTGGCGATGTGGCGCGGCGACGACACGGCGTGGCGGCTGGGCCGGGTGACGCTGAACCCGCTCCGCCACATCGACCCCCTGGGCACGGTGGTGCTGCCGGCGGTGATGTATTTCACCACAGGGTTCGTCTTCGGCTGGGCCAAGCCGGTGCCGGTGAATTTCGGGCGCCTGCACCACCCGCGCCGCGACATGGTGTGGGTGGCGCTGGCCGGGCCGGGGGTGAATTTCGTACTGGCGCTGGTCTCCGCGATCATCTGGGGCTTCACCAGCCCGCAGGGCGGGGCGACGGAGATGTGGGTCCGCGCCGCGCTGGAGGTGTCGGTCCTGGTCAACGTCGTGCTGATGGTCTTCAACATGATCCCTCTGCCGCCGCTCGACGGCGGGCGCGTGGCGGTCGGCATCCTACCCGACGCGCTGGCCTTCCCGCTGGCCCGGCTGGAGAAGTACGGCATGCTGATCCTGATCGGCGCCTTCTTCCTGCTGCCCTTCATCGGGCGGGAGCTTGGCATGGACCTCAGCGTCTTCTCCTGGGTGCTCGGCCCGCCGGTGGATTACATGATCGAGCTGATCCGCATCCTCAGCGGCAACTGACGGCATGGTCGGCAGGAAACCCCCGGATCATGAGGGCGAGGGCGCCGAGGCGGCCAGCCCGGCGGAACAGCTTGTCCTCGTCCTGGACGGGTTCGAGGGGCCGCTGGACATGCTGCTGGCGCTGGGGCGCGAGCAGAAGGTGGACCTGACGAAGATTTCCATTCTCCAGCTCGCCGACCAGTATCTCGCCTTCATCGCCGAGGCGCGTAAGGTGCGGCTGGAGCTGGCGGCGGATTATCTCGTCATGGCGGCGTGGCTGGCCTACCTGAAGTCCCGCCTGCTGATCCCGGAGGTCGAGGACGAGGAGCCCTCGGGCGAGGACATGGCGGCGGCACTGGCCTTCCAGCTCCAGCGGCTGGAGGCGATGAAGGGGGCGGCGGCCAAACTGTTCGCCCGCCCGCAGCTCGGGGTTGACCGTTTCGCCCGTGGCGCCCCGGAGGACCTCGACATCCTGCGCAAGTCGGTCTTCCAGGTCACGCTCTACGACCTGCTGAAGGCCTACGGCGAGCACAGGAAGCGGCAGGAGGGCGGCGTCCTGCACATCGAACCGGTGCGCCTCTATTCGCTGGAGGACGCGGTGCGCCGCCTGTCCGAGCTGCTGGGCCGCATGCCGGACTGGGCCACCCTGTCGAGTTTCCTGCCGGACGGCGTGCGCGGCGGCCTGCTGACCCGCTCGGCGCTGGCCGCCCATTTCGCCGCGACGCTGGAACTGGCCAAGGCGGGGCAGGTGGAGCTTCGCCAGGACGGCGCCTTTTCCCCCATCTATGTCCGCCGGGCATCGCGCCGGCACGAGCAAGGCGACGAGGAATGAGCGGACCCGACGGCATGATCCAGGAGATCGACAACCCGGAGGAGGTCGAGCAGCGATTGCGCGATCTGCGACTGCTGGAAGCTCTGCTGTTCGCCTCCGCCGACCCACTGGACGAGGAGACCCTGGGCAGGCGGTTGACCCGCGACGCCGACGTCCGGGCGCTGTTGGAGGAACTGCGCGTCCATTACGCGGCGCGCGGCGTGAACCTGATCCGCACCGGCGCCGGCTGGTCCTTTCGCACGGCGGTGGACCTCGCCCCGCTGCTGCGGCAGGAGGAGGAGGTCTCCAAGAAGCTGTCCCGCGCCGCCATCGAGACGCTGGCGATCATCGCCTACCACCAGCCGGTGACCCGCGCCGAAATCGAGGCGATCCGCGGTGTGGCGACCAGCAAGGGCACGCTGGACATCCTGATGGAAAATGGCTGGATCAGGCCGGGCCGACGCCGCGAGACGCCGGGGCGCCCGCTGACCTGGGTCACCACCGACCATTTCCTCGACCATTTCGGCCTGGAGACGCTGCGCGACCTGCCGGGGGTGGAGGATCTACGCGCCGCCGGCCTGCTCGATTCGCGGCCGGTGCTTCTGGGCATCGGCGGAGCCGGCCTGGAGGATGCGGAACCATCGGAAAACGCTGACGATTCCGATACCTGAGCGAAACGCTCGAAAATAAGAACCATTTGCATCGGGGTCGGCGCACCGGTACTAAGGTCAATCGACCGCCATCAAACGACCCCCGGGCCGCTTCAGACTGGGACCGCCATAGACTGGGACTGCCATGGATCGTCCGTCCGTCACCGACGCCCGTTCTTTCTCCGCGACCGGAGACGCCGTTTCCGAACCCCGGCCGGCTGGCCTGCGCACCGCACTGCGCGACAAGGCGTCGGCCCTGTTCAGCCGCGGGACCGATCCCCGGCAGGGCGCTCCCTGCGAGGCCGCGCCGGTCACGCTCCCGGCCAACGGACGGCATCTCGACGCCTCCGGTCCCCAAGGTGGCGGCGCCGCCATCGCGGTGGAAGCCCTGGCGCTGAATGGCGTCACCCACCGCTACGGGCGCGTCGTCGCCGTCAACGACGTCAGCGTGACCATCGGGGCGGGGGAGATCGTCTGTCTGTGCGGGCCGTCCGGCTGCGGCAAGTCCTCACTGCTGCGCATCGCGGCAGGGCTGGAGGCGGTGCAGACCGGATCCGTCCGGATCGGCGGAACCGTGGTGGCGGACGAGCGCGGCGCGGTCCCGCCGGAACGCCGCGGCGTCGGCCTCGTCTTCCAGGATTATGCGCTGTTTCCCCACCTGTCGGTGCTCGACAACGTGCGCTTCGGCCTGACCGCCCTGTCCGGCGAGGCGCAGCGCAAGCGCGCGCTGGAATCGCTGGGGCAGGTCGGCATGGCCGGCTACGCTGATTCGTTCCCGCACCACCTCTCCGGCGGGCAGCAGCAGCGCGTGGCACTGGCCCGCGCGCTCGCCCCGAACCCAGCGGTTCTGCTCCTCGACGAGCCCTTCTCGGGCTTGGACGCCCGGCTGCGCGAGCAGGTGCGCGATGAGACGCTGCACGTGCTCAAGCAGAACGGCGCCGCCACCATGCTGGTCACTCACGATCCGGAGGAGGCCATGTTCCTGGCCGACCGCATCGCGCTGATGCGCGCTGGAAAGGTCGTCCAGGTGGGCAACCCGGTGGACCTCTACACCCGCCCGGTCAACGCCTTCGCAGCGGAATTCTTCGGCGAGGTCAACCGGCTGTCCGGCGTCGTGCAGGGCGGTGCGGTGGACACGCCGGTCGGCCCGATCCCCACGGAGATCGCCGACGGCACCGCCGTCGACGTGCTGATCCGCCCGGAGGCGCTGAAGCTGTCCGCCCAGCCCGCCGCCACGGTTCCCGCCGGCGACCTGCCGGTCCTGGCGCGGGTGATGGCGGCGCGCCTGCTCGGCCGCACCAGCCTCGTCCACCTCGACGTGCCGGACGGGAAGGGCGGGTCTGTGCATCTGCACTCCCGCATGCCCGGCCAGTTCCTGCCCCCCGAACAAAGTCACGTTTCGGTGTGCATGGACCTGTGTCAGGCCTTCGTTTTTCCAGCCGGTGCACCCACTTAAGTCGTTTGAGCGGTTTCACCCGACCGATCGTTGCGGGAGGGGAACCTTTCTGCCATAGTGCCGCCCCGCCATTGGGCTGCCTGTTCAGGAAACGTGTGTCATGGGATTCTCCAGCGTCTGGCATTGGGTCATCGTCCTTCTGATCGTCCTGCTCCTGTTCGGCGCCGGCAAGCTGCCGAAGGTCATGGGCGACCTCGCCAAGGGCATCAAGAACTTCAAGGCCGGCCTGAAGGACGAGGAAGAGGGTGCGGCTCCCGGCGCCGACTCCAAGGTCCTGCCGAACCAGCCCGTCCCGCCGGCCCAGCCGGTGTCCTCGGTCCATCCGGTTCCGCCTGCCGCCGACCCCGGCGTGAAGAAGGACGAGACGGCCCGCACCTGACCGTCCGGCGCCCTTCATCCCCGCGCCGCTTCGAAAGGCTGAGGAGCCATGTTCGACATCGCATGGTCGGAACTGATGGTCATCGCGGTCATCGCCCTCGTGGTGATCGGCCCGAAGGACCTGCCCAAGGCCATCTACACCCTGGGAAAATGGGTGAAGAAGGCGCGCGTCGTCGCGCGCGATTTTCAGGGCCACATCGACGACATGATGCGCGAGGCGGAGCTCGACGAGCTTCGCAAGGAAGCCCTGAAGGTCCGCGACACGAACCTCCAGAAGATGGTCGAGAACACGATCGATCCGAAGGGGGATCTGAAGAGCGCCTTCGACATGGGGGCCGACCTCGGGGCCAGCGGCTATCACGGCAGCCCGCCGGAGGATGGCCCGTCCTCGACGGCCGCATCCCAGGCGGCGGCTTCCCCGACGCCTCCCGTCGGATCGCCGCAGGTGACGGCGGCCCAGCCGCAGCCGGCGACCGAACCGCCGGTCACGGCCCCGCTTCCTCCGGTGCCGCCCGCGGAATTCGTCCCGGCCCCGGCCCAGCCGCCGGTTCCGGCCTCCGCCGACTCCGCTGCGGCGGCAACCACGAACAAGCAGGCGTGACCCAGTGTCCGGCGAAACGCGCATGACCGGCGAGTCCGACGACGAGCTCGAAGAAAGCAAGATGCCGCTGATCGACCATCTGGTCGAGCTGCGCAACCGGCTGATGTACGCGACGCTGGCGATCCTTATCGCCTTCTTCGTCTGCTACGCTTTCTCGGACCGCATCTACAACTTCCTGGTCCAGCCCCTGGCCGACATCCTGGCCGGGCAGGGGCGGCGGATGATCTACACCGGCCTGACCGAAGCCTTCTTCACCTATGTGAAGGTGGCCTTCTGGGCCGGCTGCTTCCTGTCCTTCCCCATTGTCGCCAGCCAGATCTGGATGTTCGTCGCGCCCGGCCTCTACAAGCACGAGCGCAAGGCCTTCCTGCCCTTCCTGGTGGCCACCCCGATCCTGTTCTTCCTGGGCGGGGCGATGGTCTACTACTTCATCTTCCCGTTGGCTTGGCGCTTCTTCCTGGGGTTCGAGTTCCACCCGGGCATGGACGCCGGCGCCCTCCCGATCGAGTTCGAGGCCCGCGTCAGCGAGTATCTCGGCCTCGTGATGCACCTGATCTTCGCCTTCGGGCTGGCCTTTCAGCTTCCGGTCCTGTTGACCCTGCTGATCCGCGCCGGCCTGCTGACGACGGAGACTCTGGCCGCCAAGCGGCGCTACGCCATCGTGTTCGTGTTCATCGTCGCGGCGATCCTGACCCCGCCGGACGTCATCAGCCAAGTCGGCCTCGCCATCCCGCTGCTGGCGCTCTACGAGGTGTCGATCCTGATCGGCCGCCGCATCGAGAAGACGCGCGGCGACGCAGACGAGACGGAAGCGGAGCAGGCGTAAGGTCTTTCTCCTTACGCCGTCGCTTCTTCGACCATCACCTGATTGCGGCCGTTCCGCTTGGCCCGATAGAGGGCTAGGTCGGCGGCCGCCAGCGCCGCGTCGAGATCCTTGCCGTTGCGGCAGGCGGCGATGCCAATGCTGACGCTGGCGGCGATCTCGTGGCCCTGGAAGGGCAGCGGCCGCGCCGCCACGTCGCGCCGCAACGCCTCCGCCAACGCCGCCGCCCCACTGCGATCGGTGTCGGGAAGCAGCACGCAGAATTCCTCCCCGCCATAGCGCCCGAACAGGTCGGTGCGGCGCAGCCTTGCCGCGACGATCTCGGAAAAGCGGCGGAGAAGCGCGTCCCCGGCCAGATGGCCGAAGGTGTCGTTGACCCGCTTGAAACGGTCGAGGTCGAGAAGCAGCAGGGTGAGCGGCGCCCCGTTCCGCTGCGCCCGCAGCAACTCCCGCTCGGCGTGCTTCAGGAAGGCCCGGCGGTTGTAGGCGCCGGTCAGCGGGTCGATGGTGCCGATGTGGTCCAGATCGGCCTGAAGCTTCTCGCTGGTCATGGCGAGGAAGCCGAATCCCCAGCCTGTGACTGCCAGGATGGCCTCCAGGAATCCGGCGCTCTGCACCAGGTTGGGTGTCAGGATGCTGTCCAACGGCCCACCCCAGGCGGTCAGCACGGCGCGCCCGGCGACGAACAGGGCATGGGCAAGGAAAACCAGGGCGGTGACCCGTTGCGCCCGCCTCGGCCGGTCCGCCGGCCCCGTCCACCACAGCTCCAGGGCAGCCAGCAGCGACAGGCCGGTAATTCCGGCGGACATGATCAGGACGCGCGCCGTCACGTCGTTGGTTGCCACCACGAACCACGCGATGCCCGCGGTCAGCACGGCAAGCAGCGCCATTCCGAGGCGCCAGGGGATGGATCGTCCGGCGAAGCTGCGCACGCCGAACCAATTCAGGATGTAAGTGGCGGCCACCAGGGCGTTGCTCAGCGGTACGACAGCGGCGGGCGGCCAGACCCCGTAAGCGGTGACCATGGCCATCCCGACGGTGCCGACCAGCGCTCCCCCGGCCCAATAGGCCAGCGCGGTGATGTGGCGGTGCGCCCTCCAGGTCAGGAAGGCGGCGATGGACAGCAGAACGCCGATGCCCACCAGGACGATGACGAGGGTGCGGGTGTCGAGGATCATGTCCGGAGTGGGGAGGGCAGCGGTCGATTTCGGGGTTCTGCACGCATTCGCGTTCCCGGCGCCACCGATAAGTATAGGACACCAATCATTTCAGGGTCTTTCCCATCGGCGCGGCTCCGCCTCTGGACCTTCACCCGGCGGCGGACTATAACCAGCCTCCCACCCATTCCGTATCGCCGTGAGCCATGCACGACCTTCGCGCCATCCGTGAGAACCCCGAATCCTTCGACCGCGGTCTCGCCCGCCGGGGCCTTGAGCCGATGTCGCCGACGGTGCTGGACCTCGATTCGCGCCGCCGCGCCGCGCAGACCCAGTTGCAGGAGATGCAGGCGCGCCGCAACGAGGCGGCGAAGGAGATCGGCCTCGCCAAGCGGGAGGGCCGCGACGCCCAGCCGCTGATGGACGAGATGGCGCAGCTCAAGGAGCGGCTGCCCCAGGTCGAGGAGGAGGAGAAGGCGCTGGGCGCCGAGCTGGACAGCCTGCTCGCCTCCATCCCGAACCTGCCCGCCGACGACGTGCCGGAAGGCCCGGACGAGACCGCCAACGTCGAAATCCGCCGCTGGGGCGAGCCGAAGGCCATCGCCGACGCCAAGCAGCATTTCGAGCTGGGCGAGGCGCTGGGCCTGATGGATTTCGAGGCGGCGTCGCGCATGTCCGGCGCCCGCTTCACCGTCCTGAAGGGCGGGCTGGCCCGGCTGGAGCGCGCGCTCGCCGACTTCATGCTGGACATCCACACCGGCGAGCACGGCTACACCGAGATCGCGCCGCCGCTGATGGTCCGCGACAACGCCCTGTTCGGCACCGGCCAGCTTCCGAAGTTCGAGGAGGACCTGTTCCGCACGGGCGATCACTATCTGATCCCGACCTCGGAAGTGCCGCTGACCAACCTCGTCAACGACCAGATCGTGGCGACGGAGGAACTGCCCCTCCGCTACACCGCGCTGACCCCCTGCTTCCGCGCCGAGGCCGGGTCGGCCGGGCGCGACACCCGCGGCATGATCCGCCAGCACCAGTTCTGGAAGGTGGAGATGGTCAGCGTCACCGCGCCGGACCAGTCAGAGGCGGAACACCAGCGCATGACCCAGTGCGCCGAGACCATCCTGCAGCGGCTGGGGCTGCCCTACCGCGTGGTGACGCTGTGCACCGGCGACATGGGCTTCTCCGCGCGCAAGACCTTCGACATCGAGGTCTGGCTGCCCGGCCAGAACATGTACCGCGAGATTTCGAGCTGCTCGAACTGCGGCGACTTCCAGGCCCGCCGCATGAAGGCCCGCTGCCGGTCGAAGGGCGAGAAGCAGACGCAGTTCGTCCACACGCTGAACGGCTCGGGCGTGGCGGTCGGGCGCTGCCTGATCGCGGTGCTGGAGAATTATCAGCAGCCCGACGGCTCCATCCTGGTTCCCGAAGCGCTCCGGCCCTACATGCGCGGGCTGGAAAGGATCACCGCCTGATGTTCGATCTCCCGCTCGACCTGTCGAACGCGCGCATCCTCGTCACCAACGACGACGGCATCCACGCGCCGGGCCTGAAGGTTCTGGAGGCCATCGCCCGCTCCATCTCCGACGACGTGTGGGTGGTGGCACCGGAGATGGAGCAGTCGGCGGCCAGCCACTCGCTGACCATCAACCGGCCGCTGCGCCTGCGCCAGCTGGACGAGCGGCGCTACACGGTGGACGGCACGCCGACCGACTGCGTCCTGTTGGCCGTCAACCACATCATGAAGGACGCCCGCCCGACGCTGGTCCTGTCCGGCGTCAACCAGGGCTCCAACATCGGCGAAGACGTGACCTATTCGGGCACCATCGCGGCGGCCATGGAGGCGACCCTGCTGGGCGTCCCGGCCATCGCGCTCAGCCAGCACTACGAGAACCGCGCCCAGATCGACTGGTCGGCGGCGGAGCGCTGGGGGGCGGAGGTGATCCGCAAGGCCGTCTCCACGCCCTGGCCGAAATATGTCCTGCTCAACGTGAACTTCCCGGCCTGTCCGGCGGATCAGGTGACCGGAATCCAGGTCGTCCGCCACGGCAAGCGCAAGATCGGCGACGAGCTGGTAGAACGTGTCGATCCGCGCGGCAAGCCCTATATCTGGATCGGGACCCTGCGCGGCGAGGCCGACGTGGCGCCCGACACCGACATCCATGTGGTCTTCCACGGGGGTATTTCGGTGACGCCGGTCTATCTGGATCTGACGCACACGCCGACGCTCCAGACCTTGCGGCACGCGTTCGAGTGATCCGGTTTCCGAGGTGAATGGGTAGGGTGTGACGGTCGAGGCACGCAAGATCCGGCTTCTGATGGCGTTGCGCCGCAACGGCGTGACCGACACCCGGGTTTTGGCCGCGATCGAGCGAATCCCGCGCGAGCGCTTCGTCCCCGACCCCTTCCAGGATCAGGCGTGGGAGGACACGGCGCTTCCCATCGATCTGGGCCAGACCATCAGCCAGCCGCTGATCGTGGCGCTGATGACCCAGGCGCTGGAGCTGGAGGAGCGGCAGACGGTGCTGGAGATCGGCACCGGCTCCGGCTATCAGGCGGCTGTTTTGTCGCGGCTGTGCCGATGGGTCTACACCGTCGAGCGGCTGCGCCCGTTGCTGACCGAGGCGGAGGGGCGATTCCAGGCGCTGCGCCTGAACAACATCACGACCCGCCACGGCGACGGGACGAAGGGCTGGCCCGAACAGGCGCCGTTCGAGCGCATACTGGTCACGGCCGCCGGAGGCCCCGATGCGCCAAAGGACTTGACGGATCAGCTCGCCGTTGGTGGTGTCATGGTCATCCCGCTGGGGGGCGACTACCGCGGCCAGCGGGTCGTCCGCATCCGGCGGACCGAAACCGGTCTTACACGGGAGGACTTGTGGCCCGTCCGCTTCGTACCGTTGCTGTCCGACCCTCCGTCTCCGCCAGGAACGGAATAGCTGGCCCGTTCGGCGTGTCACTTGGCGTCACATCCAGCGTGTCTGGGCGCGTCCTCTTCGCGGCGCTGGCGTTGATCCCGCTGCTCGCCGCCTGCCAGCAGCGCACCGGCGATCTGGCGCCGGTCACCTCGGTGTCCAGCACTCCGGATTCCATCGGCGGCGCGGTGATCGTGCAGCGCGGGGACTCCGCCTATTCGCTGTCGCGACGCTACAACGTGCCGCTGCGCGACCTGCTGGAGGTCAACCACCTGTCGCCTCCTTACCAGTTGCAGGTCGGGCAGCGGTTGGTCCTGCCGGTGTCGCGCCAGTACATCGTGCAGCGCGGCGACACGCTCTATGGTATCTCCCGCATGTTCAGCGCGGACATGAGCGAGCTGACCCGCCTCAACGGCCTGACCGCACCCTACGCGGTGCAGGCCGGGCAACCGCTGCGCCTGCCGGGTGGTGACGCCCCGGGCGGCACCGCGGTGGCCCAGGCGCCGTCCTCAAGCGCGGGGGCCGCGGTCGGCGGGGTGGTGGCCTCGGCGCCGGTCAAACAGGTGTCGCGCGGGTCCATCCAGGCGGCGGAGCTGCCGCCTCCGGGCGCCTCGGCACCGGTGGAGAGGGCTCCGGTGGAGTACCCGTCGCAGACCGCGACCGTTCTCGCCCCGGTCCCCGGCGCCAAGCCGTCCGCCGCGCCGGAGGTGGCGACCGGAGCGCCCGTCTATCAGCCGGGGCAGGCCCCGACCTCGCTGCGTCCGCCTGGCCAGAAGCCCACCGTTCCCGAACCGGCGGCCGCGCCGCGTGTCGTCGAGGCCGCTCCAGCCCCGCCACCGCCGCCGGCACCGGCCCAGGAGGTCGCCGCCGCTCCGCCCCCGCCGCCAAAGGCCGCGGAGCAGGCGACGCCGCAGCGCGCCACCGGGCGCCTGCTCTGGCCGGTGAAGGGAAAGGTGATCTCGACCTTCGGGCCGAAGCCGGACGGTCTGCACAACGACGGCCTGAACATTGCCGCCAGCAAGGGAACAACGGTGGTCGCCGCCGACAACGGCGTGGTTGCCTACGCCGGCAATGAGCTGCGCGGGTTCGGCAACCTGCTGCTGGTGAAGCATTCGGACGGCTTCATCACCGCCTACGCTCACCTCGACCGCATCGACGTGGAGCGGGGCGTGGCGGTGAAGCGCGGGCAGGCCATTGGCACGGTCGGCCAGACCGGATCGGTGACGAGCCCGCAGCTTCATTTCGAACTGCGCAAGGGCAGCCAGGCGGTCGATCCGCGCGACCGCATGGAGCCGCGGGTCAGCGAAGGGGCTTCTCCAGACGCCCAGCCAGGTCCTGGATGAACTGCCAGGCCACCCGGCCGGAGCGGCTGCCGCGGGTCACCGACCATTCCACAGCCTCGGCCCGTAGCTGCTCCGCCGGGATGTCCAGCCCGAAGCGGGCGGCGTAGCCCTCAATCATCGCGAAGTAGGTCGGCTGGTCGCAGTTGTGGAAGCCCAGCCACAGGCCGAAGCGGTCAGACAGCGACACCTTCTCCTCGACCGCCTCCGCCGGGTTGATGGCGGTGGAGCGCTCGTTCTCGATCATGTCGCGCGGCATCAGGTGGCGGCGGTTGGAGGTGGCGTAGAACACCACATTCTCCGGACGCCCCTCGATCCCACCTTCCAGAACGGCCTTCAGCGACTTGTAATGCGCGTCGTCGTGGTCGAAGGACAGGTCGTCGCAGAACAGGATGAAGCGGCGCGGCTCGTCCTTCAGCCGGGCGAGCAGGCGGGGCAGGGTGGGGATGTCCTCGCGGTGGATCTCCACCAGCGCCAGCGTGCCGGGATGGTCCCGCGCCACCGCGGCGTGCACCGACTTGACCAGCGAGCTCTTGCCCATGCCGCGCGAGCCCCAGAGCAGGGCGTTGTTGGCGGGCAGGCCGGTGGCGAAGCGGGTCGTGTTGTCCAGCAGGATGTCGCGCTGGCGCTCGACGCCGCGCAGCAGGCCGATCTCAACCCGGTTCACGGTGGGCACCGGCTCCAGCCGGTCGGGATCGGCGTGCCAGACGAAGGCGTCGGCGGCGCCGAGGTCGAGCCGGCCCGGCGGCGGCGGGGCGAGCCGTTCCAGGGCCTCGGCGATGCGGGTGAGGAGGGGCAGCAACTGGGCGTCCGACATCGTGTTCCTTTGCAGGCGTTTCTTCCGGTTTCGTTGCGCCGACCCTAACCCGCGTCCCCGGTTGCGGACAAGGAGGCGCGCTTGCGGGGGAGACGTGCGCGCCGCTAAGGTGCGTGGAACGCGAACCAAGGGCCGGCCATGCACGTAGAGCGCTCCACCGAACTCCCGAACCCGGCGGGGAGCGCCGCGCATGTCCTGCAGCGGCTGGAGGAGACGCCGCTTCGCGAGGACCCCTTTCCGCATCTTGTGGTGCCGGACGCCCTGCCGGCGGACCTCTACGCACGCGCCGTCGCCCAATGGCCGAAGTTCGAGGCGCTGGCCCTCCTGCAGATGGACAGCCTTCCCCAGCGTTATCAGATGGTGCTGACAGACCGCAATCTGAGGGAGATGGAGCCGGAGGCCGAAGCGGCCTGGCGGGAGGTCCGTGATTCCCTGTTCGGGCCGGAGACCCTGGCCCGGCTCGCCCCGCGCTTCCCCTCGCTCGCCACCAAGCTGGAGACGCCGGTCGGGGCCCGGCCGGCCATGGTCTACGCGCGGCTGATCGAGGACCATGCGGGCCACGCCATGCTGCCCCACACCGACGTGTTCGGCACCTTCCTGTCCATGCTGCTCTACATGCCGGCGGACGGCCGCCGCCCCGATCTCGGCACGGCGCTGTACCGGCCTCGCGACCCGTCCTTCACCGCCAACGCCGGACGCTCGACGGCGCGGTTCCCGCGCGAGGATTTCGAACTGGCCGGCACCGCGTCCTTCCTGCCGAACCATCTGCTGGCCTATGCGCCGTCCGACCGATCCTTCCACGGGGTGGAGCCGGTGGAGGCACCCTGCGTGCGCCGGTTCCTGCTTCTCTTTGCCGTGATGGACAGCCGCGGCCCTTGAAGCCCGGCGGGCGTACCCCTATTCCATTGCATCGACGGCCCGGACCGTTATAGTCGCCGCGTCCGCGAGCGCCCGCTGCGCCTTCGGAACCAAACCACAGGGAGCCTCCAGATGTTCGTTTCGACGGCCTATGCACAGACCGCCGCGCCCGCCGCCGGTGGGGCCGACATGATCGTGCAGTTCCTGCCGCTGATCCTGATCTTCGTCGTCTTCTATTTCCTGCTGATCCGTCCGCAGCAGAAGAAGATGAAGGAACACAAGGGCATGCTGGAGGCCATCCGTCGCGGCGACCGCGTGGTGACCGGCGGCGGCATCATCGGCACCGTCACCAAGGTCGGGCCGGAGGACGAGCTTCAGGTCGAGATCGCCGAGAACGTCCGCGTCCGCGTCATGCGCTCCACCGTGAATCTCGTGCTGTCGAAGTCCGAGCCGGCCAAGAGCGCCGACGAGAAGGCTGAAGAGAAGGTCGTGGACCGCAAGTAACGCGGTTCTCCGGTAGCGAACGGGACTGGTTTACGAATGCTGTATTTTCCGCGCTGGAAGATTTTTCTGATCGTCGCGATCTGCGTGCTCGGGACCATCCTCACGCTGCCGAATTTTTTCAGCCGCGAGACGTTGTCGGCCCTGCCGAACTGGTACGCGCACAGCCGGGTCAATCTCGGCCTCGATCTGCGCGGCGGGTCGCACCTGCTGCTCGAGGTGGACATGGGCGCGGTCATCCGTGACCGCGTCGAAGGTCTGGTCGATTCGGCGCGCACCCAGCTCCGCAACGACAATGTCGGCTACACGGCGATCAACCCGGGCGACCGCGGCATCACCGTGCAGCTCCGCGATCCGGCGCAGGCCGACACGGCGGTGCGGGCGCTGCGCCAGCTCGCCAACACCATCGGCGGCGGACCGCTCGGCGGCGGCCAGCCCGACCTGGAGGTCACCGCCAACGGAGGCAGCGTCACCGCCCGGCTCAGCGAGATCGCGCTGCGCGAGCGCGCCACCCAGGCCATCGAACAGTCCATCGAGATCGTGCGCCGCCGCATCGACGAGACCGGCGTCAACGAGCCGACCATCGCCCGCCAGGGCGCCGACCGCATCCTCGTCCAGCTTCCCGGCGTCGAGGACCCCGACCGCGTGAAGCGTCTGCTTGGCACCACCGCGAAGATGACCTTCCGCCTGGTCGACATGAACGCCGACCCGAGCGCCGGCCGCGCCCCTCCGGGCACCGACATCCTGCCCTCGGCCGAAGGCGGGCGGGCGCAGAGCGCCTACGTCATCCGCAAGAAGGTCGAGGTGGACGGCGCCAACCTGACCAACGCCACCGCGGGCAGCAACCCGCAGACCGGCGAGTGGGTGGTCAATTTCGAATTCGACAGCATCGGCGCCCGCCGCTTCGCCGACGTGACCCGCGCCAACGTCGGCCGGCCCTTCGCCATCGTGCTCGACAACAAGGTCATCAGCGCCCCGGTGATCCGCGAGCCGATCACCGGAGGACGCGGCCAGATCAGCGGCAGCTTCACCGCCGCCGACGCCAACGATCTCGCCGTCCTGCTGCGCGCCGGCGCGCTGCCGGCCCCGCTGAAAGTGATCGAGGAGCGCACGGTCGGCCCCGACCTCGGCGCCGATTCGATCCGCGCCGGCCTGATGTCGGTGGGGATCGGCTTCGTGCTGGTCTGCGCCTACATGATCGCCGCCTACGGCCTGTTCGGGGCCTTCGCCTGCTTCGCCCTGCTGGTCAACACCGTCCTGACGCTGGCCGCGCTGTCGCTGCTCCAGGCGACGCTGACGCTGCCGGGCATCGCCGGCGTCCTGCTGTCGCTCGGTCTTGCGGTCGACGCCAACATCCTGATCAACGAGCGCATCCGCGAGGAAACCAAGAAGGGCCGCGGCGTCTTCGGCTCGGTGGAGGCCGGCTTCAGCCGCGCCTACTCCACCATCGTGGATGCCAACCTGACCACCGCCATCAAGATGGCCATCCTGTTCGTGCTGGGCACCGGCGCGATCAAGGGCTTCGCAGTTACCATCACCTTCGGCATCCTGATTTCGCTGTTCACGGCAACCGTGCTCGTGCGTCTCATGATGGTCAGTTGGCTGCGCAAGACGCGGCCGGCCGCCCTGCCGGTGTAAGAGGTCATTCCCATGTTCCGGCTTCGTCTGGTTCCTGACAACACCAACATCCAGTTCATGCGCGGGCGACACGCCGGCCTGATCGTGTCGGCGTTCCTGTCGATCGCGTCGGTGGTACTGTTCTTCTATCCCGGCCTGAACTACGGCATCGACTTCCGCGGCGGCATCGTCATCGAGGCGCGCACACCGCAGGCCGCCGACTTCGCCTCGCTGCGCCACACGCTCGGTCAGCTCAACATGGGGCAAGTGGCGTTGCAGGAGTTCGGGTCGCCACAGGACGTGCTGATCCGGCTGGAACGCCAGCCGGGCGACGACGCGGCGCAGCAGGTGGCCGCCGACAAGGTGAGGGCCACGCTCGCTCAGGAGATCCCCGGCACCACCGTGCGCCGCGTCGAAGCGGTCGGCGCATCGGTCAGCGGCGAGTTGTTCTTCAACGGCATGCTGGCGCTCGGCCTCGCGCTGCTGGCGATGCTCGTCTACATCTGGTTCCGCTTCGAATGGCAGTTCGGATTCGGCGCCATCGTGACGCTGCTGCTGGACGTAACAAAGGTGGTCGGCTTCTACGCGATCACCGGGATGCAGTTCAACCTGACGGCCATCGCGGCGATCCTGACGATCATGGGCTATTCGACCAACGACAAGGTCGTGGTCTATGACCGCATGCGCGAGAATCTGCGCATCTACAAGAAGATGCCGCTGCGCGAGCTGATCGACCGCTCGATCAACGAGACGCTGAACCGCACGCTGGGCACCTCCATGTCGACGCTGCTGTCGATCCTGCCGCTGGCCTTCTTCGGTGGCGAGGCGCTGCAGGACTTCGGCATCGTGCTGATCTTCGGCATTTTCCTGGCGACCTCCTCGTCCATCTTCATCGCCGCCCCCATCTTGCTGTTCCTGGGCGAGAACCGGCTGCGCCGCAACGCGCCGGCGGAGAACGCGGCCCCGGCCGCCAACCCGACGCCCTGACCGGAAAGAATAGGAAGCGGATCAGAGATGGCGGACATCACGCCGATCATCCCGTCGGACCGTCAGGTCATCGACGGGTACGGGGACGGGCAGTTCTGCGTGTCCGGGCAATGGCGCACCGGGGCGGTTGTGGTCCTTCCTGACCGCACGGAGCCCTGGCGCCCCCAGGACTTCGCTGCCCTGACGGCGGAGGACTTCGCCCCGGTCATCCAGGCGGAACCGAGGGTGGAGTTCCTTCTGCTCGGCTCCGGTACCCGGATGCAGCTTTTGCCCAAGGCCCTGCGCCAGAGCCTGCGCGACTCCGGTCTGGTGGTGGAGGTGATGGACACCGGGGCGGCCTGCCGCACCTACAACGTCCTGCTGGCCGAGGGCCGGCGGGTCGGGGCGGCACTGCTGCCGGTGTGATCCGGTTCGCCCCCCGCTGCGAATCACCGAACGAAAAAAGGCCCCCGGATCGGGGGCCTTTTCCGTTCTGGCGATCCGGTAAGGGATCAGGCCGGGGCCTTCGACAGGCGCTCGGCCACGAACTCCCAGTTCACCAGGCTCTCCAGGAACGCCTTCACGAAGTCCGCGCGGCGGTTCTGGTAGTCGACGTAGTAGGCGTGCTCCCACACGTCGGCGGTCAGCAGCGGGAAGTGGCCCTGGGCCAGCGGGGTGTCGGCGTTGGAGGTCTTGGTGACCTTCAGCTTGCCGCCGTCGATGTACAGCCACGCCCAGCCCGAGCCGAATTGGGTGATGGCGGCGTTCGAGAACTCCTCCTTGAACTTGTCGACGCTGCCGAAGTCGGCGATCAGGCGCTTCTCAAGCTCGCCCGGGATGGCGCCGCCACCGTTCTTCTTCATGCTCTGCCAGTAGAAGGTGTGGTTCCACACCTGACCGGCGTTGTTGAAGAGGCCCTGCTTGGAGGCATCGCCGTAGCTCTGCTTGATGACGTCTTCCAGGCTGGCGTCGGCCAGCGGGCTGTCCTTCGTCAGGTTGTTCAGGTTGGTGACGTAAGTCTGGTGGTGCTTGTCGTGGTGCAGGTGCAGCGTCTCCGACGACATGAACGGCTGCAGAGCATCATAGCCATACGGGAGCGGCGGCAGTTCGAACGCCATTGAGTTACCCTCTCTTCTTGGATTGTCCCATCTCGGCCCGCGCCTTGCGGCACGGCACCTCCGTCCGCTCAAATAGGCCCGCGGCGCGGCAAAGTGAAGGCTGGAAAAAGGCCGAGGCGCGAAAAGGTGGTAATCCTTGCGTTCAGGACCGCGCGTGCGGCGAACTCGCCGGAGCGCACCGCACCTTCGAGTGTCGCCGGAAGCCCCATCTTCGTCCAATCGCCGGCCAGAACGAGGTTTTTCAAAGCTGTCTGGGCTCCGGGGCGATTCGCCGCATGGACAGGAGACTGGTCCGGAGTCGCCCGGCGCTCCTTGATGATTCGGAAAGGCGGCAGGGCCGCGTCGGGTGTGCCGAGCGCCGTCGCCACGTTGCGCCACAGGGCGGTGGCGACCGCTTCGGCGGGCTGAGCGGCGAGCGCATCGGCGTCGCTGACCGTCACCGACAGCACGTCGCCGCGCCGGAACAGCCAGTCCGCCGTACCGCCCACCAACCCAAGGAAGGGCAGGCCACCCGGCAGGTCGATCGGGGCGGGCAGGCGGAAGTGGGCGTTGACGATGGCACGCCCGGCGGCGGGGGGGGATGCGGGCAGCGCCTCAGGCAGCAGGCGTCCGGCGATCCAGGCCGGCACCGCCAGGATCACGGCATCGTCGCCGCCAAGCGCGATGCGCTCCCCATCCACCGACAGGGCGGCGATGCGATCGCCCACGCGTTCCAGCCCATCCACCCGCGTGCCTGTGCGGAGGTCGGTGCCGTTCCGCGTCAGCCACGCCACCGCCGGATCGACCAGGGCAGCGGACAGACCCTTCTCGGCGAACAGGGGGCGGCAGGCGGCCTCGCCGCGCAGGAGCGTTTCGCGCAGCACGGCCCCGAACAGGCGGGCGGACACCCGCTCCGGTGCCCCGTTCATCACCGACACGGCCAGCGGCCGCCACAGGCGTTCGTACAGCGCTCCGTCGGAGGGCAGGGCGTCGGCCACCGCCCCGTCGGGGCGGGCGATCAGGGTCCGCAGGGCGGCGAGATAATCGGCGGAGCGGCTTCCCGGCACGCGGCGCGCCTTGTCGAACAGCCACAGCCCGCCGGGCTGGAGGCACCAACGCTCGCCAGTGTTGAGGTCGAGGAAGGGAAAGGCGGCGGGGCGCAGTTCGGTCAGCGCGCCGCCGGCGCCGACCCGCTCCAGATAGCCGAGCAGGGAGCGGTTGCCGCTGAGCGCCAGATGGCTGCCGTTGTCCACCACACGGTCCAGCGTGGCGTCGTAAAAGGAGCGGCAGCGTCCCCCGGCCTGCGGCGCGCTCTCATGCAGGATGACCCGCCGCCCGGCCTCGGTCAGGCGGACGGCGGCGGACAGGCCGGCAAGGCCGGCGCCGACGATGTGGACGGTGCCCAAGCCGGCCCGTCAGGCGGCAGGCGGATAGCCGAGCGCGCAGCGCACGGCCACCAGGGCGCACTCACGCTTGCCGACCCGCACCCGCTGGTCGAGGTCGCGCCAGCCCCGGGCGCGCAGACGCACCAGCAGCCGGTGGTACAGCACCATCATGGCGACCGCCGCCCACAGCGAGCCACGACGCCCGGCGGACTGCCCCTCGGCGAGCGCCCGCCGCGCCTCGGCGAAGCGCTCCTCGGCGAGAACCGCCAGTGCTTCGCAGGTCTGCGGCAGGTTGGGGTGGGCGAGCACCGTGGCGGGGTCGGAGCTGCCGATGCCGGCCTCGTCGAGCAATTCGCGCGGCAGGTAGAGGCGGCCGATCTCCGCGTCTTCCGTCAGGTCGCGCAGGATGTTGGTCAGCTGCAACGCTTCGCCCAGCGCCAGGGCGAAGGCCTCGGTGGAGGCGTCCGCCCGGTCGAAAACGCGAATCGCCAGCATGCCAACCGCTCCGGCGACGCGGCGGCAATAGAGCCGCAGGGTCGGCAGCGCCGGGCCGGTCATGCCTCCGCTGTTGCCGGCCCCGGCGCCGTCGTCCGCCGGGATGTCCATCGCCATGCCGTCGATCAACGCTTCCAACTCGCCCCGCGGCAGGCCGTAGCGTTCGATGGCGCCCTTCAACGCCGCTCCCAGGGAGCTGGACGGCGCGCCGCCGGCGTAGAGGCCGCGGATCTCGGTCCTCCAGGCGTCGAGCGCCGCACGCTTCTCCACGGGCTCGCCGGGCTCGTCCGCGATGTCGTCGATTCGCCGGCAGAAGGCGTAGACGGCGAACATCGCCGCCCGCTTGGAGCGGGGGAGAAGCAGCATCGGCCAGTAGAAGGTGCTGCCCGACCGCCCGGTCACCGCCGCCGCCGCGGCAGCCGGGCTGCCGGCGGTGTCGCTCTGCGTCGAGTCCAGCGATGGCTGCGGCATACGTCGGTCCTGTGTGGTGTCGGTCGAAGAGGCCGGAGTCTATTTGCTCCCGATGGCGCGCGCCAGTCCGCGTGCGGTGGCGAACAGCTTATGATGCGTGCCGAGCACCACCCGCTTCTTCAGCGGGTCGCGGCTGCGCAGCCGCTGCGCCAGAGACTCGGCGAGGCTGAGGATCACCGACGCTTCCATCCGCAACCCCCGGTGCTGGATCAGGCCGGGCAGGGGGGCGGCACGCTCCAGCAGGCGGTCGGTGTGCTCCAGCGTGCGGTCGAATATGGCGCGCAGTTTGGCGTCGCTCTCGGTTTCCACCAGACGCTCGACGCTGATCGCCGAATCGTCGAACCAGACCAGCGGGATGTAGCAGCGCCCGAGCTGGCTCCAGTCCTCCCGGCAGTCCTGGAGGTGGTTCAGCACCTGCAGGGCGGTGCACAGCGCGTCCGACGCCGGCCCGGCGGCCACGCCCTCGCCATGCAGGTCCAGCAGGTAACGCCCGACCGGATTCGCGGAGAAGCGGCAATAGAGCAGCAGGTCGCTCCAGCTGTGGCAGCGCGCGCCCACCGCGTCGCGCCGGAAGGCGCGCAGCACCTGCCGGGGGTGGCGGTCGCTGACGCCGGTCGCCTGCAGGCTGGCGCGCAGGTCCAGCGCCGGCTTCAGATAGGCGTGCTTGGCCTGCCCGGTGGTCAGCGAGCGTTCCAGCGCCTCCAGATAGGCGAGCTTGGTCTCCGGTTCGAGATCGGGGTCGTCGGCGATGTCGTCGCCCAGCCGAACGAACCGGTAGAAGGCCATGACATGCGGCCTGAGATGCTTCGGGAGCAGGCGCGAGGCGACCGGAAAATTCTCCGAGTCCGCGTCCTTGCGGGCGACCGGGCTGGGTTTGCGGGGCTTGGTGGGGGCGACGTTGAAATCGGCCATTGTTCCGCCTGCTGCGCGTCGGGGCTGGTGTGGAGAGCCTGTCTGCCTAATATAAGGCGCTTGCGGGCTTTGCCCCGCTTCCAAACTGTGCCACCCCCATTTTTCCAGAACAGGCATCACATGGCGAAGGCGACCCCCGACCTGTCCTATTGCGGACGGGAGGTGCGGAAATATGACAACGACCGCTTCCTGACCTGCCTCTTCGCCCCGGCGGAGCGCCGCGAATCGCTGTTCGCCCTCTACGCCTTCAACCTGGAGATCGCCAAGACTCGCGAGGTGGTGACCGAGCCGGTGCTGGGCCAGATGCGGCTGCAATTCTGGCGCGACGGGCTGGACAAGGTCTATGGGGGCGGTGCCGTGCCCAAGCACGCCGTCATGGAGCCGCTGGCCGCCGCCGTGCGGGAGGGCGGGTTGAACCGCGCCCTGTTCGACCGGCTGATCGACGCGCGGGAGGCCGACCTGGACGACACTCCGCCGGCCAACATGTCCTGCCTCGTCAACTACGCGGAGGTCACCGGGGCGCCGTTGGTCCAACTCGCGCTGGAGATCCTCGGCGCGAAGGGGGCGGAGGCGGCGGAGGCCGGGCGTCAGGCCGGGATCGGCTACGCGCTGGCCGGCATCGTCCGGGCGGTGCCCTTCCACGCCCGCCAGCACCGCCAGCTTCTCCCCGCCGACCGCATGGCGGCGCACGGCGCCAAGCAGGGCGACCTGTTCGAGCTGCGCTCCACCCCCGAGCTGCGCCCCGTGGCGCGCGAGGTGGCGGAGGCCGCGCGCGATCATCTGGCGAAGGCCCGTGCGTTGCGCCGCTCGGTGCCGCGCGCCGCGCTGCCGGCCCTGTTGCCGGTGGTGCTGGCCGGGCTGCATCTGGGCGCGCTGGCGCGGGAGGGCAACGACCCCTTCGCCCCACGTGTGCTGATGCCCCACCCGCTGCGCCACGCCAAGCTGGCCTGGGCGGCGCTGCGCGGCAGGTTCTGACCCCTGTCGCTCAGGCGGCGCGGATCATCGCAACGAACCGCTCCACCTCCTGACGGAGCTGGTCGGCCTCACGCGACAGGTCGCCGGCGGCGTTGAGCGCCTGATCGGCCATCGAGCCGGTGGAGCCCGCCGCCTGGGTCACGCCGCCGATGTTCACCGACACGGCGGCGGTTCCCATCGACGCCTGCTGGACGTTGCGGCTGATCTCCTGGGTGGCGGCGCCCTGCTGCTCCGCGGCGGCGGCGATGGCGGTGATCGTTTCGTTGATGGCGATGATGCTCCGCCCCACCGTCCCGATGACGCTGACCACCGTGCCGCTGACGGTCTGCATGTCGGCGATCTGCCGCGAGATGTCCTCCGTCGCCTTGGCGGTCTGGTTGGCGAGATTCTTCACTTCGCTGGCGACGACGGCGAAGCCTTTTCCGGCCTCCCCGGCGCGGGCGGCCTCGATGGTGGCGTTGAGCGCCAGAAGGTTGGTCTGCCCGGCGATGCCCTGGATCAGATTCACCACGTCGCCGATCTTCTGAGCGGCGGCGGCCAGCCCTTCCAGCGTGCTGTTGGTGCGCTCCACCTCGGCGACCGCCTCCGTGGCCATCTGGGAGGAGCGGCCGATCCGCTCGTTGATCTCGCGGATGGAGCAGCTCAGCTCCTCCGTGGCGGCGGCCACCGTCTGGACGTTCTGGCTGGCCTCCTCGGCGGCGGTGGACACGGCGGCGGCCTGACGGTCGGTCTGGGCGGCGATGGCCGACAGGCTCTGCGCGGTGCTGCGCATCGCGCCCGCCTGTTCCGACACGTTGCGCACGACACCGCCCACCGACGCCTCGAACCGGCTGGCGACGTCGGCGAGGTCGCGTTTGCTGCGTTCGGCGGCGCGCTGCTCCTCGCGGTGGCGTTCCTCCTCCAACTCCGCCATACGGGCGGTGTTGTCCTGGAAGAGCTTCAGGGCCTTGTTGATGGCGCCGATTTCGTCGGTGCGGTCTGTGTCGGTGATGACCACGCCGCGCTCCCCGGCGACCACGGCGTCTAGCGTCGCGATGGTGCGACGCAACGGCAGGCCGACGATGCTGCGGCTGGCGAACAGGAGTGCGGCGACCAGGGCGGCCAGCAGGACCAGCCCGCCGACGATGGTGGCGTTGCGCAGGTCCCGGACCGGGGCGTTGATCTTGTCGAGCGGCAGGTTGACCAGCAGGGACCAGGGCGTATCCGTTCCCGCGACCTTCACCGGCAGGAACAGCTGCTTCACGGGCTGCCCATCGGCGACCGACATCTGTTCGAAACTCCGGCCCGCGCGGATGGCCGGCTTGGCGGCGTCAAGCGCCGGGTCCAATTTGCCGATCGGTTCCCCCATCTGTTCGGCGTCAGGGTGACCGGCCCAGACGCCGTCGTTGGAAATCAGGTGAATGGACCCGCTGTCGAAGGGCTTCACCGTCTTCAGCATGGACCAGATGCCGTCGGTGGACAGATCCACGCCGGCCACCCCGATGACGCGGCCGTTTTCGACGATCGGGACGGACATGGACACCATCAGCACCTTCCGGCTGGCGACCATGTAGCTGTAGGGCTCCACCACCATGGCGTGCCCGGTACGCTTCGGGATCTGATAATAGGCGCCGTCGGAACCCGGATCGTCATAGCCGACGAGGGACTCCAGCGCGACCGTCCCCGACCCGCGGTTCCAGTAGGGGAGGAAGCGGCCGGACGCGTCGGAGCCCGGCTTGTTGGCGAACTCCGCGTCGCGGCCGTCCAGGGCGTTCGGCTCCATCCCCACCCACACGCCGAGGAACTCCGGGTTGGCCTCGGCAATGCTCTTGAGCCAAGTGGAGAGCTGCTCCCGGTCGGTGCGGCCGGCGGCCTTCAGACCGACCAGCGAGGTCGCGATGAAGCGGCCGGCCTCCATCGCGTTGCCCAGCCGGGAGTGCACCATCTCGCCGTAGCGGTGGCCAAGCTGCTCCCCGCTCCGGAAGGCCAGGGTTTCGATGTCCGACCCGCTCTTGGTCGTCAGGGCCGCGATCCCCAACGCCAGGGAAATGATCGTCACCGTCACGATGACGATCACCTGTTTGGCAACCAATGATTTTGTTTTAATCATAACCATCCCGCCGGAAGACTTTCTCGCTCATTCGAAAGAAAGTGTCCCATGGCATTGGTTAAGCGTCACTTATGACCTTTATTATAGTTCCGTGATAATTTTCCCGGAATTGCCGGGCCTCAGACCGCGACAGCGGGTGCGGCCTTTAGCCACCCCTCGAGGTCCTCTAGCGCGCGGCGGGTGTAGGCCAGCTTGCGGTCGCGGCCGCGGATGCGTTCGTCCACCGGCGGGAAGAGGCCGAAATTGACGTTCATCGGCTGGTAGGTGTCGGCGTTGGCGCCGCCGGTGATGTGGCCGAGGATCGCCCCCAGCGCGGTGGTAACCGGCGGGGCGGACGGCTCGCCGCCCAGCCGTTCGGCAGCGGCGAAGCGACCGGCGAGCAGGCCGACGGCGGCGCTTTCCACATAGCCTTCGCAGCCCGTCACCTGCCCGGCGAAGCGGATGCGCGGTTGCGCCTTCAGCCGCAGCGCGCCGTCCAGCAGGCGCGGGCTGTTCAGGAAGGTGTTGCGGTGCAGGCCGCCGAGTCGCGCGAACTCCGCCTTTTCCAGGCCGGGGATCATGCGGAAGATCCGCGTCTGCTCGGCGTGGCGCAGCTTGGTCTGGAAGCCGACGAGGTTGTAGAGCGTGCCGAGCGCGTTGTCCTGGCGAAGCTGGACCACCGCGTAGGGACGGCGTTCCGGCTTGTGCGGGTTGGTCAGGCCGACCGGCTTCATCGGGCCGTAGCGCAGCGTGTCGATCCCGCGCTCCGCCATCACCTCGATGGGCAGGCAGCCTTCGAAGTAGGGCGTGCTCTTCTCCCACTCCTTGAAGTCCACCTTCTCGGCGGTCAGCAGGGCGTCGATGAAGGCGCGGTACTCGTCCTTCTCGAAGGCGCAGTTGATGTAGTCCTTGCCGGTGCCGCCGGGGCCGGGCTTGTCATAGCGTGACTGGAACCACGCCTTGGACAGGTCCACGCTCTCCAGATAGACGATGGGGGCGATGGCGTCGAAGAAGGCCAGCGACTCTTCGCCGGTGAAGCTGCGGATGGCCTCGGCCAGCGGCGGGGAGGTCAGGGGGCCGGTGGCGATGACGACGCTGTCCCACGCCTCCGGCGGCAGGCCGGCAACCTCGCCGCGCTCCACGGTGATGAGCGGGTGGCCGGTGATCGCCTCCGTCACCGCGCCCGCGAAGCCGTCGCGGTCCATGGCCAGCGCGCCGCCCGCCGGCACCTTGTGCGCGTCGGCGCAGCGCAGGATCAGCGAGCCGCAGCGCCGCATCTCCTCGTGCAGCAGCCCGACCGCGTTGTACTCCGCGTCGTCCGACCGGAAGGAGTTGGAGCAGACCAGCTCGGCGAGCTGGTCGGTGCTGTGCGCCTCGGTCGGGCGTACGGGACGCATCTCGTGCAGCACGACGGGAACGCCGCGCTGGGCGAGCTGCCAAGCGGCTTCGGACCCGGCGAGGCCACCGCCGATGACGTGAACGGGGGAAAGGGACGTGTCGACCATATCAGCAACTTTCGCAAAGTTGCCGAACAAGTAGACCGTCATTGTCGCCACGGCAAGGCCAACCCGGACCACGGCGCGGAATCGCAACCAGGATCGTCCCTGCGGTCCGGCGCTCCTGGTCGCTCTGCAGAACAGCGGTGACTTACTGGGCGGCGAGCTTCTGCTTCAGCCCGTCGAAGCCGGAGGTGAAGATGCCGGAGATCACCTTGCGCGTTTCCTCGTCGGTGGCGCCGTTGGAGGTGTAGCGCGCCTTCCACACCACGCGCGTGCCTTTGCCCGCTGGTTCGGCCGACAGGGAGGCCGCGTAGTCCTTGACCGGCAGCGGGCTGGTCAGGATCGAATAACGGATGCGGTGGCTGCTGGCGGAGGAGGAGAGCAGCCGCTCCTCGATCGCGCCGCCGCCCTTGAGGGCCAGCACGCGCTCCTGCGCGCCGTCCTTCCGGCGCAGGGTGCAACTCTCCACCGCCGGGTGCCAGGTGCCGAGGTTGCAGAAGGGTCCGATCTGCTGCCAGACCTTCTCGACCGGGTAGGGCAGGGTCGTCGATTCCGTGACCTCGACGGCCAGGGCCGGGCTTGCCAGCGCGGCCAGTGTGGCCGCGACCGCGAACAGGGTGCGCATGGGGTTCCCTCCGTTGGTCGGCTGTTCCGGCGCGCATCGTTGGGCGCGCGGCTGAATCCTAGCCGAGCGGGGAGGGCTTGAAACTTGTACGTTGGTAGAACGAACAGGGGAAGGACCAGCAAGACAACGGCCGGCCCCGCCTGTGCGGAGCCGGCCGTTTCATTTGGGAGCGAAACGAAAAGTCCTTATTCGCTCTTGGTCGTCGTCGTGCGCTCGGTGGTGGTCGAGCCGCTGGTCGGCGGGGTGGTCAGGCTGGAGTTGCCGTAGCCGGGCGAGGTGGTCGTGGTGGTGGTGGTGGTGCTGGTGGACTCATCGGTTCCGCAGGCGCTGACCAGCAAGGCCGCGCCGAAAGCCAGCGCCACACCGGATATCATGGTCCTGGACATGCTCCGTCTCCATCCTGTTGGCGAACGATGGATAGGAAACGCCCCCGATGCGGCTTTGTTTCCGGGACAAAAGTTGGTCGACAAGAAAAGGGCCGGGGATGACCCCGGCCGGTCTTTATGCCCTCTTCCGGCTTTTCGGCTTCGCTTTCAGGTAGGGGGCCAGATACTGGCCGGTGTAACTCCGCTTGACCTTCGCCACGTCTTCCGGGGTGCCCTCCGCGACGATCTCGCCGCCGCCGGTGCCGCCCTCGGGGCCGAGGTCGATGATCCAGTCGGCGGTCTTGATGACTTCCAGATTGTGCTCGATCACCAGCACCGTGTTGCCTTGGTCGACCAGCGCGTGGAGCACCTCCATCAGCTTTTCCACGTCGGCGAAATGCAGGCCGGTGGTCGGTTCGTCGAGGATGTAGAGGGTGCGGCCGGTGGCGCGGCGGCTCAGCTCCTTGGACAGCTTCACCCGCTGCGCCTCGCCGCCGGACAGAGTCGTGGCGGGCTGGCCGATGTGGATGTAGCCGAGACCCACCCGCTCCAGCGTCTCCATCTTGTCGCGGATGCCGGGCACGGCCTTGAAGAACTCCTTTCCCTCCTCGACCGTCATGTCGAGCACGTCGGCGATGGTCTTGTCGCGGTAGGTGACTTCCAGCGTCTCGCGGTTGTAGCGCTTGCCGTGGCAGACGTCGCAGGTGACGTAGACGTCGGGCAGGAAGTGCATCTCGATCTTGATGACGCCGTCGCCCTGGCACGCCTCGCAGCGCCCGCCCTTCACGTTGAAAGAGAAGCGTCCAGGGCCGTAGCCGCGGGCCTTGGCCTCGGGCAGGCCGGCGAACCAATCGCGGATCGGGGTGAAGGCGCCGGTGTAGGTCGCCGGGTTGGAACGCGGGGTGCGGCCGATCGGCGACTGGTCGATGTCGATGACCTTGTCGAGATTCTCGAGCCCCAGCAGCTCGTCGTGCTCCGCCGGATGCTCGCGCGCCCCCATCAGCTTGCGCGCCACTGCCTTGTAGAGCGTCTCGATGATCAGGGTGGACTTGCCGCCGCCCGACACGCCGGTCACGCAGGTGAAGGTGCCCATCGGGATGCGTGCCGAGACGTTCTGAAGGTTGTTGGCGCGTGCGCCCTTCACCTCCAGGAACTGGCCCTCGTGGCCGGGGCGGCGCTGGTCCGGCACCGGAACGAAGCGGGTGCCATTGAGGAACTGGGCGGTGACACTGTCCGGATTGGCCTGGACCTCCGCCGGGGTGCCTTGGGCGATCACGGTGCCGCCGTGCTGGCCGGCGCCAGGGCCCATGTCCACCAGATAGTCGGCGGTGCGGATGGCGTCCTCGTCATGCTCGACCACGATCACAGTGTTGCCGAGGTCGCGCAGCCGCTTCAGAGTCGCCAGAAGCCGGTCGTTGTCGCGCTGGTGCAGGCCGATCGACGGCTCGTCCAGCACGTAGAGAACGCCGGTAAGGCCGGACCCGATCTGCGAGGCGAGGCGGATGCGCTGGCTCTCGCCGCCGGACAGCGATCCGGAACCGCGGCTGAGCGTCAGGTATTCCAACCCCACGGCGTTGAGGAATCCCAGCCGCTCGTTGATCTCCTTGAGGATGCGGTAGGCGATCTCCTTGTCCTTCGGACGCAAATGGTCGTTCAGCGTGCTGAACCACGTCGCCGCGTCGGCGATCGACATCTCCGCCGCCTGGGAGATGTGCTGGCCGTGCACCTTGACGGCCAGCGCCTCCGGCTTCAGGCGGGCGCCCTTGCAGGTCTCGCAGGGCTGGGAGGACTGGTACTTGGACAGCTCCTCCCGCATGTAGGCGCTTTCCGTCTCGCGGTACCGGCGCTCCAGGTTGTTGACGATGCCCTCGAAGGCCTTGTTCGTCTGGTAGCTGCGCAGCCCGTCGTCGTAGGTCATCGTGATCGGCGCGCCGTCGGAGCCGTAGAGGATGGTCTGGCGGACCTTCTCCGGCAGCTTTTCCCACGGCGTGTCCAAGGCGACGCCGAAATGCTGGGCGATGCTCTCCAGCGTCTGCACGTAATACTGGGAGGAGGAGCCGGCCCAGGGGGCGATGGCGCCCTTTTTCAGCGACAGCCGCTCGTCCGGGACGACCAGCATGGGGTCGAAGTAGATCTTGCTGCCCAGCCCGTCGCAGGCCGGGCAGGCGCCGAACGGATTGTTGAAGGAGAACAGCCGCGGCTCGATCTCCGGGATGGTGAAGCCGGACACCGGGCAGGCGAATTTCTGCGAGAAGACGGTCTGCTCGTGCGACTCGGCGTTCTCGACGAAGATGATTCCGTCGGCGAGGCCGAGCGCCGTCTCCAGCGAATCGGCGAGCCGGTTGCCCAGCCCCTCGCGCACGACGATGCGGTCCACCACCACGTCGATGTCGTGCTTCAACTTCTTGTTGAGCGCCGGAACCTCGTCGATCTCATGCATCGTACCGTCGACGCGCACGCGCTGGAAGCCGCGCTTGCGAAGGTCCTGGATCTCCTTCTTGTACTCGCCCTTGCGCCCCCGGATCAGCGGCGCCAGCAGCAGCAGGCGCGTGCCCTCCGGCATCGCCAGGATGCGGTCGACCATCTGGCTGACCGTCTGGCTCTCGATGGGCAGGCCCGTGGCCGGGGAGTAGGGGATGCCGACCCGCGCCCACAGCAGGCGCATGTAGTCGTAGATCTCCGTCACCGTGCCGACGGTGGAGCGCGGATTCTTCGAGGTCGTCTTCTGCTCGATGGAGATGGCCGGCGATAGCCCCTCGATCGAATCGACGTCCGGCTTCTGCATCAGTTCCAGGAACTGGCGCGCGTAGGCCGACAGGCTCTCGACGTAGCGCCGCTGGCCTTCCGCGTAGATCGTGTCGAACGCCAGCGATGACTTGCCCGATCCCGACAAGCCGGTGATGACGATCAGCTCGTCCCGAGGCAGATCGACATCGACGTTCTTGAGGTTGTGCTCCCGCGCGCCGCGGACACTGATGTGCTTGTTCATGGAGTGTTCTTAGCCGAAACCGGAGGGGAAGGGAAGGCGCCAAAAAAGCTCCGAAAGCCCGGACAGATATGTGCCACGCGCAGGCGTATTGCCACCGGCGCGCGTCCCTTTCCGGCCGCGTGGGACGCAGGGGCGGGATGCGGGAACGCCGGGGCGCGCCGGGGAGACGATGATGGGGAGCCACCAAGGAAACGGTTGGCGACACGGACTCTCTCTGCTATGTTTGTTCATGGAGTGTTCTCTTTCGTGCGGGCCGGGCGGGTTGATCCGGACGGAAGGGGCAAGGCGCTCCGGCGGCGGCGGTTGACCCGTGCCTGTCCCCCGTGCTTTGTGAAGCGAGGCGGGGCGGGCATGGAACGGACCACGGATCAAACCGGCCCTGCGAACAGACACCCCCGGTATCCGGACGCCCTTCCGCCGGGCGCCCGAACGGGTCGGATGGGATACCGGGAACCCGCGCTAGGAGACACGTGCGATGAATGTATGGACGTTTACGGGGCGCCTCGGCGCGGATGGCGAGCTTCGCTCCACGCAGAGCGGTGAAAAGGTCCTGGGTTTCCGCGTCGCCAACGACGTCGGGTTCGGTGACCGCAAGACCACCCAGTGGGTGGACTGCTCCATCTGGGGTCGCCGTGCGGAGGCTCTGGCGCCGCACCTGACCAAGGGCAAGGCCGTGGTCATCTCCGGCGAGGTGACGATCCGCGAGTTTGAAAAGCGCGACGGCACCCGCGGTGCCGGCCTGTCGGTGCGTGTCAACGAGATCGACTTCACCGGCGGCCGTGAAGGCGAAGGCGGTGGTGGCGGCGGCGGTTACGGCGGTGGCGGCGGCTACGAATCGCGCGGCGGCGGTGGTGGCGGTGGCTACAGCGGCGGCGGCAGCAGCGGCAGCGGTGGTGGCGGCTACGGTGGTGGCGGTCGTAGCGGCGGCGGTGCTCCGCCCAAGCACGACGACCTGGACGACGAAATCCCATTCTAAAACTTACCAGGGGTGGTCGTGTAAGGTTTCCAGCCTGAAGCCTTTGTGCTTACTAGTTTCCCCGGTTGCATACCTTGCCGGCTGTGGTGTTTTTCTGTCTGTGAGGTTGTTACCGGGGAAGCCTGTAAAGAATTGCACGGTTTCAGGTCCGCATGATCGTGATGGAGGGGGGAGCGAATCTCCCTCTTGATCGCTTCCGTTGGCGTGCCTCCTATCTGGCCGAACGCTTGGCTGCTGACAATTCGGCGCACAGCCCATCGGGCCAGAAACACCCTGCAGGCAAACTGCCAGTCCCTGAAATTCCTGTATCAATGGGCTGCTGAGACCGGCATCGACATCGAAAGCCGAATGCTCTCCGGCCAATTCCTCAAGAGCCATGATGTCGCCAGCTTCGCCGGGGCAGCAGTGCGGCATCTGGACGAGGTGGACGGTGACGCCTGCACCAAGCTTACGAATGCTCGCGAGGTCGTGTCGCTCGAACAGGTCCGTATGGGGGCGACTGTGACCACCAAAACGGTCCGTAAGCATACCACGGCGAATCGAGTGCGGACCGTTGTCCGTTCCCCCCCCAATGGCTCGGACAGGAGGGCAGCAATGATCTCGATCTGGAGGCCGCGTCGAAGCGCAAGGCGCAGTTGGACGAAATGATGGCCAGGCTGAAAGCCAAGGTGCCGCTGACGAAGGGGTGGAATGGCGTGGGCCAGAGAGGCGCCGCCTGTCAAAGTTATGGACCGCGTGTTGGAGGTGCTGGAACCGGACTCGCCTGACAACCCTTGGAAGGGCCGTCGATGCCAATCAGAACCGGTCGGCGTCAAACGGGTAGCCCAGTTCCTTCTATGCGCGGGGAAGCAGGCCGCGGTAGGAACTCGGCAGACGATGCCAATGGGGATTACCGACACCCACGGATGACGGTCAGGAGCATAGTCCGGGAAGACCGGCGTCCGGCCTTCGCGCGGGCGACACCCGTCGATCCTCCTACAACTTGAGCCTACGCAGCCGCAGCGCGTTCCCAACCACGGACACCGAACTCAGGGCCATCGCGGCCGCGGCGATGATCGGCGACAGCGTCCACCCGAACAGCGGGTAGAAGACACCCGCCGCGACCGGCACGCCGAGCGCGTTGTAGACGAACGCCAGAAACAGGTTCTGCCGGATGTTGCGCATCGTTGCCCGGCTGAGCGTCCGCGCCCGTGCGATGCCCGCAAGATCCCCCTTCACCAGCGTCACCCCGGCACTCTGAATCGCGACCTCGGTGCCGGTGCCCATCGCCACGCCGACGTCGGCCTCGGCCAGCGCCGGGGCGTCGTTCACGCCGTCTCCGGCCATCGCCACCACCCGGCCCTGCGCCTTCAGCCGCTTCACCACCTGGTTCTTGTCCTCCGGCAGCACCTCGGCCTCGACCGCGCCGATGCCCAGGTGGCGCGCCACCGCCTCGGCCGTGGTCCGGTTGTCGCCGGTCAGCATGACGATTCGCACGCCGTCGTTCCGGAGCGTCTCCAGTGCGTGCGGCGTGGTCGCCTTGATCGGGTCGGCGACCGCAATCACGCCACCGGGCTGGCCGTCGATGGCGGCGAAGAGAGCGGTGGCGCCCTCGCGCCGGAGGTCGTCGGCGCGCGTTTCCAGGTCGCCCAGCGCGACACCCTGGTCCCGCATCATCGCGGCGTTGCCGAGGGACACTGTGCGCCCGCCGACCGTCCCGACGACGCCCTTGCCGGTGACGGAGCCGAAGTCGGCGACGTCCCGCAGCGGCAGGCCCCGTTCCTTGGCGGAGGCGACGATGGCGGCCGCCAGCGGGTGCTCGCTCGACCGCTCCAGGCTCGCCGCCAGCGTCAGAAGGTCCGCCTCGTCGATGCCCGGCGCCGGAACCACGGCGGTCACCTTTGGCTTGCCCTCGGTCAGGGTGCCGGTCTTGTCAACGACAAGCGTGTCGACCTTCTCGAACCGCTCCAGGGACGCCGCGTCCTTGATCAGGACGCCCGCGGTCGCCCCCTTGCCGACACCGACCATGATCGACATCGGCGTCGCCAGCCCCAGTGCGCAAGGGCAGGCGATGATGAGCACCGAGACCGCCGCGATCAGCGCGTAGGCGAAGGCGGGCTGCGGCCCCCAAACCATCCAGGCGACGAAGGCCAGGAGCGCGACAACGATGACCGCCGGGACGAAGTAGCCGGAAACGACGTCAGCCATGCGCTGGATGGGCGCCCGGCTGCGCTGGGCCTCGGCGACCATGGTCACGATGCGGGACAGCATGGTGTCGGACCCGACCTTCTCGGCGCGCATCACCAAGGCACCGGTCTGGTTCACCGTTCCGCCGATCACCTTGAAGCCGGGCTCCTTGCTGACCGGCATGGATTCGCCGGTCACCATGGACTCGTCCACGGCGCTGCGGCCCTCCACGACCTCACCATCGACCGGCACACCATCGCCGGGGCGTACCCGCAGCCGGTCGCCGACGTGAACGGCGTCGAGCGGCACCTCCTCGTCCTCGCCATCGGCACGGATACGGCGCGCCGTCTTCGGCGCCAAGTTCAGCAGGGCGCGGATGGCGCCGCCGGTCTGCTCACGGGCGCGGAGTTCGAGCACTTGGCCCAACAGCACCAGCACCGTGATGACGGCGGCCGCCTCGTAGTAGACGGCCACCACGCCATCCATGCCTCGGAAGCTCGGCGGAAAGATGCCCGGCAGGAACGTCGCGACCAGACTGAACACGTAGGCCACCCCGACGCCCAGCGCGATCAGGCTGAACATGTTCAGGCTGCGGTTCACGAACGACCGCCAGCCCCGCTCCAGCAGCGGCCAGCCCGCCCACAGCACCACCGGCGTGGCCAGAAGGAACTGGAGCCACAGGGAAGCCTGGGGCGAGATCAGGGTGTGGAGCCCAAGCCCCGGGAGGTGGGCGCCGAGTTCCAGGACCACGAGCGGCACGGTCAGGGCGGTGCCGATCCAGAACCGCCGCGTCATGTCGACGAGTTCCGGGTTGGGCCCTTCCTCAAGGGTGGCTCCGACCGGTTCCAGGGCCATGCCGCAGATCGGGCAGTTGCCCGGCCCCTCCTGGCGGATCTCCGGGTGCATCGGGCAGGTGTAGATCACGCCCTTCTGCGGCGACGCCTGGGCGGCCTTCTCGGGAGCGGCGGGCTTTGCCTCCGGCTTCAGGTACCGCTCCGGGTCGGCGACGAACTTGTCGTGGCAGCGCGCCGAGCAGAAGTGGAAGGTCTGGCCGCCGTGCCCGGCTTGGTGCCCGGTTCGCTCGGGATCGACCATCATGCCGCACACGGGGTCCTTCACCTTGGGCCGGTCGTCGGGACCAGCGTGGTGGTCGTGCCCACCGTGACTGTGGTGGTCAGGATGGTGTGCGTGGCTGCGGTGCTGGTCGTTCATGTTCGCTTCTCCCTTCGCATGCAGGCGTCGGTGCCTCCGCGTTCGTTCGCGCTTCCCGGCACCGGCGTGCGATGGCATCCATGAAAATAAGGCTCCGCCTTCCAATGACTGGAAGGTCAAGCGCGTTGTGCAGACCGTTCGCGCCCGCTCCTCACTTCTTCGCGCGTTCGCTCAGAGAGGCGTGGCGACGACGGATCTCCTCGGGCCAGGAACTCTTGATGAAGGCCAGGACCGCCCAGATCTCGGCATCGCTCAGCACGCCGCCGAAGGCGGGCATGTCGCTTTCGTAGCCGGGCGGGGCGAACTCAACGACGCCTTGCTTGGTGATTTTGAAGAGATCGGCGTCGGGGTGGTGCCACGTGTGCCCGGAGGCGTCGTGCGGCGGCGCGGGCAGACGGCCGTCCGGCTTGCGGCTTTGCCACTCCGGCTGGCCCTCGAGCCGCGCGCCGTGGCACGACGCGCACTGCTCCGCGTAGACCACCTTGCCCTGGGCAACCTGGGCGGCGTCGGTTGGATCGGCGCCTGCCCTGGGTCCAGAGAGCAGGAAGACGCCAGCCACCGCGATCGCTGCACCCATGGCCACGCCAACGCCAATTTTCATCGCCTTCATCACCACATCCCCCAGCACATCACGACCGGAACGGTTTCCAGGTCTTGCCGCCGTCCTGGCTGGTCAGGATGGCGCTCTTGTCGGTCACGGCGTAGAGCCGCTCGGGGTTGGTCGGGTCGACCGCAAGGTGCAGCAGGACCGCGTCACCGAAGCCGTTGCTGACCGGTTGCCACGCGAGGCTCGGCTCGGTCGTCTTGAGCAGGCCGGTGCCGACTTGGTAGGCGTAGGCGGCGCCGTCCTTCGTGGTCGCGACCATGGTCGCCGGGCGCTGCACGATGTTGGCGGCCTGCCAGGTCTTGCCCGCGTCGCGGCTCACGATCAGTCCGGCGCGCGTGGCGCCGTACACGGTGTTGGGGTCCTTCGAGGACGCCGCCAGGTCGAACATGTCGGCGGGCGGCTTGCCGGTCACCTCCCAGGTCTTCCCGGCGTCGCGGCTGATCTGGACGCTGCCATAGTGCCCGTACAGCACCTTCGGGTCGGCCGGGCTGACGTCCATCGCGTGGAGGTCCACGGGCCCGTTCACACCCGCCGAGACCTGCTTCCAGGTCTTCGCTCCATCGGTCGAGGCGAGGACGCCGAGGTTCCCGCCCTTCTCCGGATGGCCGCTGGCGAAGAAGGCGTCGGGCTGCGCCGGATTTGGTGTGAACCCCATGTAGTCCCAACGGTTGTCGGATACCCGTGTGGCCGTGCCGTCGGGGTTGGTCAGCCACACACCGTGATGCGAGGCGAGATACAGGCGCGACGGGTCTGTGGGGTCCACGGCAATCCCGTGGAGGTGTGAGACCTCATTCAGCTTGAGGGTCTCGGCCGCTTGGACCGGCCCGGCGACCACGATACCGACCAGCAGGACGGCAGCCATCGTGGCGAGTTTCTTCTTGGCGCTCATCGCGCATCTCCTTGCTTGCGGGGCGGCATGGGGCGGGGAGCCTCATGCCGCCCATGCCGATCTCATGCCGACGGCACCTGAAGGCGCCGTCGGCATGACCCTCTCGATCAATGCTAAAGCATTGATCTGCCGGGTTTCACGGTTGGAGAATGATGAAAGCGATCATTTTCCAACCGTATCAGTGACCCGCGTGGCCCATTTCGAAGCGGGCCTGCACCGGCTTCTGGCCGGGCATGGTCAGCGCGGTGACCACCTTGACGCTGTCGTGCGCGCCGCCGAGGTTCGCCTGCCCCTTGAGGGCGTTGGCGCCCGCGGGTTCGAGCGCGACCTTCTGGGTCTGCTTGTTCGCCAGGACGGTCGCCTCGGCCTTGGCGCCGGTCACATCGACCGGCTTGTCGGCGCCATCGGTCACGTACAGGACGACGTCGTTGCCCTTGAGCACGACTTCGACATGGTAGGGGCCCGCGTCGGCGCGCTGGCCGCCGTTCGGGCCAATCTTCGGGCCGTCGGCGAAGGCCGTGCCCGGGGCGGTGAAGAGGGCGGCGGCGAGGAGGAGGGTCGAGAACTTCACGGTGTGGTTTCCTTCTGGATGGACTGGGTGAGGGGATCAATAGGCCTCGGCCGGACGCAGCGAACCGGCCTGGGCGGTGACCAGACGATTCAGCGGCTTCTCGCCGAGCTTGAGGAAGAGGACCGGGGTCAGGAAGGTGTCGAGCATGGTCGCGCTGACCAGCCCGCCGAAGATGGTGACGGCAACCGGGTGCAGGATCTCCTTGCCCGGCGCGTCGGCGCCGATCATCAGCGGCACCAGCGCCACCCCCGCCGAAAGCGCGGTCATCAGCACGGGTGTCAGGCGCTCCTGGCTGCCCCGGATCACCATGGCCTTGCCGAAGGTCTCGCCCTCGTGCAGGACCAGGTTGATGTAGTGGCTGATCTTCAGGATGCCGTTGCGCGTGCTGATGCCGGTCAACGTGATGAAACCGATCATCGAGGCGACCGACAGCGGCTGCCCGGCGATCCACAGCGCCGCGACGCTGCCGATGAGGGCCAGCGGCACGTTGCCCATGATGATCAGGGCGAGCACGGCCGACCGGTAGCGGCTGTAGAGCACCAGGAAGATCATCGCCAGCGACACCATCGACAGCGCGGCGATGGTCTTCGACGCCTCCTCCTGCGCCTGGAAGGTGCCCTCCAGGCTGGTGAAGTAGCCGGACGGCAACTGCGACGTGGAGACGACATTGCGGATGCCTGCGACGATCTGCGCCATGTCCGTCTGGCCGTCGGAGTTGCCGAGGATGACGATGCGGCGCTTGCCGTTCTCCCTCAGGATCTGGTTGGGGCCGTCCGTCTCCTCGACCGAGGCGAACAGGCTGAGCGGCACCCGGCCCGCCGGGGTCTCGACCAGCAGGTTCGCCAGGCCGCTGGTGGTGCGGTCCTCGTCCGACAGGCGCAGCACGACGTCGAAACGCCGGGTGCCGTCGACGATCTCCGACACCACGCGGCCGTTGGACAGGCTCTCCAGCGCCTCCGTCGCCATGGACGGGGTGACGCCGTAGAGCGCCGCCCGCTCGTAGTCCACGACCACCTGGACCTGCGGGATGCGGACCTGCTTCTCGATCTGAAGGTCGACCAGCCCGGGTACGCCCGCGAGCTTCTGCTGCAGCTGTCCGGCGAGGCTGCGCAAGGTGTCCAGATCCTCCCCGAAGACCTTCAACGCGATCTGGGCGCGGACCCCGGAGAGCATGTGGTCGAGCCGGTGTGAGATCGGCTGGCCGATGTTCACCTGCACCGGCAGGGCGGCCAGCCGGGTGCGGACATCGGCCAGCACCTCGGCCCGGCTGCGTTCGGACGGCTTCAGGTCCACGTCGATCTCGCTGGAGTGGACGCCCTCGGCGTGCTCGTCGAGTTCGGCGCGGCCGGTGCGGCGCCCGACGGAGGCCACCTCGGGCACCTGCATGATCAGCCTCTCCGCCGCCAGCCCGACCCGGTTGGACTCGGCCAGCGAGATGCCGGGGTTCAGCACCATGGAGATGGTCAGCGTGCCCTCGTTGAACGGCGGCAGGAAGGCGCGTGGCAGGCTCGGCACCGTCGCCGCGGCGATCAGGACGGCGGCCGCCACGGTGGCGAACAGCGTCCCCGGGTTGGCGAAGGCCCAGCCCAGAAGCCGGGCGTTCCCGGCCTTCAGCTTGCGGACCAGCCAGCTGTCGTGCTCCTCCAGCCGCTTCAGGCGCGGCAGCAGGTAGTAGGACAGCACCGGCGTGACGGTGATCGCGGTGACGAGGCTGGCCAGGATGGAGACGATGTAGGCCACGCCCAGCGGCGCGAACAGCCGCCCCTCGATGCCCGACAGGGCGAACAGCGGCACGAAGACCAGGATGATGATGATCGTGGCGTAGACGATGCCCGAGCGCACCTCCTGCGAGGCCGAGGCGACCACCTCCAGGATGCCCCGCGGGTTGCCCGCCCGCCGGTTCTCGCCGAGGCGCCGGTAGATGTTCTCAACGTCCACCACGGCGTCGTCGACGAGTTCGCCGATGGCGATGGCGAGGCCGCCCAGCGTCATGGTGTTGATCGACATGCCGAACGCCTTGAACACCAGCACGGTAATCAGGATCGAGATCGGGATGGCGGTCAGCGAGATGAAGGTGGTCCGCACGTTCAGCAGGAACAGGAAGAGAATGATGGCCACCACCGCCACCGCCTCCAGCAGCACCTTCTCCACGTTGCCGATGGAGGTCTGGATGAAGTTGGCCTGCTTGAACAGGATCTCGTCGGCGTGGACGCCCTTCGGCAGGAACTGCGCCAAGTCGCTCAACGCCTGCTCGACCTCGGCGGTGAGTTCGGTGGTGTCGGCGCCGGGCTGCTTCTGCACCGACAGGATCACGGCAGGCTTGCCGTTGACGCCCGCGTCGCCGCGCTTCACGCGGGCGGCGAAATCCACGGCGGCGATCTGGTGGAGCAGGATGGGCTGCCCCGTCTTGTAGGCGACGACGAGGTTGCGGAGGTCCTCCAGCCGGGTCGTCCGGCCGATGTTGCGGATCAGGTACTCCTGGGAATGCTGGTCGATGAAGCCGCCACCGGTGTTCGCCGAGAATTGCTGGAGCGCCTTCACGAGCTCGTCCGTGGTGATCTCCAGGTCGTGCAGGCGCGCCGGGTCGGGGGCGACGCGGTACTGCCGGATCTCCCCGCCGATCGGGATGACTTGGCTGACGCCGGGAATGGCGAGCAGCCGCGGCCGCACCACCCAGTCGGCGAGTTCACGGACCTCCATCGGGCTGACGCCGTCGCCGGACATGGCGATCAGCATGATTTCGCCCATGATGGAAGAGATCGGCCCCATCTGCGGCCGGACGTTGGGCGGAAGCTGCCCCTGGACGATGGCCAGACGCTCAGCGACCTGCTGGCGGTTGCGGTAGATGTCGGTGCCCCAGTCGAACTCGACGAAGACGATGCTGAGCCCGACGCCGGACACCGAGCGCACGCGGGTGATGCCCGGCATGCCGTTCATCGACGTTTCCAGCGGGAAGGAAACCAGCTGCTCGACCTCCTCCGGCGCCAGCCCCTCGGCCTCCGTCATCAGCGTGACCGTGGGCTTGTTCAGGTCGGGGAAGACGTCAATCGGCAGGTCTTTGAGGACGAACGAGCCGTAGACGACAAGGATCGCCGCGGCGGCCAGGACGAAGAGCCGGTTGCGCAGGCTGGTGTTGACGAGGAAGTTGAACATGGCGGGGCGCTCCTCACCGGATCTGGTTGAGGAGACCGGCGCCGTCGGTGACGATGCGCGCCTCCGGCTCGACGCCCGCCAGGATCAGCACCGTGTTCCCGTCCACCGGCTGCGTGCGCACCGGGCGGGCGACGAAGCGTTGCGGGGTGTCGTGCTGCCAGACGATGGGCTGGCCGCTGGCGTTGCGCACCACGCTCTGCCGGGGCAGGACGATGCCGGACGCCTTCCCCTGGATCTGGGCGACGAGCCGGACCGGCTGGCCGACGCCGAGCCCCGACGGCGGATTGCCGATCCGGAAGAGCAGCGGGATCGCCTGTTGGCGCAGCGCGAGACTGGAGCCGAGGAGTTCCAGGGACAGGCTGGTGCCGTCGGCCGTCATCGCCGTGGCCGCCTTGATGGCGTTCGCCACCCGGGGATCGAAGGCGACCGCCTCGACCATCAGCCGCGACGGGTCGACGATCTCGAACAGCACCTGGTCGCGCCCCTCGACCACCTGTCCGGCCTTGATGTTGTTGGCCGTGACCACGCCGGAGATGGGCGCCCGCAGGGCTTCCTTGGTCGTCAGTGCGGGGGACAGAGCGGCCCGGCGTTTGCGCAGACCGTTGAGGTTGGCCTCCGCCTCTTCGATGTCGCGCTGTGGCACGCTGCCTTCCAGCTTCCGGAGCCGCTGGAGGCGGGAGTCGGCGATGACGAGTTCCTGCTCGACCGTCGCGATCTGCTGCTGGATCCCGCTGCGGTCCACAAAGGTCACGGCGGGGGCGATGTAGGCGAGGATTTGCCCGGCCTCGACCCGCTGGCCGACGTAGGGCAGCCCCTTGTCCCCCGGCTCGATGCGACCGCTCTGCGTGGCCTGGACGTGACCGCCGCCGTTGGGGTCGGCGATGACCTGACCGATCAACTGCACCGTCTGCGCCGCCTCCTGCGGCTTGGCTACGACGGTGCGGACCGACAGCAGACGCTGCGACGGCTTGGGCACGTACAGGCTGCCGTCCGGCAGGCGTCGCGGGCTCTCCGAAGCGCCGGTAGCCCCCATCGGGACGGCCGCCGTCGGTGCCTTGCCCTTGTCCTCGTCGCCGTGGCTGTGGTCCTCGCCGCCGTGGGCAAAGGCGGCGCCGCTCGCCAACAGCAGGCCGATGCCGACCAGAGCGGCGCCTGCGACCGTCCGCGTGCGTCCACGCTGGGTCAGGGCGACGGTGGTCAGGACCCCGAGCAGGAAGACCATGACCGCCCCCAGCATCAGGCCGGAATCGTTCCGGACCTGCCCGAGGACGGCGGAAACACCCTGCGCACCGCCGGTCTGTGCTTCGGCCGCGGACGCCGGAACCTCCAGTGTGCCGATCAGCAGGTCGGCCGCGTCGGCCGCGGTGACGGAGACGGTCACTTCATGTGATCCCGGCTTGGAGAGCCAGGACGGGTCGAGGCGGTAGACGCCTTCCTCCCCGGAGACGGGCGAGGCCGTCGTGGCCTCGCCATCGGCGCTCACCTCGACGGTGGCGCCGTTCACGGGCTCGTTGGTGGCGAAGCGGTCCAGATGGACGAGCAGGGTCTTTCCCTGGGCGACCGCCACGAGTTCGAAGTCGGATGAGGACGCTTCCAGGGTGGGGGCGGCCGTTGTGACGACTGGCTTCGGCTCCTCGCCGCCATGGGCGTGGCCCTCGTGGGCGAGAGCGGGAGCGGCGACCGGCGCGGCAAGGCTCGCGGCGACGACGGTCGCGGCAAGAAGGCGTCGGGTGGTCATGGAAGAACTCCGAGGGACTGGTTCATACGGGCGCGGGCGGCGCCGAGCTGGACTTCGGCGGTGGCGCGGGCGAGTTCGGCCTCGAAGGCCGCCTCCTGGGCGCGCACGTACTCGACGAGGCTGATCTCGCCCGCCCTCCGGGCGCGCTCGATGTTCGACAGGCGTGCCCTGAGGGCCGCAGCCCGGTCGCGCGCGATCAACAGGCGCTCGCTCGCCGCTTGGTGGGCGAGGCGGGCTTGCCGGATGTCGGACTCGACCGTGCGGGCGGCGTTGACCTGCTCGGCCTCGGAGCGGACGACCTCGCTCAGCGCCTCGGCCCGCTTGGGCGCGTTCACGGCCTCGACCGCGAACGGGATGCGGACGGAGACGCCGAACACGGTGTCGTAGCGTTCCTCGCGGCTGTCGCGCTCGCGGCGAGCCATCAGCCCGACCTCCGGACTGTCGCGCGTCGTCAGGTCCACCAGTTGGCGCTGGGCTTGAGCCGAGCGGACGCCCAGCCGAGCCGCCAGCAGGGAGGGGTGCCGCTCAAGCGGCGGCTCGCCGATCTCCGGCTCCGGTGCCGCCTTCGGCGGCGCCATGCCGGTGAGCGTCCGGAACGCTTGGCGGGCCTCCTCCAGGGCGAGTTCCTCGTCGCGGAGATCCGCCGCGACGGAGAGAGCCTCGGCGCGGGCCAGTTGATGGTCGGCCTCCGAAATCTCCCCGGCCCGGGCGGTCCGTCGGGTGTCGGCCTCGAGCTGGCGGGCGACCGTCAGGCGCTGGCGGGCGAGTTCGGCGCGCCGCTCGGCCAACGCGACCTGCCACTGGGCCGTCCGGACCTCCCCGGCGACCGCCAGCTGGCGCGCGGCGATCTCGGCGTCGGTGCGCGCCAGAAGCGCGTCGCCCGCCCGGACGGTCGCCGTTCCCTGGCCGGGCAGCCAGAGCGGGACGCCGAGTTCGGCCTCGTACTCGCGCCGTCCGATGTTCCGGTTCAAGTAGTCGCTCGTGTGCCGCAGCGTGACCGCCGGGGCGGCCGGGACCAGCGCCTCCCCGGCACCGCGCCGGGCGGTGGCCACGGCCCTCTGGGCCTCCAGGCTCCTGACCTCGGGATTGAGCTTCCAGGCGCCCTCGACCGCGTCCCGAAGCGTCTGCGCTCCGGCCGGGAGCGCCAGCAGGCACACGGCGACGGTCGTTGCCGCCGCTTGCTTCATGGGCTTCCAACCAGAATCACGCACCGAACGACCCTCCCACTCTGGGGTGATTCGGCCCATGGGAGGAGAGACGCGGAAGCCAACCCGGCGTGACCGCGGCGTAACGCTCGTACTCGGCTCCGAACACCCGGAGGGCTTCCCGCTCCTCGGACCGGGCCAGACGGACGTACATCAGGACCAGCAGCGGGAACATCGCCAGCGTCAGGATGGTCGGCCACTGGAGCAGAAAGCCGAACAGGATGCCGATGAAAGCGATGTACTGCGGGTGCCGGACATGGGCGTACACGCCCGTCGTGGCGAGCCGGTCTTGCTTCTGCGCCGCGTGAAGCACTTTCCAGGCCGCCGAGAGCAGGACGAAGCCCGCCAGGATCAGGACGTTGCTGAGGATGTGCAGCACGTTGAAGTGCGGGTTGCCCTCCAGGCCGAGGACGGTCGACCAGAGGTGCCCGGCGTCGTGGGACAGGATGTCGAGGCCCGGGTAGCGGGTCTGGAGCCAACCCGAGAGCAGGTAGATGGTCAGCGGAAAGCCGTACATCTCGGTGAACAGAGCCACGATGAAGGCGCTGAACGCCCCGAAGGACCGCCAGTCCCGGGGTGACTGCGGCTTGCCGAAGCTGAAGGCGAAGATGATGAAGATGGCGGAGTTGAGGGCGACCAGCACCCACAGGCCATAGGCCGAGGCTTCGTGCGTCATGGCAAGCCTCCCTTGGTCGGCCGATCGGCGTCACCATTCCCGCCGTGGCCGCCATGCCCGTGGCCACCATGCATGAACAGGTGCATCAGCGGGCACAGCAGCAGGACGAGAAGCGGAAGCGCGTCGAGCACATGGTCGACGTGGAAGAGCGACAGGTACACGGCCGCCAGGGCGGCCCCGCCGAGTCCGGCCAAGCCGGTCCAGGTCCGGTACCAGGGCGTGCGCGCCTGCGGCTCGGGAGTGTGATGGGGGTGTTCGTGGTGCGTCATGACCGCCTCCTCACATCATGCCCATGGGGCCGGGGAGCAGCCGGTCTGCGAGCGTCTTCTGCTCGTCGGTCAGCACGGCGTAGAGCGGCTTGGCGGCGGACTCCAGTGCCTTCAGGGCGTCGAGCCGGGTGGACAGCGCCTTCTGCTGGAAAGCGAGCCGGTCGGGCCAGGAGGAGGGCATGCCGCCTTTGGTCATCTGCTCGTGCATGGCCTGATGGGCCTTGGCGTTCGCCCGCAGGCTGTCGGCGAAGGCGTTCCACTGCGGTGCTTGGGCGTCGGTGATCTTGAGTTCGGCCTTCAGGAACGCGATGCGGCCCTCGACGTGCTCGAAGGGCAAGCCCATTCCGCCCTGCTGGCCCATCATCATCTGTCGCATCATGGACATCATGCCGGGCCCCATCATCCCGGGCCCCATCATCCCGGCTTGGCCGTCCTGCTGGTCGGACATGACGCCCATCATCGAGCGCATCTGGTCCATGTTCATCATCATGCCGGGCTGGCCACCCTGCGCCTGGGCGCCGGGCTGGACGATGATGCCGCTGCCCATGCCCTGACCCATCATCGGCGCGTTGCCGGGCGCGCCGGGCTTCGCGCCCGGGGTCGGCTGCGTGGGAGCCGGGACCGGAGCGGGCTGGGCCTGCGTCGTGGCCGCGGCTCCGTCCGGATGATGGGCGTTGTGGTCCTGGTCTGTGGTGGTCTGGGCCTGGGCTACCGACATCATGGCGGTCAGCGCGAGTGCCGGGAGCATCTTGCGGGTGAGAGACGACATGGCGTCCTCCATCTGAACATCTGGTTCGAGCCATCCCGGACGGATTCCACACGGGAGCGCCGGGGACGCAAAAGCCACGCGCACGAGGGCCGGGACCGGCGTCCTTCGCCGAGCCGAGGCTCAGGTCGGGCGCGGGCGGACTCGTGGCGTCAGATGGTCAGAGCGGGGGGCGGATAGCCGGGTCGATGCCGATGCCGTCCGGCGTGGCCAGGGCAGGCAGATGCTGGGACGTGATCAGGCGCGGGGTGAACGCCTCGACCATCGCAGCGGGGAGGCCGCCGTGCATGGTGACGCACTGCGCGACGCTGCAGCAGGTCCCTTCGTCGAGCAGGCCAAGGTCCCCACACGGAGCTTCCTCGTGCTCGTGGTCCGGGACGGTCGCGATGGCGTCGCCATGGTCGCCGACCGGAACGTGCTCGTGAGGAGTCTGGGACGCATGGTGAGGCCCCAGGTTGGCGTGGCTCGGCGCGGCATAGACGAGCAGCGTGGCCAGCATCAGCAGGCTCACCACCACCCTCCTCACCGACGACCGCGTCACACGCCACATGGCGTTTGCCTCATCTTGTGGGAACTGTGCGGCACCCCAGTGCCCGCCGCACCCTTATGGAAACCTACGACCGTTCCCTGGCCCCTGCAACAACAGATGGCTTCGGCAACGATCCCCTCCAAGCGTCGGAGAAGGAGTGCGTCGGAATGTCACCCGCACCTTCGACCGGGCCGGAGATGCCACAGGAAGAACCCTGCGCCTTCCAGCCGCTGGAAGGTCAAGGACAAAGTCGAACACGTCTCCTGTCCGGTCACCGTCGCCGCCCTGCCGCAGGCGCAAGGCGCCACCGCCCGGTGAGGTTTCGCCCACGCTTTTTCCACAACAGGACCATGACGCGGGCACAGGGTTGATGCCGATCAATTCCCGGACCTACGATACGGGATACGCTTGGCATGGCCTGGGAGGTCCCAGGTCGTTGGTGACGATGGCAGACATGACGCGGTTGGGCCACATCTTCGCCGTTCTGGCGTTCGCCTTCGCGCTCCTGGTGGGCGCGGCGGGCGGAGCCATGGCGCATGTGGAGGCCCATGGTGGGCCGATCGATCACCGTTCCCACCACACGCCATCCCCTTCGGCCCCGTCGCACGGCGACTCCCACAAGGCCGCCCTCGTGGTCGTGGCTCCGTGTTGCCCGGCGGCCGAAGCCCCGGCGGACCATGTCGCCGCCGTCGCGGTGACGACGGTGGAGATGTCCTGGCACCCGCGGCCCGACTACGCCCCCAATGCCCGGGACATCGCGCCGGACACGCCCCCTCCGAAGACCGTCCTCTGACCGGCCGAGCGCCCTGACGCCGTCTGCGTCGGACGCCCGGCCACGCGCCGCCCGACCGGTGGCGTTCGCGAGCGATTCCGACCACGCGATCAGAGGACTCTCACGATGTCTGAGAGGCATTTCACGACCCGTCGCGGCTTCATCGCCGGACTGGGCTTCGGCGCCGTCTCCCTGTACGGCGCCTGGGCGGCATACGGGGCCGCACCGCTCCCCTTCGGCGGCAAGACGGCCGCTGCCCCCGAACCCGACGCTCACGGCGGTGGTCATGGCGGCCATGGCGCCGCCGAAGCACCCGCCGAGGCTGGTGGCCACGGTGGTCACGGGGCTTCGGCGGGCATGGCGCCCGAGGAGTTCCGTTTCGAACACGACTACTTCATCCAGCGGTACACGCAGAAGGACGGCAGCGTGAGCCCGCACGTCAGCGAGGACACGCACAGCCACGCCGTCGAGGGACATGACCACGGCCATAACGCCGGGGGCGAGCCGGTGGACGTCTACCTGATGGCCCAGAAGTTCTCCTACAGCCCGGACATGTTGCGGCTGAAGGCCGGGCAGGGGTACCGGTTCCGCATGATGGCGGACGACATCACCCACGGCGCGTCGATCCAGCTGGGAGCCGCCAGCCGGATCATCCGTCTCCGCCCGAACACGGTCACCGAGCAGGTCATCACCTTCACCAGGCCGGGCGAGTACCTCGTGTACTGCACCGTCTACTGCGGCCAGGCGCACGACGCCATGCAGGGCCGCATCGTCGTCGCGTGACCCGGGGAGGACCCACCATGGATACCATCTCAACGAACGTCGCCCCGGTCGGCTCCAAGCCCACCCTGGCGGCGCGCATCAAAGCCCTGCCGACGCCCGACAAGGCGCTCCTCAAACTGCTGTTCGGTGCCGCCCTGCTGGCGCTGGTGCTGGGCTTGATCGGAGGCTTTGTGACCGCACTGGCCCGTGCCGGTGCGCTGACCTTCTTCCCGGACGACGCCTACCGCCTGCTCACCCTGCACGGCGTGTCGGTGTTCTTCTACTGGCTGTACCTGATCCAAGCGGCCCTCCTGCTCGTGCTCGCCGCTGCCGAGAACGGACGCGGGCTGGCGTTGCGCCCGTTCGCCTGGTTGGGTGCTGCGCTGATGCTGGCGGGCTTCGGTGTCAGCGAATGGATCTCCTACACCGGCACGCCGCTGCTGTATGACGGCAACCCCGAGCTCGCCGCGGACGATCCGCGCTCGGTCGGGTTTTTCGCGCTGGGCTACCTGCTGCTCTCCGGCGGCCTGGTCGCCTCGGCGGTCAGCGGCATCGCGACGGTGCTCCAGCCCCGGCTGCGTGGCGAGGCGGATGCATTCACCTCCATTGGCTTCGCGCTGTTCGCCTGGGCGGGGTTCCTGGTGGTCAGCGCCATCGCGGCGACGAACGCCTTCCTGCCGGGCGTGCTGTGGGCGCTCGGCGCCGGGCCGTTCCCGGCGGATCACGGGACGGAGTGGCACATCCTGTTCCACAACCTGCACTACCTGCCGCTGATGGCGACGGTGCTGGTGTGGTACGTGCTGACCGAGCACCTGACGGGGGTGAAGTCCATCCACGGCGCGCGCATGTCGAAGATCGTCTTCGCCGCCTATCTGGTCTTCGTGCCGCCGACCAGCCTCTACCACATGTTCCTGGAACCGAACCTGTCCGAAGGCGTGCGGGTCGTCGGCTCGCTGCTGTCGCTGTTCGTCTCGGTCCCGACGCTGGCAGCCTTCGCCATCATCGTCTCCTCGCTGGAGGCCAGCGCCCGGGCGCGCGGCGCCACGGGCTTCTTCGGCTGGATGCGCGGGCTGCCGTGGGACAACCCGGCCATGACGAACATGGGCTGGGCGGTGGTGAACATGATGGTCGGCATCACCTTCGCCTTCGTCCTGATCCAGGGCGAACTGGCGCCGATGCTGTCGGACACCTTCTTCGTGCCCGGCTACTTCCACTTCTTCGCGGTCGGCGTGCTGACCCAGACCTTCCTGGCCGCCATGATGGTGATGCTCCCGGCGTTGAGCGGCGGCGGCCTGTGGCGCCCGGCGGTGCTGAGGCGCATGCCTCTGCTGGTGACGATCGGTCTGGTCATCTTCGGCGCCGCGGGCATCACGGCCGGGTTCATGGGCGTGCCGCGCCGGGTGTTCGACGTGAGCTACGGCGGCATGGCCCCCGCGGCGTGGCCGGTGCTGATGGCCCTGGTCGGCGTCGGCGCCACGGTCTTCGCCGTGGCCATCTCGGTCACCGTCTACGGCGTCGTGCGCACGCTGCTGTCGCGGCGCGCGACGGCTGAACAGGTTCGCGTGGTCGATTGGCAGGCCGGGGCGCGCGGCGTCGGCGCTGCGCCCGCGTGGACCGGGCTGGTGTCGGTCGCCGCGCTGGTCGCCGCCATGTATTTCTTCACCATCGTCGCGTTCCAGCTAATCCAATCCCTGCCGATCATCGCCATCGGCGGCGGGCATGGGCACTGAGCGCGGGAGAAAAGCCATGAAGAACGCCGAACTCTGGCTGACCCTGGCCATCGTCACGGTGTGGGCGGGGTTGGCCGCCGTCTACGCCTTCGTCCCCAGCCTCGGGATGCCCGGCTACGTCCGGGTCTGGGGCGGCGGCGCCATCGTGTTTCTGGTGCTCGCCGGGATGCTGTTCGCTGTCGGCCGTAAGGCGCGTAGGGGCTGAGCCGCTGCGCACGACGCCGCGGGGGTGAGGGCATTGCTCAGCCCCCGTGGCGCCCGATGTCACTTCTTGATGCCGAGGAGGTTCTCGGCCTGGGCGAGCGTTGCCTCCGACTCGGCATGCTTCCCCTGCTTGTGGAGCGCCTCGCCGTCGGCGCGGAGCTTTTTGACCTCGGCCAACTTCGCGGCGTCCAGCTTCGGATTGGCCGCGAGCGCCTGGTCGATGGCGGCCATGTGCCTGGGGCAACTGTTGGCGAGCGCCGGGCCGGTGAGGGCGACGGCGAAGATGGTGGCCAAGGCGATGTTCCTCAACATGCTTCTCCTCCCGTTTTGCGGCACGCGAGAGCGCGGGCCGTTTGATGGACGTCGGAACAGTGCCGGGTATTACAGCACCCGCGACCGCGGTTAACGACTGGGCAACAGTATAAAGGCATCCAGGATGGCATTCCGCCGTTGTCCACTCCCAGGAGGGTGCCTTGAAGCTGGTTCGCGACGCGAGGACATTGAAGCTGAAGGCAATCGCCTCGCTTCGAACTGCCATGACGGGATTCAACTCCTTCGGTGAGGATGGCCGCGTCACCACGGTCCTCCTCCACCTTCAGCATGCGTCCGAGATGCTTTTGAAGGCGACCCTCGTGCAGAAAAGGGTGCAGGTCTTCGACCGGGAGAAACAGTTCTCCTTGGGCTTCGAAAAGTGTGTCAACTTGGCGAAGATGCACTGCGGAGTCACCGAGGACGAGGCGGGCATCTTCAAGGCGGTGGACGCCATGCGGGACGCGGCCCAGCACTGGTTCGTCTACGTCTCGGAGGACATCCTTTACCTGCATACCCGCGCACTGGTGACCGCCTTCGACTCAGTCCTCAAGCGGTCGCTCGACGACGACCTGTCGTCGCACCTGCCGACCCGTGTCCTGCCAGTCTCCACGATGCCTGCGGGGGACTTCGACTTCCTGATCGACCGCGAGTACAAGCTGGTCGCGGAACTCCTGGCCCCCGGGCGCCGCGCCCAGGATGAAGCGCGGGGGCGCGTCAGGGCCATGCTTGCGATGGAGTCCCATGTCGCTGACGACGTCGAGATCTCCGAACGGGACATCGAGCGTGTGGTGAAGGCGATCAAGGGCGGAAAGTCCGTTGCCGACGTCTTCCCCCGCCTCATGGCCCTGAGGGCAACCGCGACCGGCGCCGGGCCGACCGTCAAGATCAAAATCGAGAAGAAGGTCGGAGCGCCGGTGAGGCTGATCGCGAGCGACGATCCGGCAGAGGCCGGGGCCGTCCGCGAGGTCGACCTTCGCAAGCGATTCCACATGAGCGCCACGGACTTGGCGGCGAAGAGCGGGCTGACGCCGCCGAAGGCCAACGCGGTCCGGCAAGGGTGCGGGATCGACGGCGATGCTCAGTGCTGCCGCGTTTTCCAGCACGGCAGCATGAAGTTCCCGTCCTACTCGGACCACGCCCTGACAAAGATGAAGAAAGCGGTCGACGACCACGGGATCGACGCGATTTGGGCCGCGCACAAGGGGAAAGCCGCCAAACCGGTGCCCGAAGTGCGCGCGGCGTAGGGTCGGGTCCGGACCAATCGCGTCGATCGTCCAACCGCTGTTCCTCGACCTCTCACAGATTGGTTGGCCGGTTGATCCGACCGAGGTCCGCCGCATCGGCCGCCATGCGCCTCACGCACCAGCGGGCGTAGATCCTGGCGAACAGGACGCCAAGGATGCCCCCGTCCGGCGATGCGGGGCGAGAGAAGTCGATGAACACGCGCAGCGCCGAACCGTCCCCCTTGGGTTCAATCTCGAAGCCCATGCGGTACGGACCGATGACCAGAAGCCGGGGGCGCCCCATGGTCTCCCACACCTTGCGCCGCGGCGGATCGCGTTCGGTGACGACCTCGTCGACGCCCAGGGAGATGTCGAGGAAACGGCCGCTCATGCGGATGACCGATCCGACAGCACGCCCCTTGTCCTCGTCGAAGGCGTAGGTCATGCGCCCGCCCAGCGTCATCATGGAAGGCTTCTCCATGTGTGCGGCAAGCCGTGTGTGGTCGTCCAGGCGTTCGAAAAGCTGCTCTGGCGCCATGGCCACCTCGACGGTCGCGGATTCGTGGAACGGGTAAGCCATATCCGCCTGCTGCGGAAGCCATCGTTCTCGGGGACGAAACGGTCCGGCAAGGGCACCCTCGGGGCCCCTGCCTCTTCAACAAGCCGCCGTGGCGCGTGTCCCGCCCAGCGCCGCTCAGACGGGCGTCCGCGAGATGGCATGGATGGCTTTCATGCCGCTTCCGAACCGGGCGATGGACTCCCTGTGCGACTCCAGTTCCCCGTACGGCAGGTAGCGGACCTTGAGATCGGCAACGCGCGAGAAAGCCGGTCGGGCCAGCTGCGTGCGGACCTCCTCCTCGCGGCCGTTCGGCGCCACCATGAACAGGCCCTCCAGTGCGTGCGCGTCGCCGCCGAGCGCGAGGTCGAGCATGCGGACGATGCCCGAGTAGATCGAGGTGGAGTGCTCGACTTCGAAGGCGGCGGCGACGTGCGCCTTGCCGCGGTCGAGCCACAGCACGTCGATCAATCGGACGGCGTCGGCGCCCGGCGCCTTCTCGATCGCTTCCGGCAGGCGCTTCAAGGCAGCCCTCGCCGAGCTTACCGCCGTCGTAAGGACGCCCACGGTCGTTCGACGTGATCCAGACGTCGTAGTCCAATGCCCTGCCGAGGTCGCGAAGCCAGCCCTGGATCTCGGTGTGCGTGCGGTCGCCCTCGCGCTCGGCGGCGGATATTCTTGACGCGGTGGTTGCAAACAGGATGCGCATGTCAGGACAAAAAAGAGCGACCTGGCGGGCCCCCGATTACCTTCGAAAAAATGAGGGGGTTGCGCCTAGTCCCGGATGAACCTGAGGAAGGCAGGAGTCTATCCCTCCTGACGGCTCTAGGGTTTGCTTTGTTTGCAGAAAAACGAGGGTGTCCCCTCGTGCTCCCCTTACGCTCGCGGCGAGTCGGATCAAAGATCCGACTCGCCGCGAGCGTCTAATGTAAACATTTTCATGCCGGACCGGCATTAAACTTTACGAATACGATCACGCTGTGGGTGGGAGCGCCAAGACATCATTGAAATTCAAATTCTTATAAAAAGTTCACAATCTTTGGGTATGCATAACCATTCTGAGCACCCGAATGATCGTGAGGGAGGGGGCTTTACCCCTTCCGTCCGTTACCGGCCGCTGGCTTGTCTTCGTGTAACCTGCGCAGGCCGGGCTTGACGGAGGATGCCCGCCAACCGAGATTCCACGGCGAGCGTCCGTCGTGATCCAGGAGCAGCCATGGCCTCCCAGCGCCGTCATTTCCTGCGTGCCCTTGCCGCCGTCGCGATCGGTGGTGGCGCCACGACCCTGTCCGGTCCCGCCGCGGCGTTCCGCGTGATTCCGAACGACGATCTGAAGGGCGTGATGGACGAGGGCTGCGGCGCCACCGCCTATCATCGCCGGATGATCGACGAGGCGGTTCAGGCGGCCGGCGTCTCGCTGACGGAGGAGCAGCGCAACACGCTCCTTTCCCAGATGTCCTGTCCGACCTGCCGTTGCCCGCTCAACCAGATCGACAATCCCGCGGCCGGCCTGCGCTTCTGAGGGGCCTTCGGAGCTCTTCACGACGCCGGGCGCGCCCGGCAACCAAGTCCTTCAGCCCGCGCGGGATGCGCGTGCGGTCGCCCCAGCGCACGACGATCCCGGCGGCGCGGCATTCCGCCGCCAACTCCCGGCCATTCTCGTAGCGGTGCTGGTCAAGCAGCGGCCAGCCGTCCAATCCGCGGTAATCGAATGGGCGCCCGTCGAGGAAGTCCCGGAACCCGTCGAAGAATCGTGGATGCAGGACTACCGGCTTCGCCTCCCGCCAGGAGCGCGCCCCGTAGAAGCGGTTGTTGGTCACCCCGCTCATTGAAGCGATCCCGGACTGGCGCCCGGAGGGGTGTCCAGAACGGCCCGGCCCAACCGGTCGAGCAGAGCCGCCGTCGCGCTTGGGCCATGCAGGGCGGCGAGCCGGTCCACCGATTCGACCATCATCGCCCAGGCGACCAACCGGTCGGGCACGCCCTCGGGCCGTCTTTCGGCCCACAACGAGCGCACCAAGTCCAGCGCCGCTTCGAAGCCCGCCGGAACGCCCGGCGCATCCACATCCTCGATCATCATCCCCCCATTGCCGCATGTTGCCAAACAGCTCCGGGTGTATGTAACGTTATATCATAACATTTAAAAGACCAAAGGATGCCCTTCGGCCAGACCCTGCGGCCCCATCATGGGGCTCTTCGCATGGTCTGGCCGAAGGAGGGATCAGCGCGGGGCTGTGGCGCGGTTCCAGTTGGTGGCGTCCGCCGGATTGCCGGGCATTGGGGCAAGGGCCGGGGCCATCGCGGCGGGCGTGGCGAACAGGGCGTCGAACTGGTCCGCGCTCATACCGGTCAGGACGAGCGCCTGCCGCTCCTCCGAATAGCGCAGTTGCCCGGTGTCCAGCGTCGCGTGGCGTTTCACCGGATGGACCGGCGCGCCGCTCGCCACCACGAGCTGTACCGGCTCGCGCGCCGGGGTGAGGACGACATCCTCCACAGCACCCAGGATGCGGTTCTCAGGAATGGACTGCACCGTCAGCCCGACCAGTTCCAGGGGCGACATCTGCGCCATGGGCCGTTGCGTGGCGCCGGTCTCCGCGCAGGCGCCGAGCGCCGCCAGGGCGCAGACGGCGAGCAGCCGGGTGGCGGGGCGGGGGGTGAGGCGTCGATGGTTCATGCGGGGCTCCTCCGTCGCGTGGGCAAGGCTATAACGCGGCAGCGGAGCGGAGGGGCCGCGGGCCGGAGCGGAAAAGGGCGCGGCCAGCCGCGGCCACGCCCCTTGCGCCATCAGGCCCCCATACCCGCGGTACTTCCTTTAGATGAGGGAGCAGTCAGGTGAAGGCATAGTCGCGACCGGACACCAGCCCGACGGTATCCACGGTCAGCGAAGAGCCGTCCCGGAACCCGAAGGCTGTGCTGGTGGCGGTGGTGGAGACGGTCAGGTCGGCGGCGGAGAAGCCGCGGAACTCGATGCGGTCGATCCCCGCTTCGAAATAGCTGATGTCGTCGGTGCCGAAGCCTCCCGGCGCCACGTCGAAGCGGAAGATGTCCGTCGCGCCATCGCGGTAGCTCACCATATGGTCGTTGCCGGCACCGGGCAGGAAGACGTCGGACCCGTCGTCGCGCAGCGTGTCGATCAGCCAATCGTCGCCGGTTCCGCCGACCAGCGTGTCGTCGCCGCGCCCGCCCTTCACCGTGTCGTTGCCCGAACCGCCGTCCAGCCAGTCGTTGCCGGCCCCGCCGAACAGCTGGTCGCCGCCCTGGCGCCCATACATGTGGTCGTTACCCGGATCGCCGGCGTAGGGATCGCCCAGCCAGTCATTCCCAGCTCCACCATCAAGCGTGTCGTTGCCGAGACCTCCGGAGAGCGAATCATTTCCTCCATTGCCATAGACCGTGTCAGCGGAATCGGTGCCGAGGTAGCGTTCGGCGGCGTTGGTGCCCGAAAACCTAGCCATGGTTGGCCCTCCTCAATGATTAACAAATGGTTAACATTAAGATGAGGTGAGAGAAAGGTAAAAAAACACTTAACGCTTTGGTGCCAATTTTTGCCACGGCCTCTTCAGCGTTGTTGCTCATCTGTTTCGGTGTTGTTTTCAGATTCGAATCTTCGACTTCGGGCAACCAGAACCCGGACAAGGAAAAGGCCGACGCCCTGCGGCATCGGCCTTTCTTGAAACGCCTCTCACGCGGATTGCGTCGTGTCCGGCGCCTTACGCCTGGGTCGGCGACGGCATGCCGGGAACCGGCTGATCCGCCGGGGGCGGCATCTCCGGAGGGGTGTCGGGATTCTCAGGCACCGGGTAGGGGTCCGGCGTGGTCGGACGGTCCGGCTGCGGGGTGTTCGGGTTGCTCGGCGGCGGCACCTCGGTGGGCCGTTCCGGCGTCATGGGATCGCTCATGCGGATGGCTCTTTGTGGTTGATAAGGTATGGGCGGGCGCGTCACTCGGCGGCCCGTTCGACGGCCCGACCGCCGGCCTGGACGTCCTGCCCGGCCCCTTCGATCGTGTTGCAGCCGACGAGCAGCGCGGCGAAGGTCAGGACGAAGCTGGCGAGGGCGATCTGGCGGACGGGGAACGGCATGGAGCGGCTCATGATCCCGAACTCCTCAGTGGATGCTGTTGCTTCGTCAACGCGCCGCTGCGGGCGTTGGTTCCGGCCCATTCGGCGGATTTGCAACAGGGCGGAAGGACAATAAGCCGCCACTTGACGTGGTACGCCGCAAGGTCAAGATGGCCGGTTCCGCCACCGGCGGTGACAACCGTACACAAGCGACCGACACCCTGATCATGCCTGACCACGCGATTCCCGCCCCTCTCCTGGCCGACCGTCTGCGCATCCATGCCGGCGAATTGCTGCGGCTGGCTGCCCCGGTCATCGTCTCGCGCGCCGGGCTGGTCGTCATGATGGCGGTGGACACGGCCATCGTCGGCCGCTACAGCGCGCAGGAGCTGGCCTATTACGGGCTGGCCCACCTGCCGGCCAACCTGCTGGTCACCACCGGCGTGGGGCTGATGATGGGCGTGGTGGCGGTGACCGCCCATGCCCTTGGCGCCGGCCAGGACGCCGAGTGCGGGCGCATCTGGCGCCGGGCGATTCCCTACGCGCTGCTGCTCGGCATTCTCTTCGCCCTGGCCTCGCTGGCCGGAGAGCCCTTCTTCCGCCTGACCGGCCAGTCCACGGATCTGGCGGCGGGCGGCGGGCAGGTGATGGCGGTGCTCGGCTACGGCATGCCGGGCATGATGCTGTACGTCGCGACCGGCTTCTTCCTGGAGGGGCTGAAGAGGCCCATACCGGGCATGGTGGCGATGATCCTCGGCAATCTCCTGAACGCGCTGCTCGCCTGGATGCTGGTCTGGGGGCATGGCGGATTCCCGGCGCTGGGGGCGGTCGGCTCGGCCTGGGCGACCACGGCGGTGCGCTGGGGGATGGGACTCGGCCTCGTCTTCTACGCCTGGCACATGACCGACCACGCCCGCTGGGCGGTGCGCGACCCGGTCCGCGACTGGTGGAGCGGCAGCCGCAAGCAGCGCCATCTCGGTTACGCCGCCGGGGTCAGCCTGGGCGTGGAAAGCGGCGCCTTCGCCACGCTGGGCCTGTTCGCCGGGATGATCTCACCGCTGGCTCTCGGCGCCTACACGGTCGGTCTGAACCTGACGGCGCTTCCCTTCATGGCGGCGGTCGGGCTGGCCTCGGCCACGGCGGTGCGGGTGGGGGTGGCCTATGGCCGGCGCGACCCGCTGGAGATGGCGCTGGCCGGCTGGACGGGGCTGGCGGTGACTAGCCTGATCCTGGCCGGAGTCGGGGTGCTCTACCGCTGGATGCCGGAGCCGCTGGCGGCGATCTACAGCGCCGACCCCCAGCTGATCGCCACGGTGGCGCCGCTGATCGCCTTCACCGCCTGGGTTCTGGTGGCGGACGGCGGGCAGGTGGTCATGGCGAACGCGCTGCGCGGGCGCGGCGACGCCTGGGTTCCCACCGCGCTGCACTTCATCTCCTACGCGGTGGTGATGATTCCGGTGTCGGCCTTGCTCGCCTTCGGGTTGGACCGCGGCGCGCGTGGTCTTTTTGAGGGAATTTTGATCGCCAGTGTGGTATCCGTGACCATCCTTTCGCTGCGCTTCGCGCTGTTGAGCCGCCCTCGTCCTGCAAAGGCCGGAGGTCATTGACTTGCAAAGGCCAGGAATCGTGGGGCTGCCGGAGCGTTGTGTGCACATGCGAAAGCTGATAGGAATTCTTATATTACATGCAGCGGCCCGAAGGGCCGTGCGGACGTGCCCCGTTGAACCTTAAGTGTTGACCTTGAGCGTTGAACAGCAAGCGTTGAACACCGAGCATCGCCGCAGCCCGTAGAATGAGTTTGTCTCCTTGAGCACGACGCCCCTTCCTCCCGCTTCCGACATCGCGCCGGTCACCATCGAAGACGAGATGCGCCGGTCCTATCTCGATTACGCGATGAGCGTGATCGTGAGCCGCGCTCTGCCCGACGTCCGCGACGGGCTGAAGCCGGTGCACCGCCGCATCCTCTACGCGATGAAGGAGGGCGGGTACGATTCGACCAAGCCCTACAAGAAGTCGGCGCGCATCGTCGGCGACGTGATGGGTAAATACCACCCGCACGGCGACAGCGCGATCTACGACGCCATGGTACGCATGGCGCAGGGCTTCTCCATGCGCCTGCCGCTGATCGACGGGCAGGGCAACTTCGGTTCGATGGACGGCGACCCGGCGGCTGCCATGCGCTACACCGAGGCGCGGCTGGCCAAGGCGGCGGAGGCGCTGCTCGACGACATCGACAAGGACACCGTCGATTTCCAGGCCAATTACGACGATTCGGGCAAGGAGCCCTCGGTAGTCCCGGCGCGTTTCCCGAACCTGCTGGTCAACGGCGCTGGCGGCATCGCCGTCGGCATGGCGACCAACATCCCCACCCACAATCTGAGTGAGGTGGTGGACGCCTGCTGCGCCTACATCGACAACAACGACGTCACCGACGAAGAGCTGATGGAGTTCGTGCCGGGCCCGGACTTCCCGACGGGCGGCATGATCCTCGGCCGGTCGGGCGTCCGCTCGGCCCTGATGACCGGGCGCGGCTCCGTCATCATCCGCGCCAAGACCGAGATCGAGGAGATCCGCAAGGACCGCTTCGCCATCGTGGCGACGGAGATCCCGTACCAGGTCAACAAGTCCAAGCTGATGGAGCGCATCGGCGAGGTCGTCAACGACAAGACGATCGAGGGCATCTCTGACCTGCGCGACGAATCGGACCGCGACGGCGTGCGCGTGGTGATCGAGCTGAAGCGCGACGCCATGGCCGACGTGGTGCTGGCCCAGCTGTTCCGCCACACCCAGCTGCAGACGTCCTTCGGCGTCAACATGCTGGCGCTGAACGGCGGCCGGCCGGAGCTGATGAACCTGCGGCAGATCATCGTCGCCTTCGTCCGCTTCCGCGAGCAGGTCATCACCCGGCGCACCGAGTTCCTGCTGGGCAAGGCGCGTGAACGCGCCCACACCTTGGTCGGTCTGGCCGTCGCCGTCGCCAATCTGGACGCCATGATCGCGCTGATCCGCAGCGCCCCGGACCCCGTCTGGGCGCGCGAGCAGATGATGGAGCGCGAGTGGCCGGCCATGGACGTCGCCCCGCTGATCGCGCTGATCGACGAGCCGGGGCGCGGCGTGTCGGAGAACGGCACCTACCGGCTGTCGGAGGAGCAGGCCCGCGCCATCCTCGACCTGCGCCTGCACCGCCTGACCGGGCTGGAGCGCGACCGGATCGGCGCCGAGCTGACGGACGTGACCGACCAGATCGCCGACTATCTGGAGACTCTGGCCAACCGCGCGAAGCTGCTGGGCATCCTCCGCGACGAGCTGGTGGAGATGAAGGAGCGGTTCGGCACCCCGCGCCGCACCGAGATCCAGGAGCTGGAGTTCGAGGCCGACATCGAGGACCTGATCCAACGCGAGGACATGGTCGTCACGGTCAGCCAGTCCGGCTACGTAAAGCGCGTGCCGCTGTCCACCTACCGCGCGCAGAAGCGCGGCGGCAAGGGGCGGTCGGGCATGTCGATGAAGGCGGAGGACGCGGTCAGCGACCTGTTCGTCGCCAACACCCACACGCCGCTGCTGCTCTTCTCGTCGCGCGGCATGGTCTACAAGCTGAAGGTCTACCGCCTGCCGCTGGGCAACCCGCAGGCGCGCGGCAAGGCCTTCGTGAACCTGCTGCCGCTGATCGACGGCGAGACGATCACCACCGTCCTGCCGCTGCCCGAGGACGAGGCCGTGTGGGCGGACCTGCACGTCGTCTTCGCCACGTCGAAGGGCAACGTGCGGCGCAACCGCCTGTCGGACTTCGCCAACATCCGCTCCAACGGCCTGATCGCCATGAAGCTGGAGGAGGAGGGCGAGCGTCTGATCGCCGTTCGCACCTGCTCCGAGGCGGACGACGTGCTGCTGGCGACCGGCGGCGGCAAGTGCATCCGCTTCGAGGTCGCCGACGTGCGTGTCTTCGCCGGCCGCACCTCGACCGGTGTGCGCGGCATCCGTCTGGCCGATGGCGATGAGGTCATCTCGATGACCACGCTTCACCACGTCGAATCCTCGCCCGAGGAGCGCGCCGCCTTCCTGAAGCGCAAGCGCGAGGAAGGCCTCGACATGGAGGGCGAGGCGGCTCCGGAGGCCGACGAGGTGCCGACCGAAGCCGTGACGCTCAGCCCGGAACGCTATGAGGAGCTGAAGGGCCTGGAGCAGTATGTACTGACCGTGACCGAGCGCGGCTACGGCAAGCGGACCTCCTCCTACGAGTACCGGGTGACCGGCCGCGGCGGCCAGGGCATCTGGAACATGGAGATGGGCGAGCGCAATGGCTCCATCGTCGCTGCCTTCCCGGTGGAGGACTCGCATCAGGTGATGATGGTCACCAACGGCGGTCAGGTCATCCGCATGCCGATCCACGACGTGCGAATCGCGGGGCGCAAGACGCTGGGCGTTACGCTGTTCCGCGTCGGTGCGGACGAGCGCGTGGTGTCCGTCGCGTCCATTGCGGAGGACGAGGACAGCAACGGGAACGGGACCAATGGCAACGGCGGCGATCCAAACGGCGGCGGGACGGCCTCCGTGGACGATGCGGCTGGGAACGAGGCCGCTCCCGGCGATACGCCCGGTGATACGATCGAATAAAAAGAGGCGGAAGGTACTCCCATGGCCAAGCGCCGCATCGGTGTCTATCCCGGCACCTTCGACCCGATCACCAACGGTCATATGGACATCATCCAGCGGGCGTCACGGCTCGTCGATCATCTGATCGTCGGCGTCGCCCGCAACGCCGGCAAAGGCCCGCTCTTCTCGACGGACGAGCGGGTGGCGATGGTGCGGGAGGACGTGACCGCCCTGAACAACGCCGGGGCCAGCATCGAGGTGCGGGCTTTCGACACGTTGCTGATGCATTTCGCGGTGGAGGTGAACGCCACCGTGATCATCCGCGGCCTGCGGGCGGTTTCGGATTTCGAGTACGAGTTCCAGATGGCGGGCATGAACGCCCGCCTGAACCCGAAGATCGAGACCATGTTCCTGATGGCCTCGGAAAAGAGTCAGTTTATTTCCTCCCGCTTCGTCAAGGAGATCGGGCGCCTGGGCGGCGACATCCGCGGCTTCGTCAGCGGCCGTGTGGCCGACCATCTGGCCGAACGTTTCGCCCTGGAGGCCGGTAACGGCGATGCCAGCAAGCAGATCCAGACTCTCAAACAGTGACGGCCAAACAGTGACGGCGCCGGGGGCTGCGGCGGAGAGCGAAATTTTTGTGCGCTCCGTCAAACCCCGCTGTTGACCGGGGCGTCACCGCCCCCTATGTTGCGCCCCGCATCGGCAACAGGCCGCATGCTTCTGTGATCCGGTAGCTCAGTCGGTAGAGCACGTGACTTTTAATCATGTGGCCGTGGGTTCGAATCCCACCCGGATCACCATTCCCCTCAGTGGTTTAACCATCTGACCGGCCATCCGTTCAGACCCCTTCCGCAAACTGATTCGTGGCGGTTTGCTGAGGATGGGGTACTGCTCCCGGTCGCGGCCTGTTTAAAAAGATCGAATAGCCGATCCCTCGTGTCACCCCGGCCGCAAGCCGGAACCTTCGGCCAATTTCCGGTGTTGCTTGGCGGCAGCGTCAAGAGGGGGAGTCGCCGGCATGAACCGAGCCACCGATCCGTATGCCGACACCATGGGCGGCGTCGCGGCGGGCAACACAGCAAACACAACACCCACATCCGATGCCCCGGCAGCGCCGCAGGGCCGGCGTGGGACGGATGAGATCGAGCAGGACATCCACGCCATCCGTGGACGTATGGACGCGGTTCTCGACGAGATCGAGTTCCGCCTGTCGCCCGGCCAGATGTCGGGGGGTGTCATCGAGGTGGTGCGGGACGTGGTGGAGGGCAACCCGTCGCGCATGGCGCGCGCCATCCGCTCCAACCCCTGGCCGCTGGCCGTGATGGCGGCGGGCGCCCTGTGGTTCGCCTGGACCGTATCGCGCACGCCGGAGGTCGAACCGACCGTTTCAGGGCACGCTTCGGGACGGGGCGCCGATGGGACGATCCAGGATGTGCTGAGCGTTCTGGTCGCCGCGTGCCGCCAGGGGGCCACCGGGTTCCGCCAAGCCGACATGGTGCTGGACGATCCTGCCTTGAGGGCGCGGCTGACCCAGGTCGCCAGCCAGTTCGATCGCAGCGCCGCCGCCCTGGAAGCGGAACTGGTGCGTCGCGGCGGTGGACGGGATCTGCGGATTCCCGTTCACGCGGTCTGGCGTGACCTGGACACGGAACTGGGTGGCGCACGGACGCGCGGCGGGCTGCTCCGTGGGTTGGAAAGCGGTGTGGAGGGAACGCTGGGGCTGTTCCGCAACAGCCTGCACGATGACCTTCCCGAGGAGCTGACGGTGATCGTCGGCGCCCATTTCCATGAAATCGAGACGGTGCGTCACCGTGTCGGCGCTCTGCGCGAAGCGGTCGCGTGAGGGAGGGGGCATGCTAGGGCTGAGCCGTCGCCACCGCAACCAGTATCCGCGCGTCGAGATGGGAGGGCGGGGGCGGTCGGCGGTCCGGCCCTCCGACATTCCCAAGGCGGGCTGGAAGGACATTCTCTGGCGCACCTGGGAGGAGCAGGGAAAGGACAACATCTCCATCGTGGCGGCAGGGGTGGCCTACTACGCCCTTTTCGCCATCTTCCCGGCCATCGCCGCGCTGGTCTCGCTGTACGGCCTCGTCTTCGACCCGGCGGGGGTGGAACAGCAGGTCAATCAACTTGCCGGTCTGCTGCCGCCGGAGGCGCTGGACGTGCTGCGCGATCAGGCGCGCAACGTGGCGTCGGCACCGCGGGAAGGTCTGGGCTTCGGCGTTCTGTTCGGCCTCGCCCTGACACTGTGGAGTGCGTCGCGAGGCACCAATTCGCTGATCACCGCGCTGAACATCGCCTACGGGGAAGAGGAGCGGCGCAGCTTCCTCCGGCTCGCCTTCCTATCGCTGGTGCTGACGCTGGCTGGGCTGGTCTTTGTGATCATGACCCTGGCGCTGATCGTGGCGGTTCCAGCGGCCATCAACTTCCTCGGCCTGCGGGACACTCCCATCGGCTGGGCCGCCAGCCTCGCGCGCTGGCCCATCTTGGCGGTGGCGATCGTCCTGGCGCTCGCCGTGCTCTACCGCTACGGCCCGGACCGGCGGCAGCCGAAATGGCGCTGGGTCACCTGGGGATCGTCCATCGCCACGGCGCTGTGGATCATCGCCTCGGTGGGCTTTTCCGTCTACGTCTCGAACTTCGGCAGCTACAACCAGACCTACGGATCGGTCGGGGCGGGCGTGGTGCTTCTGCTGTGGTTCAACCTGACATCCTACGTGATCCTCATGGGGGCGGAGCTGAACGCGGAGATCGAGCATCAGACCGCCCGCGACACCACGGAAGAGGATGGGCGCGGCCCGAAGCCGATGGGGCATCGGGACGCTTATGTCGCCGACACGGTGGGGAAGCGTCGGGCATAGCGCTTTTTCCCGTGCGGCGCTTTCCGGGTCAGCGGCTGCCGCAGCTCTGAATGACTCCGTCGACCTTGCGGGCGCCGTCCGCGCTCAGCCGGTCATGGACGAAGTCGGACCATAGGCCGTCCCGGTTCAGATCGTCGGCCACGCAGCGGCAGGTGGCGGTGCAGTGCGCCGCCTCCCCGCCGCTGCTGGTGCAGGTCGCCACGCAGGAGGTCTGGAAGCTGCGAACGTCCGCCGGGTCGGCGCCAATCCCCATCGCCAGCAAGGACAACAGGCCGAACAACACGGGCTGGTGAAGCAGATAGACCGCCAAGCTGTGTCGACCGGCCCAGGCGAACCCGCGCCAGACCGCTCCACCTGGGGTTTTCGCCGGGGCCGGACGCCACAGCCGCCCCAGCGCCATCCCGAACAGAAAGCCGCCGAACCAGGGGAACAACGGCACATAGTCGTTTGATTGCGGCTCGAAGGTCATCAGCCCGATCCAGCGCAGCCAGGGCTCGTCGAACAGCGGCAGGGCGACCGTCTCGCCCAACGCGATCACCGCCACGCCGAGCAGCAGAAGCACCAGCCAGGGAAGGCGCAGCAGCGCGAGGCCGATCAGGCTTGCCACCGCCATATGGTGCAGCACGCCAAAAACGATCGGGCTGTCCGGAAACATGACCATCGACACAGCCGACACGCCGCCCGCGGCCAGCACCAGCAGGGCGAAGCGCCGCAGGAAGCGGCGCCAGTCGATGCCGCCCTCCGCCGCCAGGACGAGGCTGAGACCCGACAGGATCAGGAAGCTGCCGAGGATGCCGGTGCGCGCGGCCAGCCACAGTGGATCGCCGAACAGGTCGAAATCAGCCAGCCCGAGATAGGTCAGGTCCCAGGAGCCGTGATAGAGCGCCATGGCGAGCAGGGCCATACCGCGCGCCGTGTCGATGACGCCAACGCGCCGCGCCGCAGTGGTCGCCGATGCGGATGAAGTGGGGAGGATGGGCATGGGCGCGACTTTTGCCGGAATGGCACGTTCCTGTCCACCGCCGCCCGTCAGGAGGATAGGGTCTGGGAAAGAACCAGCCGGGCGGTGGTGCCCTGTCCGCGCGATCCGGTCATGCTGAAGCTTCCGCCGATCTGAGCGGCCAGCGAGCTGACGATCTTCAGGCCGAGACTGGAGGGGCGCGCCAGGGTGAAACCATCGGGAAGTCCCGCACCGTCGTCGCGCACCGTCAGCACCAGCTCTCCGTCATCGGCGCACAGATCGACGGCGATCCGCCCGGCCTCGCCATCGGGGAAACCGTGCTCCAGGGCGTTGCTGACCAGTTCGGCGAGGATCAGGGCCAGCGGAATCAGGGTGTCCGGCGGCAGGTCGGACTTGGCGGCGCTGACCGTGCAGTCGATCTGTTCCGCCCCGGAGGTCTTCAGGATGTCCTGACACAGTTCGCGCAGGAACGGCTCCATATCCATCGGGCCGTCATGGGGCGCGTGGAGCCGGCGGTGCAGACGGCCCAATGTGGACAGCCGCCCGGCGGCCTCCTCCAGCGCACGGCGGGCTTCCGGGTCCCTGACCTTGGACTTCTGGATGGCGATCAGCGAGGAGGCGAGCTGAAGGTTGTTGGACACGCGGTGCTGAAGCTCGCTGAACATCACCTGAGTCTGCTGCGTCAGGCGGGCGCTGCGGTTGCGCTCCTCTGCCAGCCGCTCCAGCGCCACGTTCATGATGTGGATCACGGCGATGTCCACCGCCACGACCAACCCGAAGAAGCCAAGCGCCAGTGCGCTGCCGGGCGCGAGATCGAGCGATTGGCTGGTGCCGAGGAAGAAATACCAGGAGGCCAGTCCGCTCAGCAGCGCGGTCACGATGCCCGGCCACAGCCCGGCCAGGAAGGTGGTGACGATGACCGCCGGGAAGAAGGTCAGGAAGGGGAACCCCGCCGGCAACCGGTCGTCGAGGGCAAGACGCGCCGCCATGGCGACGGCGAAGGTCGCCAGCGCGAACATAAACCCCAAACCCTTGTGCCCGCGCAAGCGGGTGAGCTGGGCAAGAGTCATATGCGGCGGTCGTCCGTTTCGAAAGCAAGGGAACGGACGATGCCGTCCGCAGGGAAGAGCGTCTACGATATGGAGATTTGTATGCGAACGCACCGCCTTTTATACGGGTGCCTGGCAAATTAAGTTCAATCTTCGAGAAGTTTGTCCGGCTTTGGCCCAGGGTCTTCACGCTGAAGTCACGGTTCCGCGAAAATCAGTGCATTGGGTCAGCAACGGTGCCATCGAGCGTTGTGCGGCGATGCGGGCAGCGGCGTCGATGGACTGCAGGGCCGCAGCGATATCCCCTTGCGCGGCCAACCCACGGGCCAGAGCGAGTCGCGCCCAGGCCTCGTCGCCCGATTGTCTCGAGGCAGCGGCTTTCCCGGCGGCGTCACGGGCATTGCGGACGGCGTCTTCCGGCTGGCCGGAGAGCAGCGCGGCCTCGGCGATCCAGATCAGGATTTGCGGCTCGTGGCGCCGGATGCCGAGCATCCGCGCGTGCTCCCGGCTGCCCAGCAGGAGGGACGCTCCATCGTTGAGCGCTCCGGTGCGGACCAGGGCGTAGCCCAACGCACCGAGGACCAGCGGCTGGTAGGCGTGCAGCCGGATCGTTTCGGTGACGGCAACGGCGCTTTTCAAAGGCTCCACAGCGACGGCGTAGCGCTGCGCGGTCAACGCTGCCCAGCCGAGATGCAGACAGGCCAGCGCGCGGGACGCTGCGTGGCCGCTGCTTTCCGCCTGGGTGAGAGCCGCACGGGCCAGCCGCAGCGCCTCTTCCGGCTCGCCCAGTTCCGCCCGGCAGCGCGCTTGGTGCGCGGCGATGCACACCGGCGCCAAGGCGGTCGGACCGTGAAGGCGGCACGTTTCCTCACGCGCTGCCAACGCGGCGGCGGCACGCAGGACGGTGTCGGCGTGGCGGAAGCGGCCCTCTTCGGTCAAGCCGCGGCCCAGCTTGATGAGCGTTTGCACCTGCTGCCCAGCGCTTTCAGCGCGCCGCCAAATCCGTAAGGCCTGCATGCCGGTCCGCCGGGCCCCCGGCAGATCACCACCGGCCCAGCGCAGCGTGGCCAGAAGCGACAGGGCGCGCGCAACGCGCAAACGGTCGCCGAGGTCTTCGGCGAGCATGCGGGCCTTCTCCGCCGCCTTGATCGCGTCGCCGTCCGACGGCGGATGGGTGCGGGCCAGAGAGGTCCACAGATCGATTCGGCGTTGCGCGTGCCGTTGGGTTTCGGGCAACCGGTCCAGCGCGGCAAGCGCATTCCGATAATGACGGGCGGCGTCGGCGGGGCGGCAGTCCGCCTCAGCCCGTCGTCCGGCGTGCCGTGCGCAGGCGCAGGCCAGCGCCCAATTGCCGGCCAACGGGGCGTGGTGGGCCATCCACTCGATCCGTTCCGGCCGCCGGTCGCGGCGCAGCGCGTCCAACAGGACGGCGTGCGGCGTCGGATCATCCCGACCGACGCCATCGGCCTCGGCCGGCCCGCCGTCCGGTTCCGGCAGGACGATGCGTCGTGCGGTGCCGGGCGGCATCCAACCACCGGGCCGCTCGCACGCTGCGGGAGAGCGGATGACCAGCAGGCACAGCCGTGCGTCCTCGACGGTGTTGCCGAGCGCATCGAGCAGCGCCCCGGTCAGGCTACGCGTCCATTGGGCGTTTTCCACGACGATCAGCACGGGGCGTTCGTAGCACAGGTCCAGAAGGGCGGCGGCCAGCGCCTCCACGTGGAATTCAGCCTTCTGTACGCCGTCCAGCCCCATCCAGAGCGGTTGAAGCGACGGAAGGCCCAACAGGCCACGCATCGCCTCTCCGGCCAACTCGCCGCCGCCGCGTTCGGCGGCCAGGGCGATGTCCTGACGGGCCTTGTCCGGAAGACCATCGGCCAACGGCAAAAGGCTGACGGCCACCGCTTCGAGATCGTCCGGTCCCCCCAGCGGCGGCAACAGGGATTGCGGCCAGCGCAGAATGCTGAAACCGGCTGAAACGGGGCTGTGGACAAGCGCGGCGATCAGGCGGCTGGCGTCCTCGTTCGCCGCGGTCAGGGAAAGGATGGAGCCGATGCCTTCCTCGGCACAGTGCAACGCATCCGCGATGTCCATCAGTGCGCGCTGGAACGCGGCACCATCGGGTGGCGCCCCGGCTTCATCCCGAGCGACTGACCGCGGCTGCGCCATCGGTTTCCCTGTGGTGTTGGTTTCAGGGAGCACAGATCCCGTTTCGGCATGCCGGGGCATGCGGAAAGACAATGGCAGATTTCGAAGTGGAGGGCCTGCACTTCTTTTGGTGATAGGGCGGCATGTTCGGAGACATACTGCCGCATGGCCCTCTGCGATCCATTGCGTCCGGAAAGCGAAACGGCGCCGCGGATTGCCGGGCGCCGTTCGTTATTGCCTTGTGCATTCACAACCTTGCCGAAAGTCTTAACCGGAAGGATCTGGTTCCTTCGGTTGCGCTCTCGGTGCCGCGTCAGCGCTTCACGGCGATGCCTTCGACCTGCGACACGTCGCGGACCGCGCCGCGGTCGGCGCTGGTGGTCAAAGCAGCGTAGGCGCGCAGCGCCGGCGAGACGACGCGGTTGCGGTTGGCCGGCTTCCAGGCGTCGGCGCCCTTGGCGTTCTCGGCGTCGCGGCGGCTCCGCAGCTCCTCCTCGGACACAGCGAGGTTGATCTTGCGGTTGGGAATGTCGATCTCGATCCGGTCGCCGTCCCGGACGAGGCCGATGGCGCCGCCCTGCGCCGCCTCCGGCGAGGCGTGGCCGATCGACAGGCCCGACGTGCCGCCCGAGAAGCGGCCGTCGGTGACCAGGGCGCAGGCCTTGCCCAGGCCCTTCGACTTCAGGTAGCTGGTCGGGTAGAGCATCTCCTGCATGCCGGGGCCGCCGCGCGGGCCTTCGTAGCGGATGACCACCACCTCGCCGGCCTTGACCGTGTCGCCCAGAATGGCCTCGACCGCCGCGTCCTGGCTTTCGAAGACGCGGGCTGGGCCGGCGAAGACGAGGTTGGAGGCGTCGACGCCCGCCGTCTTCACGATGCAGCCCTTCTCGGCGATGTTGCCGAACAGCACGGCGAGACCGCCATCCTTGCTGAAGGCGCTGTCGACGGAGCGGATCACGCCCTTGTCGCGGTCCAGGTCCAACTCCGGCCAGCGCTTCTCCTGGCTGAAGGCGATGGTCGTCGGGATGCCGCCGGGGGCGGCCTTGAACATGGTGTGGACGCCCTCGTCCTGGGTGCGCTTGACGTCCCAGCGGTCGAGCGCATTGCCCAGCGTCTTGGCGTGGACGGTCGCGACGTCGCGGTTGAGCAGCCCGCCGCGGTCGAGCTCGCCCAGGATGCCGAAGATGCCGCCGGCCTTGTGCACGTCCTCGATGTGGACGTCGGACACCGCCGGGGCGACCTTGCAGACGTTGGGCACGCGGCGCGACAGCCGGTCGATGTCGGCCATGGTGAAGGGCACCTGACCCTCCTGCGCGGCGGCCAGCAGATGCAGCACCGTGTTGGTGGAGCCACCCATGGCGATGTCGAGCGTCATGGCGTTCTCGAACGCCTCGAAGGTGGCGATGCCGCGGGGCAGGGCGGTGGCGTCCTCCTCCTGGTACCAGCGGCGGCACAGCTCCACCGCCATGCGGCCGGCGGCGAGGAACAGCTCCTTGCGGTCGGCGTGGGTCGCCAGGATCGTGCCGTTGCCGGGCAGGGAGAGGCCCAGCGCCTCGGTCAGGCAGTTCATCGAGTTGGCGGTGAACATGCCGGAGCAGGAGCCGCAGGTCGGGCAGGACCCGCGCTCCATCACCGCCGCCTCCTCGTCGGTCACCGTCGGGTCGGCGGCGGCGACCATGGCGTCGATCAGGTCGACGGCCTTGGTCTTGCCGCGCCAGTTGACCTTGCCGGCCTCCATCGGGCCGCCCGACACGAAGACCGCCGGAATGTTCAGCCGCATGGCGGCCATCAGCATGCCCGGGGTGATCTTGTCGCAGTTGGAGATGCAGACCAGCGCGTCGGCGCAGTGGGCGTTCACCATATACTCGACGGCGTCGGCGATCAGCTCGCGCGAGGGCAGGCTGTAGAGCATGCCGTCGTGGCCCATGGCGATGCCATCGTCCACCGCGATGGTGTTGAACTCCTTGGCGACGCCGCCGGCCTTCTCGATCTCGCGGGCGACGAGCTGGCCTAGATCCTTCAGGTGGACGTGCCCCGGCACGAACTGGGTGAAGGAGTTGGCGATCGCGATGATCGGCTTGCCGAAATCGCCGTCCTTCATGCCCGTCGCGCGCCACAGGCCGCGGGCGCCCGCCATGTTGCGGCCGTGCGTGGAAGTGCGGGAGCGATAATGCGGCATGTCTCTACCTCAGGGATCGAACATTGCGTGCGGATGCGCAGGGGCAGCAACACTAGCAATCCCGAAGGCCGGAAACCAGACCTCTCGTTCCCTTTTGGGCCCCATTTTCCGGCAGGCGGGGCATAGGAGCTTTGCGGAGAACGGGGAGGAGGAGCGCCCCGCCCCGTCAGCCGCGCGACGCGTCCCGGCGCGCCGCCTTGCCCGGCTTTCCGCTGGCCGCCCCGCCTCGGGAGATCTGGCCGCCGGTCTTTGTGGTGCCGGTCTGCTCCGTCCGTCCGGCGGCCACCGCCGACAGATTCTCCGCCGCCGCCCGCGTGCCGCTCCCCCGGGCGGCTTTGGGAGCAGCCTTGGGTTTTGCGGTGGCCGGCTTCGCGCCGGTCGCCTTGGAACGCCGTTTCGGCGAGCTATCCGGGGCGCTGCTTTCCGTTTCCTCGCTTTGCCGCTCGGCGCGGATCTCGTCATCGACCTCGGCTTCGGCCTGCGCCCAGTGCTCGTCGTGCCGGCCTTCCGGGCGGCCGTCCCGTTCCCAGATGTCGTGGGCGCGGCGACGCACGCGTTCGGCCCGATCCTGTTCCAGCTTTTCGGCTTCCGGCTTTTCGGTCATGGGGCTGCCTCCTCCTGCTCATGGGGGATCACGGACCGGGCGGGTCAAGGGCCGGTCTGTCCGTCACAACGCAAGAGGGCGGCAGTGGTTGCAAACCATCCGAAACGGCGGAACAAAAGGCGGAAAATGCTTTCTCAGCGACTTTCCTGCCCGACGAACCGGCTGTCGAAACGGGCGGCGTCGGCGGGGGCCAAGGCCACATGCACATGCGCCTGACCGTCCTCATCCCGGCGATCCAGCACCTGCCCATGCTCGTACAGCCACGCCAGGGCACGTCCGTCCGACAGGTTGACGCTCAGCTCCACCACCTGCCGCCCGGCCGATACGCGCCGGTCCAGAAGATCCAGCAGGTCGTCCAGCCCCTCCCCGGTCAGGGCGGACACGGCGACGGCGCGTTCCTCTCCTTCCATCATCCGCTGGTTGGCGAGGCGCATGTGGAGCGCGCCGCGGGCGGTCGCGGGCATCTGGTCGGTCTTGTTCAGCACCTCCACCACCCGCGGGTCGTTGGCGGCGTCGATCCCGAGGTCGGCCAGCACCGAATCCACATCCGCCTTCTGCGCCGCCGTGTCGGGGTGCGAGACGTCGCGGACATGCAGGATCAGGTCGGCGGCCTGCACCTCCTCCAGCGTGGCACGGAAGGCGGCGACGAGCTGGGTCGGCAATTCCGACACGAAGCCCACCGTGTCCGACAGGGCCATGGTCTTGCCGGAGGAGAGCGCGATCCGGCGCACCGTGGGGTCGAGTGTGGCGAACAGCATGTCCTCGGCGGTGACGCCGGCGCCGGACAGCCGGTTGAACAGCGTCGATTTGCCGGCGTTGGTGTAGCCGACCAGCGCCACCAGCGGCGTACCGCCGCGCTGCCGGGCGGAGCGGTGCAGCTTGCGCGTCCGCCGCACCTCCTCCAGGTCCGATTTCAGGCGGCTGATGCGCTCCGCGATCAGGCGGCGGTCGAGTTCGAGCTGGCTTTCGCCGGGGCCGCCCAGGAAGCCGAAGCCGCCGCGCTGCCGCTCCAGGTGGGTCCAGGACCGCACCAGCCGTGAGCGCTGGTAGGTCAGGGCCGCCAGCTCGACCTGCAACTGTCCCTCGCGCGTCTGGGCGCGTTCTCCGAAAATCTCCAGGATGAGCCCGGTGCGGTCGATCACCTTGGCCATGCAGCGGCGCTCCAGATTGCGCTGCTGCACCGGGCTGAGCGGATGGTCGATCACCACGAGATCGGCGTGGAAGGCCTCCACCATGCCACCGATCCGATCGGCGGTACCGCGCCCGAACAGGGTGGCGGGGTCGGGGCGGGCGACGCGGATCACCTCGGCGTGCGGCACCTCCAGGCGGATGGCCTGGGCAAGCGCGATCGCTTCGGAGAGCCGCGCGTCGGGCTGGCGCGCCGCGGCGTTTCCATCGTCGGGGTGCGTGGGCAGGACCGGCAGGATGACCAGGGCGCGGCCGGCGGAGGGCGGTCCCGCCCCGTCAGGATCGTTGCCCTGGACGCTGCGGGAAACGGAGGCGGCGGAACGGGGTGACGGGCGGTCGTCGGAATCAGGCATCGGGCTGGCACCGTTCCTTCTGGCGATGGGGTTGAGCGATCAAGAGTTGCAGGTCCGCAAAAAACAGCGCGCCGCTGCCGCGGTTCCAAAACCGTCCGGAATCGTGCACAAACCGGTGGCGTGTAACCTCTGGACATACTCCCATCATGTCATCCTTGGACCGCGGCGCCGCCTCACCCCATACGGTCATGCCCAACCGGTCCGCCGGCGTGCCCGGCACCGGCGTGCTGGACCGCTGGCCCTGGTGGGGGCTGTGCGTGGCGCTGGCGGCGGTGATGGTGGTGTCGGCCCTGGCGATCGGCTTCCGCACCCCCTACTGGTCGCACGCCGACCAGGATCTGGTGCTGGCCTATCACGGGCTGCTGTTCAGCGAGGGGCTGCCCCAGGAGTATTTCGACCACCCCGGCTACACCTATTTCCTGGTGATCGAGGTCTGGTACCGACTGCTGCACGCGCTTGGCCTGATGCCGGTCATCACCCTCTCCGGCCTGCCGCCCGCCGCCGACACCGCAGCCTACAACGCGGCTTGGCAAAATCTGGTGGAGGCCGGGCGGGCGCTGTCCATCCTCGTCACCACCGGCTTCGCGCTGATCTACGCCAACCTCGTCCGTGCGCTGGTCGGCGACCGGCGGGTGGCCTTCCTAGCCGCCGTGGTGATGGCCTTCGGCATCGGCCTGTCCACCCAGGCGCGGCAGATGCGCACCGATCTGCTGTCGGCCTCCTTCGTGGTGACGGCGCTTCTCCTGGTGCTGGTCGCCGTCCGCACCGCTCCGGGCTGGCGGCCCCTGCTGCTTCTCGGGCTGGCCGGGCTGCTGGCCGGGCTGGCGGTGGTGACGAAGATCCAGGCGATCTTCCTGGCGCTGGGCATCCCGGTGATCGCGCTGGCCTTCGGGCGCCGCTTCGCCGGGGACGGCGGGCGCCATTGGATCGCCGCGGGCATTCTGGCGTTGGCCGCGGGTGGGGCGGCGTTGCCTGCGGTGGCCCTGATCCAGCATGGCATCGCCAGCGCCGGCCAGTCGCTCTACCCCTACCGGCCGGTCGGCGGTGGGCTGTCGGGGGTCTATCAGGGGATCATCGTCGGCTGGGTGTTTCTCGGCATGGCCGTCTACGCGGCGGTGTGGCGGGTGCGCCTGTCCTACGAGGTGGCGGCCATGGCGGCGGTCGCGCTCGGGCTGGCGCTCGGCGTGCTCGCCCTGACGATCCGCCCGCATGAGCAGAACGTCATCGCCGTCGCCAACCTGATCGAGCACATGTTCGTCTTCACCACCTGGAAGCATCAGGCGGCGCTCCAGGGGCAGGAGCAGGTGCTCTCCGATGGGCTGGTGACGCTGCTGGCGAAGGGGCTGTGGCGCACGCTGGCGATCCGCACCATCGTCTTACACCCCGACAACATTCCGCAGACCGTCGTGGTGGAGTGGTTCATCATCGGGGGCTGCATCGTCCTGTGGCGCCGAGGGGAGCGGGTGGCCGCGGCGCAGGCGGCGCTTCTGCTGCTGGTCGCCTGGGGTTTGGAGACGCTGTTCTCCCTGCGCGGCTTCCAGCGGGCCTACGCCGCCTACACCGACCCGCTGATGGGACTTGCCGCGGCCTGGGTTCTGCTGCGCCTGCCCGGTCTTCTGGAGCGCACCCGGACGCGCCGCTGGATGTTCGGCATGGTGGCGCTGGTGGTGGTGGTCGCCCAGGTCTGGCCCGCCATCGAGGCCATCCGCCTGCCCAACCCCGCCGGCCAATGCGGCTGGATACCCACCTATATGAAGCGGGTCGAGCCCTTCCCCTTCTGCCGCCCCGGTTGAGGCGCGGCGCGGGCGTCCCACATCATGGGGATAGGCTGACCACGAGGCTCGACCCCATGGACGACACCGCCGACACCCCCTGGAAGACCGATCCGGACGCCCCCGACGCCGCGGGGAATGCTGCGGGAGGAGGAGGCGCCGACGAACTGGACCAGCGGGTGGCCGCCGCGGCGATGCGGCTCGCCGCCGGGCAGGGCTGGCGCAACACCGGCCTGCTGGCGATCGCACGGGCGGCGGGGGTGGCGCCCGACGTCTTCTACCGCCGCTTTCCCGATCGCTCCGATGTGCTGGCCGCCGTGTCTCGGGTCGCCGACACCTCGGTTCTCGCCGACTACGCCCCGGTCGGTCCGGACGAGAGCGCCCGCGACCGGCTGTTCGACGTGATGATGCGCCGTTACGACGCTTTGCTGCCCTACCGGGACGGGTTGCGCTCGGTCGTCCGCGACCTGCGGCGGGAACCGCTGACCGCGCTGGCCTTCTCCCGTCATTTCGGGCGGTCGATGGCCTGGATGCTGCGTGCCGCCGGGGTGGGGGCCGACCGGACCGGCGGCGCCCTGCTCGTGGCCGGGCTGGGCGCGGTGCAGGCGCGGGTCATGCGTGTCTTCCTGGAGGACGACAGCGCCGACCTGTCGCGGACCATGGCGGCGCTCGATTCCGAACTGCGGCGGGCGGAACGCTGGGCTGGGGCATTACGCCGCAGATCCGGACGTGCCTCCGCAACCGAATCGTCTGCAGCCCCGCAGGGCGCCGGAGAACCGACCAGGGAACCAGGGAGCGCGTCCGCCGGTTGAGGTTCCGTAGGGCGCAGTGTAGCCCCTGGTGCGACGCACAAGGGCGTTGACTATCTTTTTGGCAATCTGCATAGTCGCGCCACAGGTTTGCTGCGCCGCAGCACGCCGAATGAATCCTTTCGTCGGGGGTGAGAACCATGGCCAAGCAGACCGGTAACCCGTTCCTCGAATTCGATCTGTCCAAGATGCTGGGCGAATATAAGGTGCCGGGCCTGGACATCGAGTCCATCCTGGCGAGCCAGCGCAAGAACATCGAGGCGGTGACCGCCGCCAACCAGCTCGCGATCGAGGGTCTGCAGGCCGTGCTGCGCCGCCAGGCCGAGATCGTCCGCTCCTCCGTCGAGGAGGCCGGCAGCTACGTGAATCAGGTCGCCGCCGCCGGAACGCCGGAAGAGAAGGCCGCCAAGCAGGCCGAACTGGTGAAGACCGCCTTCGAGAAGGCCCTGTCGAACATCAAGGAACTGGCCGAGCTGGTCGCCAAGTCCAACACCGAGGCCGCCGACGTGCTGTCGAAGCGCGTGTCGGAGAGCCTGGACGAGGTCAAGGCCGCCATCGCCAAGAAGTAAGCTCCTCTCCCATCGGAGAGTGCCGCAAAGGGCCGCCCACCGGGGCGGCCCTTTCGCGTTTCAGCGTCGCCGCCATCGGTGCTAGCCTTGCCCACGACGATTGAAACCGTGACAACCGCAACAGGGCAGGGACGAGACCCGTGACCATCAGTTACGACGATTTCCTGAAGGTGGACATCCGCGTCGGCACCATCACCGCGGCGGAGCCTTTTCCGGAGGCGCGCAAGCCCGCTTACAAGCTGGCCATCGACTTCGGGCCGGAAATCGGGACCCGGCGCAGCTCCGCCCAGATCACGCGCCACTATACGCTCGATGAGCTGGTGGGGCGGCAGGTGCTGGGCGTGGTGAACTTCCCGCCCAAGCGCATCGGCCCCTTCACCAGCGAGGTTTTGTGTCTGGGCCTGCCCGACGCGGATGGCGAGGTGGTGCTGGTCGGACCCGGGCAGGGCGTGCCGAACGGCGGGCGGCTGTACTGAGGTCAGGGAAAAGCAAAAGGGCCGGGAGGCGTTGCCGTCCCGGCCCTTTTGCTTTGGGCGAAGTCCCTTACTCGGCGCGCTCGATGGAGCCCCAGAGGTCGTATTCGTCGGCGTGCTCGATGGTCACGTCCACGATGTCGCCCGGCTTCACGTTCGTCTCGCCGTTCAGGAAGACGTTGCCGTCGATCTCCGGGGCGTCGGCGTAGGAACGGCCGATGGCGCCCTCCTCGTCGACCTCGTCGATGAGGACGCCGAGCGTGAAGCCGACCTTCTGCTGGAGCCGCTCGGCGCTGATCGCCTTTTGCGTTTCCATGAAGCGCTCCCAGCGCTCCTGCTTGACCTCTTCCGGAACGGCGCCGGGCAGGTCGTTGGCGGTGGCGCCCTCGACCGGCTCGTACTTGAAGCAGCCGACGCGGTCGAGCTGCGCTTCCTTCAACCAGTCCAGCATGAACTGGAAGTCCTCCTCGGTCTCGCCGGGGAAGCCGGTGATGAAGGTGGAGCGCAGCACCAGATGCGGGCATTCCTGCCGCCACTTCCGGATGCGGTCGAGCTGCTTCTCCTGGGCCGCCGGACGGCGCATCGCCTTCAGCACGGTGGGGGAGGCGTGCTGGAACGGGATGTCCAGATAGGGGAGGATGCGGCCCTCCGCCATCAGCGGGATCACCTCGTCCACATGCGGGTAGGGGTAGACGTAGTGCAGGCGCACCCAGACGTCGAAGTTCGCCAGCTCGCGGCAGAGGTCGATGAAGCGCGCCTTCACCTTGCGCCCGTACCAGTCCTCTTCCGCGTACTTGCGGTCGACGCCGTAGGCGCTGGTGTCCTGGGAGATGACCAGCAGTTCCTTGACGCCGGCGGTCGCCAGTTTTTCCGCCTCGCGCAGGACCGAAGCGACCGGACGGCTGACCAGATCGCCGCGCAGGGACGGGATGATGCAGAAGCTGCAGCGGTTGTTGCAGCCTTCCGAAATCTTCAGATAGGCGTAGTGGCGCGGGGTCAGCCGCAGCCCTTCCGGCGGCACCAGATCGGTGAAGGGGTCGTGGACCGGCGGCACGGCGTCGTGCACGGCGTTGACCACCTGCTCGTACTGGTGGGGGCCGGTGACGGCCAGCACGTCCGGATGGACCTGCCGGATCATGTCCGATTCCACGCCCATGCAGCCGGTCACGATGACCCGGCCGTTTTCCTTGATCGCCTCGCCGATGGCCTCCAGCGATTCCTTCTTGGCGGAATCGAGGAAGCCGCAGGTGTTGACCAGCACGACGTCCGCGCCGTCGTAGGACGGCGAGATCTCGTAGCCTTCGGCGCGCAGGCGCGTGAGGATGCGCTCGGAGTCGACGAGCGCTTTGGGACAGCCCAGGCTGACGATCCCCACCTTGGGGGAGGAAGCCGGGTTGGTCTTGAAACCGGGAATGGACGGGGGCGTGCTGGTCATGGCGCGCATATATAGGCGAGTCGCGGCGCAACGCCAGACAAAACGCGCGGCGCAGCCCCGACACGAGGTGGTAGGTGCCCTGCGTTGTCTCCGCACCGGTCCGGTAATCCGCACGGCGCCACAGGGGGGTGCGACACCTTGTGCTGAATGGGATTTAAGGTCAATGTTTCGTTTACTGTCGCGATGCCGTAGTGTGCGCCCCGTCGTCGGGGGTGGGGAGTCATGGACTTGCCTACTGCAGTATGTTAGTTTGGTGACCATATAGTCTCTATAACGTACAGACGCGTTGCCGGCTTTTCGCTCTGCGGCGCCGTCTTTCTCCGGCAACTGTCGAGACTCCGCTGGCATGTCGAAAAGCCCACCGTCCCTGGCATCGGCGCAGGCGATCGCCGAGGTCATGATGCACATCGGTCACATTGCCGACAGCATGGGCTATACGCAGGGTCTGAAGCCGTCGCAATGGACGGCGCTGCGATATTTCGCACGCGCAAACGACAGCCAACGGACCGTTTCCGCCTTTGCGGACTTCCACGCGACGACCCGCGGCGCGGCGTCCCAGATGGTCGAGGTTCTGGTGACGAAGGAACTGCTGACGCGGGTCCCGGTGCCGGAAGACCGCCGAGTCGTTCAGCTTCACCCCACGGAGAAGGCGTTGGCGCTTCTCGAATACGATCCGCTGAAGGACTTCGCTGCGGTCATCGCGGCCCTGCCGGGGCCGGACCAGTTCCAACTCGCGGATCTGCTGTCGCGCGTGCTGAAGGGGTTGTTGAGCCAGCGGGCGTAGGGAGCAAAGGCACTTGCCCCCTCCCTAATCCTCCCCCGCTTTGCAGGGGAGGGGACAATTTCTCCCTCCCCTTCGAAGTGGGGGGAGGGCCGGGGTGGGGGAAATGAGCCGCTACGCGCTCCCCACGGTCGGCCCCTTCAACCGCTCGACCGCCTGGGTGACAATCTCGTGCAGGCCTTCGCCCCCGGCGCTGCTGTGATCCAGCAGACGTTGGCGCATGCGGGGTTCCCAGAAGGCGCGGATGTGGCCGGCGGTCTCGGTCACCGCCTCCTCCTGCGGGTAGGACTGGAAATAGCTGGCGATCTGATTGGCCATGCGGACGAGTTCGCGTGTGGTGTCCATGGGTCGGCTCCCGGAAATTTGGTTTTCTTCGTCAACGGAACAGCATGACGCCGTTGCCGCGCGCGCGGGCGGCCAGCGTCATGCCGGCGGCGCGGGCGAGCTTCAGCGCCAGCGCCGTGGGGGCGGAAATGGTGGCGAGCATGGGGATGCCGATGGTCGCGGCCTTCTGGACCAACTCGAAGCTGCAACGGCTGCTCATCACCGCGAAGCCGCCGGACGGGTCGATGCCCGCGCGGGCCAGCGCGCCGGCCAGCTTGTCGAGCGCGTTGTGCCGCCCGACGTCTTCCCGCGCCATCACGATGCGCCCGTCCGGCCCGGCCCAGGCCGCGGCGTGCAGGGACTTGTTGGCGCGGTTCATCGGCTGGTGGTCGGGCAGGGCGGTAAAGGCGGCCGCCGCCGCCTCCACCGATGGGGTGAAGCCCGCCGTCACCCGCGGCGGCTCGCGCACCGCGTTGGCGAGGCTGTCGATCCCGCACAGGCCGCAGCCGCTCCGCCCTTCCATGGAACGGCGGCGGAGCGAACCGCGCAGAAGACGCAACGGGTCGGCCTCGATGGACAGGACGATGCCGTCCTCCACCGGGCGGACGTCGATGCGGTCGATGTCGAAGGCGCTGCCGACGATTTCCTCGCACAGGCTGAAGCCCAGCGCAAAGTCCTCGAGATCGGCGGGCGTCGCCATCATCACGGCGTGGGAGCGTCCGTTGTATTCGAACGCCACCGGAGTCTCCTCGGCGACCAGCCACGTCACGTTTGCCTGATTCGCCGCCTGATCGGCGGTTTCCGGAAAGCCGGTGCCGCTGGCCGGCAGGGAATGGGCGTGGGTGAGCATGGCTGGTCCTCCACTGCGCGTTGCCGCTTTACTCCGCCGCCACTTCCACCAGATCGCCGCGGCGGATCTGCCAGTCGGACGGGTGGTTGCTCAGCGTCACCTGCACCGCGGTCACCTTGTATTCGGGGCAGTTGGTGGCCCAATCCGAATTCTCGGTCGTGACCACGTTGGCGCCCGTCACCGGGTGGTGGAAAGTGGTGTAGACCACCCCCTGCGGCATCCGGTCGGAGATGCGCGCCCGCAGCGTGGTGGCGCCGACGCGGCTGGCGATGGAGACCAGATCGCCGTCGCGGATGCCCCGTTCCTCGGCGTCGTGGGCGTGGACCTCCAGGATGTCTTCCGGGTGCCACGCCACGTTGGCGGTGCGGCGGGTCTGGGCGCCGACGTTATAGTGGCTGAGGATGCGGCCCGTCGTCAGGATCAGCGGGTAGAAGCGGGAGGCCCGTTCTTCCGTCGGCACATACTCGGTGATCATGAAGCGGCCCTGGGACGCTTTGCCTTCGCGCACGAAGCCGTGGGCGTGCATGATCGGCGTGCCGACCGAGTCCTCGTCGGTGCAGGGCCATTGCACGCTGCCCACCCGGTCGAGCTTCGCGAAGCTGACGCCGGAGAAGCTCGGGGTCAGGCGGGCGATCTCGTCCATGATCTGCGCGCTGGTCCGGTAGAACATGGGATAGCCCATGGCGGTGGCCAGATCGCAGACGACCTCCCATTCCTGTTTGCCGGTCTTGGACGGCATCACCGGGCGGACGCGGTTGATGCGGCGCTCGGCGTTGGTGAAGGTGCCGTCCTTCTCCAGGAAGGAGGTGCCGGGCAGGAAGACATGGGCGAAGGCCGCGGTCTCGTTCAGGAACAGGTCCTGCACCACGACGATCTCCATGGCCCGCAGGGCGGCGAACACATGCTGGGTGTTCGGGTCGGACTGGGCGATGTCCTCGCCCTGGACGAACAGGCCCATGAAGGTGCCGTCCACCGCGGAGTCGAACATGTTGGGGATGCGCAGGCCCGGCTCTGGGTCGAGCGCGGCGTTCCACACCTCCTCGAACTGCTGGCGGACCACGTCGTCGGAGACGTGGCGGTAGCCGGTCAGTTCGTGCGGGAAGGAGCCCATGTCGCAGGAGCCCTGGACGTTGTTCTGGCCGCGCAGCGGGTTCACGCCGACGCCGTCACGCCCGATGTTGCCGGTCGCCATGGCGAGGTTCGCCATGCCCATCACCGCGGTCGAGCCCTGGCTGTGCTCGGTCACGCCCAGGCCGTAATAGATCGCCGCGTTGCCGCCAGTGGCGTAGAGCCGGGCCGCCGCGCGCATCTCCGCCGCCGGGATGCCGGTGTACTGCTCGGTGTTCTCCGGGGAATGGCGCGGGTCGCGGACGAAGGCTTCCCAACGGGCGAACTCCATCGGGTCGCACCGGTCGGCCACGAAATCGCGGTCGACCAGTTCCTCGGTCACGATCACATGGGCCAGCGCGTTCATCGCGGCGACGTTGGTGCCGGGACGGAGCTGGAGGTGGTGCGTGGCCGAAACGTGCGGGCTGCGCACGAGGTCGATGCGGCGCGGGTCGATAACGATCAGCCTGGCGCCCTGGCGCAGCCGCTTCTTCATGCGGGAGCCGAAGACCGGGTGGCCGTCGGTCGGGTTGGCGCCGATGACCAGGATCACGTCGGACTTGTCGACGCTCTTGAAGTCCTGCGTGCCGGCGGAGGTGCCGAAGGTCTGTTTCAGGCCGTAGCCGGTGGGTGAATGGCAGACGCGGGCGCAGGTGTCGACGTTGTTGTTGCCGAAGGCGGCGCGGATCATCTTCTGGACGACATACACCTCCTCGTTCGTGCAACGGGACGAGGTGATGCCGCCGATGGAGCCGCGGCCGTATTTCTGCTGGACCGCGCGCAGGCGGGTTGCGGCGTAGGTGATCGCCTCCTCCCAGGACACGACGCGCCACGGATCGTCGATGCTCTCGCGAATCATCGGCTGCGTCTGGCGGTCGGCGTGGGTGGCGTAGCCCCAGGCAAAGCGGCCCTTGACGCAGGAGTGGCCCTCGTTGGCGCCGCCGTCCTTGTGGGGGACCATGCGGACCACGGTGGTGCCCTTCATTTCCGCCTTGAAGGAGCACCCCACCCCGCAATAGGCGCAGGTGGTGATGACGCTGTGCTCCGGCTGACCCAGCTCGATCAGCGACTTCTCGGTCAGGGTGGCGGTCGGGCAGGCCTGGACGCAGGCGCCGCAGGACACGCACTCGCTCTCCATGAACTGTTCGAGCGCGCCCGGCGACACCTTGCTGTCGAAGCCGCGCCCGTCGATGGTCAGGGCGAAGGTGCCCTGGACCTCGCCGCAGGCCCGCACGCAGCGCGAGCAGACGATGCACTTGGACGGGTCGAAGGTGAAGTAGGGGTTGCTCTCGTCCTTCACGGCGGCGCGGTGGTTCTCACCCTCATAGCCGTAGCGGACGTTGCGCAGGCCGACCGCGCCGGCCATGTCCTGAAGCTCGCAATTGCCGTTGGTCGGGCAGGTCAGGCAGTCCAGCGGGTGGTCGGAGATGTACAGTTCCATCACGCCGCGGCGCAGCCGGCCCAGACGCTCGTTCTGGGTGTGCACCTTCATGCCCGGGGCGACCGGCGTGGTGCAGGAGGCCGGCGTGCCGCGCCGCCCCTCGATCTCCACCATGCACAGGCGGCAGGAGCCATAGGCGTCCAGCATGTCGGTGGCGCACAGCTTGGGCACGGTGATGCCGGCTTCCATCGCCGCGCGCATCACCGAGGTGCCTTCCGGCACGGTCACCGTGCGGCCGTCGATGTCCAGCGTCACCATGGTGGCGGACTCGCGGGCCGGGGTGCCGTAATCGATGTCTTGGATGGACATGGGGTCTGGTCCTTTCCGCTCACTCGGCCGCGACAGCCGCGGGGCTGCGGGTGAAATCCTCGGGGAAGTGTTTCAGGGCGCTGCGCACCGGAATCGGCGTCATGCCGCCCATGGCGCAGAGCGAGCCGTCGGTCATGACCTCGCACAGGTCGTTGAGCAGCGTGATGTTCGCCGCCACCTTGTCGCCGGCGATGATGCGGTCCATCACCTCGACGCCGCGCACCGCGCCGATGCGGCAGGGCGTACACTTGCCGCAGGATTCGGCGGCGCAGAACTCCATGGCGAAGCGGGCCTGCCTGGCCATGTCCACGCTGTCGTCGAAGACGACGATGCCGCCGTGGCCGACCATCGCCTCTACCGCCGCGAAGGCCTCGTAATCCTTCGGCAGTTCGAACAGCGAGGGCGGCAGATAGGCGCCGAGCGGGCCGCCGGCCTGCACCGCGCGGATCGGGCGCCCGGTGATGGTGCCGCCGCCGAACTCGTAGAGCAGCTCGTGCAGGGTGACGCCGAAGGCCTTCTCGACGATGCCGCCGTGCTTGATGTTACCGGCGAGCTGGAAGGCCAGCGTGCCGCGCGACCGGCCGACGCCGAAGTCGCGGTAGTGGTTGGCGCCCTTGTCCAGGATGATCGGGACCGAGGTCAGCGACAGCACGTTGTTGACGATCGTCGGCTTGCCGAACAGGCCTTCCAGCGCCGGCAGCGGCGGCTTGGCCCGGACGGTGCCGCGCTTGCCCTCCAGGCTTTCCAGCATGGAGGTCTCTTCGCCGCAGATGTAGGCGCCGGCGCCGACGCGGACGTCGAGGTGGAAGCGGTGGCCGGTGCCGTGGATCTCGTCGCCCAGCCACTTCTCGTCATAGGCCAGCCGGATCGCCTCGCGCATCGTCGCGACGGCGTGCGGGTATTCGGAGCGGATGTAGATGTAGCCCTCGGTGGCGCCCACCGCTATGGCGGCGATGGTCATGCCCTCGATCAGGCAGAAGGGGTCGCCTTCCATGATCATGCGGTCGGCGAAGGTGCCGCTGTCGCCCTCGTCGGCGTTGCAGCAGATGTACTTCTGGTCCGCCTTGGCGTTCAGCACCGTGTTCCACTTGATGCCGGTCGGGAAGCCGGCTCCGCCGCGGCCGCGCAGGCCGGACTCGGTGACCTCGGTGACGATCTCCGCCGGAGTCATGGCGAGCGCCCGCTCCAGCCCGCGGAAACCGCCGTGCAGCCGGTAATCCTCGACCGACAGCGGGTCGATGATGCCGCAGCGGGCGAAGGTCAGCCGCTCCTGCTTGGCGAAGTAGGGGATCTTCTCGGTCAGGCCGTGGGTCAGCGCGTGGTCGGCGCCCTCCAGGAAGCCGGCGTCGAACAGGCCGGCCACATCCTCGGCCATCACCGGGCCGTAGGCGACGCGGCCCTCGGGCGTCTCCACCTCGACCAGCGTCTCCAGCCACAGCATGCCGCGGGAGCCGTTGCGGACGATGCGGAGCGGGATGCCGCGCCGGGTGGCCTCGGCGCGGATGGCGGCGGCGGTCTCGTCGGCGCCCACCGACAGGGCGGCGGCGTCGCGCGGCACGTAGACCGTGTGCAGGGGCTCGCTCATCGCGCGGCCTCCGTGGCCAGGGTGGAGGCGGCGATGGCGTCGAAGCGGGCCGGGCTGACCCGGCCGTGCAGCGTCTCGTCCACCATCACGGCGGGGGCCAGGGCGCAGTTGCCCAGGCAGAAGACCGGCTCCAGCGAGAAGGCGTCGTCGGCGGTGGTCTCGTGGAAGTCCACCTTCAGGCGGCGGCGGATGTGGTCGATCAGCCCGTCGGCATTCATCGACTGGCAGGCCTCGGCCCGGCAGACCTTGATCGTGTGGCGGCCCGGACGGCTGCGGCGGAATTCGTGGTAGAAGGACACCACTCCGTGCACGTCGGCGCGCGACAGGTTCAGCTCACGCGCCAGCAGCGGGATGGCCTCCTCGTCGATGCAGCCGAATTCTTCCTGCAGAGCGTGCAGCATCGGCAGCAGGGCCCCGCGCAGGTGACGGTTGGCGGCGATCACCGCCGTGGCGCGGTCCTCGCTCCATGGAGATCGGGCGTTCATGGTCTCCTCCCCCGCGCCGGCCTGGATCGGCGGCGCTTCGTTGGTGTCTCGTCCGTCAGCGTTACGGACATTGGGGGAGGCGGGCAAATTTGATTTTCTGATGCGGTGATAGGGTTTCGCTATCACCACACGGATCGCGCGGTTATGTCCTTGAGATCATAGCCCTTTTGAAAGGCTCCAGGGGGCCAGGGCCTCGTCGGTCAGGGCGCGCACGCGCTCGGCGAGGCCCGGTTCCGCGGCGACGGCGGCCAGCGCCTTGGCGAGCGGGGCCGGTGGTTCACGGTCGGCGTAGACGAGTCCGACGGCGTAGGTGAGGTCCGGCTCGGTCAGCGGCAGGGCCACCAGATCGGGGTGGAGCGCGACCAGGGTGAGGAGCTGGCTCGGCACCACGCTGGCCGCCAGACCGCTGCGCACGATGGTGTAGATCGTGACGATGGAGTTCGTCTCCATCAGCGGAACCACCGTCCGGTCGGCCATGCGGAAGGCGGTGTCGGCGATGCGCCGGTTCTGCATGTCGGGGGTGAGCAGGCACAGCGGCAGCTCCGCCGCGTCGGTCCAGCGGATGCTGGTGGCGCCCTCCCGGACCTGACGGCGCTGGGCCAGCAGGAAGTAGCGCTCCGAAAACAGCGGAACGGTGCGGACGTTGCTCAGCGGCTCGTTGTCGAGGTAGGTGACGGCGGCGTCCAGCTCGAACCCGTCGAGGTCGCGCTGGATGTCCCGCGAACTGAGCGAGCGCACGCTGGAGCGGATCTGCGGGTAGCGCTCGGCGAAGCGGGCCAGCACATGGGGGACGGCGGGCAGGGCGGTCGGAATGGCGCCGATCCGCAGATGGCCGGACAGGCCCTGGCCCAGCGCGGTCAGCTCCTGATAGAGCCCGTCCCGCTCCGCGACGATGCGGCGGGCGTATTCCAGAACCTTCAACCCCTCCGGCGTGAAACCGGAGAACTTCTGCCCGCGCTCGACGATGGGCACGCGCAGCTCGTCCTCAAGCTGGCGGATGGCGTTGGACAGCGTCGGCTGGGAGACGTGGCAGGCCTCCGCCGCCCGGCCGAAATGCTGCTCGCGCGCCAGGGCCAGCAGATAGACGAATTTGCGGAACACAGTCCCCTCCCGCGCGTGATGGGCCGGTGCCCGCTCGGCGCCCGCTTCCAGGCGTCGCGCACGTTATGCCGAATCGGGCACACCGCCGGCAAGAGCGGAGACGCTTCCCCTCCTATGCCCTTCTGCGCTTTCAGTCCCCCGGTTGCGGCGCGGCGGCGTGGGTGGAGCGCATCAGCGTTCCACGCTCGGTCAGCAAAACCGTCAGCAACGCCAGCACGCCCAGCACGGTGAAGCCGATGGTCAGCGGGCGCACGGTGCCGTCGAAGGACTGGCCGACGATCCAGCCGACCACCGCCGCCATGCCGGTGCTGAAGAAGCCGACGAAGGACGACCCCATGCCTGCCACATGGCCCAGCGGCTCCATCGCCATCGCGTTGAAGTTCGGGGCGATCAGGCCGAAGCAGAAGAAGATTGCCGCCATGAACAGGCCGAGGCCGAGCAGCGGCGGATGCTCGGGAAAGCCGAGCAGCGCCATGGCGACGCCGGTCAGCGTGTAGCCGATCAGGGCAACGTGCGACACCCGGTGCATGCCGACCCGCCCGACCAGCCGCGCGTTGACCAACGAGGCCAGGGCCATCACGCCGGCGATGGCGCCGAAGGCCACCGGGAACATCGCCCCCAGCCCATAGACATCCACGAAAATCTGCTGGGCGCTGCCGACGTAGCTCAGCAGTCCGCCGAACAGCAGGCCCATCGCCGCGGTGTAGCCGACCGTCGCGCGCGTCGTCATCACCTTGTGGAAGGCGTGGCCGAGCGCCGCGGGGGACAGCGGCATCCGGTCCTCCGCCGCGCGGGTTTCCGCCAGCCGCAGCATCGACCAGGCGAAAGCGGCGACGGCCGCCAGGAACAGCGCGCCGAACACCCACGGCCAGGTGCCGAGATGCAGGATTCCCTCGCCCAGGGCCGGGGCGATGATCGGCACGATGATGAAGATCATCATGACAAAGGACATCACCCGCGCCATGTCGCGCCCGACGAAGCGGTCGCGCACGATGGCGATGGCGACGACGCGTGGGGCGGCTGCGCCGAAGCCCTGCAACGCGCGGGCGGCCAGCAGCGCCGTGAAGCTGGGCGCGAAGACCGCGCCCAGCGAGCCGATGGCGAAGATCACCAGACCGGCTGCCAGCACCGGCTTGCGCCCGAACCGGTCGGACAGCGGCCCATGGAAGGGTTGCCCGACCGCGAAGCCCAGCATGTAGGCGGTGATGACGAACTGCCGGTCGTTCTCGCACCACCCCGAAGGAGCTGGCGATGTCCGGCAAGGCGACCAGCATGATGTCGATGGACAGCGCCGTCAGCGCCATCAAAAGGGCCATGAGCGCGACGAATTCACCGAAGCGAATGTCGCCGCTCCGGCCGGCGGAAGCGGAATGGGGCATGGATTCAGGCATTGCGCCACTGTGCCGCGCGCCTGTCTGCGCGGCAAATCGAATTCCCGCAGGCCGGCCATCGATATTTGGTCATCGACAATTCAAGGCTGTGCCAGCTTGCCGTCCTGTGCGCTGCACATTACCACCTTTTGTGTAGTGTACCCAAACTTCATTTGATGATTTCAAGAATTTCAAGCGGATCATGCTGAAAATAGTGATAGACGGGCGGATTCTGTGGGAGTCGCCTGAGTGTCTGTCTATAGTGGGCGCCCTCAACAGTTTGTGAAAACCGGGTATGCGCCTTCGTCTCCCTTTTGTGGCGCTGCTGGCGCTTCTTCCGCTCGTCGCCTTTGCGGTGGCCGCGATCATGCTGGTCGACCGCCAGCAGGAGCGGTCGGTCGAGGAACTGATCCGCCATGCCACCGACGCGGCGGTGCGGACGGTGGACGGGCGCGTCCTCATGACGCGCAGCGCACTCGAAATCATGTCCTCGGCCCGTTCGCTGGACATCGGAGACCGCGCCGTTTGGAGAGAGCGGTCGGAACGTGCGTTGCGCCAGCGTCCGGATTGGGTCGCCCTGGAGGTGCGCGACCGCCAGGGTGAGGTCAACCTGCTCCACCGGCCACAGGAGCCGGAAGCCGACGCCATCGATCATGCGGCCCGATCGGCCCAGACGGACCGTGTGTTCCGGTCGGGAGAGGTCTGGATCAGCGGCATCATAACCGACCCCGCCGGCAAGGTGGAGCCGGTCTTCGCGGTCAGTGTGCCGGTTTGGGGCGTGGGCGAGGTGCGGCTGGTCCTGACCGCCTATGTGCGGGCGTGGTCCCTGCGTCAGGTCCTGGTCGATCAGGTGGCGACGCCGGATTGGATCGTCGCGCTTCTCGACCGCGATGGGCGCTTCATCGCCCGGACGAGGTCCGAAACGGCCTTCGACCCGGCGGTCGGAAAGCCGGCGCACGAGTCTCTTGCCCAGGCGCTGAAGACCGGCGACGAGTTTTTCCTGTCCCGTACCCAGCAGGGGCAGGAGGTCCTGTCGGCGAAGGCCGGCTCCGTGGCGGCGCCCGGCTGGCTCCTGGCCCTCGGCACGCCGGCCGAGCCGATCCAGGCGGCGGCGCGGCGCACGGTCTACGCGGTCGCCGGCGGCGGACTGGGCGCGCTGGCGGTGGCGGCGCTGGTCGCCTGGGCCCTTGCCCGCTCCCATGACCGGCAGGAGGAGGCGGAGCGGCGCGCGCGGGTGGCGGAAGCCGCGGCGGAAGCCGACCGGCGATCCCGCGCCATTTTGGAAAGCACGACGGACGGCGTCTACGAGGTCGACCGGTCCTGGCGCATCGTCTACATGAACGGGCGCGCGCGCGGCCTGATGGGCGGCAGCAGCGACCTGACCGGACAGCGGCTGTGGGAGGCCTTTCCCGACGCCATGGGGACGGTGCTGTGGGACCGCCTGCACGTCGCCATGAGGGATCGCCATCCCGACGAGTTCGAGGCTTACTTCGCGCCGCTCGGCGTCTGGCTCTTCCTGCGGGTTTTCCCATCGTCCGCCGGGTTGGCCATCTATTTTCAAGACATCAGCAAGCGCCTTCTCGCCGAGCGGGCGCTGGAACGCGCGGTGGAGCAGGCGAACCAGATCCTGGAGAGCATCGGCGACGCCTTCTACGCCATCGACCGCGACTGGCGGATCACCTATGTGAACAAGCGCGCCCAGGAAATGTTCGAGCGTCCGCGCGACGACCTTGTCGGCCGCTGCCTGTTGGACCTGTTTCCCGAAGTCGCGGGCAACACCATCATCCGCAGTTTCGAGGCCGCCATGGCCGACCAGCAGCCGCGCGAGTTCGAGGCGCTGTCCGGCATCTTCCAGCGCTGGACCATGTTCAACGTCTATCCGCAGGCGGGCGGCGGCCTGTCCATCTACTTCCGCGACGTGTCCGCACACCGCGCGGCGGAGGCCGCCCTGCGGGCCAGCGAGCACCGCTACCGCACGCTTCTGGAAGCGCTGCCGCAGATGGTCTGGACCTGCCGGGCGGACGGCAGTTGCGATTTTCTGAGCCGGCAATGGCTGGCCTACACCGGCCAAACGGAGACGTCGGCCCAGGGCTTCGGTTGGGCCAGTTCCATTCATCCCGACGATCGAGAGCGCCTTCTCGCGATCTGGATTCAGTCGGTCGAAGCGCGGACGATCTTCGACACCGAGGCGCGTATCCGCAGCGCCGCCGGCAGCTACCGCTGGTTCAAGCAGCGCGCCCTGCCGATCACCGACCCGGAAAACGGGGAAGAGCGTTGGTTCGGCACCTCCACCGACATCACCGACATCTTCGAGGCGCGCGATGCCATGCAGGCGGCGAAGGAGGAGGCGGAGCAAGTAGGGTTGCGCTTCCGCACGCTGGCGGACTCCATCCCACAACTCGCCTGGATGGCCCGTCCGGACGGGCGGATCTTTTGGTACAATCAAAGATGGTATGACTATACGGGCGTCGTCGGGGGCGGGGATGCCGCTTCCGATCCGCTGTGGGACGGCATCCTTCCCGCCGACCACGCCGAGCGCGTCACCGCAAGCCTCCAGCGGTCCTTCCAGACCGGAGAACCGTGGGAGGACACCTTCCCCATGGCGGGGCGGGACGGTGCCTTCCGCTGGTTCCTGTCGCGGGCGCTGCCCGTCCGCGATTCCGACGGCGGCGTCGTTCTGTGGTTCGGCACGAACACCGACGTGACCGACCGGCTGGAGGCCGAGGACGCCCTGCGCCGCGCCAAGGAGGAGGCGGAGCGGGCCGCCCTATCGAAGTCCAAGTTCCTCGCCTCGGCCAGCCACGATCTCCGACAGCCGATGCAGTCGCTGTTCCTGTTCTCCGGCGCGCTGCACGGCCATGTCCAGGGTGAGAAGGGGATGAAGGCGCTGCGCCTTCTGGAAAGCGGTCTGGACGCGCTGAAGGGGCTGCTGGACAGCCTGCTCGACGTGTCGCGCCTGGACGCCGGGGTGGTCAAGCCGACGCTGGAGGATTTTCCGGTGGCGCTCCTGCTCGACCACATCGCGGCGGGCTACGCCCCGGTGGCACGCGGCAAGGGGCTCGACTGGACGATGGAGGGATGTCCGCTCAACATCCGCTCCGACCGTGTGCTGTTGGGCCGGATGATCCGCAACCTCGTGGAAAACGCCATCCGTTACACGGAGCAGGGCAGCATCGCCATCACCTGCACGGTCGCCGGAGGACGGATGCGTATAATGGTTGCCGACACCGGCATCGGCATTTCCGAAGAGCATTTGCCGCGAATCTTCGAGGAGTTCCATCAGGTCGGCAACCCGGAGCGCGACCGCAGCCAGGGCCTTGGGCTGGGCCTCGCCATCGTTCAGCGCATCGGGCAGCTTCTGGACCATCCGGTGACCGTCCGCTCCACGCCCGGCGCGGGGTCGGTCTTCACCATCGAGGTGCCGCTGGGCGAGACCTTGAAGCCCGTGGAGCCGATGGGGGTCGCGCTTGCCGCGTCGGCGAGCGGTGATGAGCGGCTGGCCATGGTCGTCGATGACGATGCCATCGTGCTGCTGGGCCTTCAGGCCATCCTGCGCGAATGGGGGTACGAGGTGCTGATCGCCGGGTCGGGGGAGCAGGCGGTGGACAAGCTGCGCTCGGTCAGCCGCAAGCCCGACATCATCATCGCCGACTACCGTCTGCGCGAAGGCAAGGTCGGCACCGACGCCATCCTCGACATCCGCCGGCTGTTCGACGCCGAGATCCCGGCGATCATCGTGACCGGGGAAACCGGTCCGGAGTGCCAGCGCGACGCCGTGCGCCACGGCTTCGGCCTGATGCACAAGCCGGTGACCCCGCGCCAGCTCGCCGGGGCCATGGAGCGTTCCCTGCAACCGGCGGAGTGAGGCCGGCGGAAGAGGTCGGCGGAGTGAGCTGAATAGGCTGCGGCGGTCAGTCGCCGCCGCCGCCCATCGCGGGCGGGCTTGGGGGAAGGCGGCGTCGGGTTTCGCGGTGCAGGATGTAGAGTCCGCTGACCGCCACCACGGCGGCCCCCGACACCATGTGCAGGGTCGGCATCTCGTTCCACAGCAGCCAGCCGAACAGTACGGCCCACAGCAGCGCGGCGTAGTTGAAGGGCGCCACCACGGCCGCCGGGGCCAGCGAATAGGCCCGCGTCAGGAAAAGCTGGGCGCCGCCGCCCAGGACGCCGGTGGCCGACAGCAGGGCGAAATCGGTCAGGCTGCGCGGGGTGACCCACACGAAGGGCATGACCAGCGCCAGGATCAGTGTGGTGATCGCCGTGAAGTAGAAGACGATGGTGTTGGCGCGCTCGGTCTTGCTGAGCTGGCGAATCGCCACCATCGCGAAGGACTGGCAGAAGGCGGCGCCAAGGGCGACCAGCGCGCCCAGGTGCGTCAGCATCTCGCCCGACGGCTGGACCATGATGAGAACACCGACGAAGCCGACCAGCACCGCGCTCCACCGGTGGATGCCGACCTTTTCGCCGAGCAGCGGCACCGACAGGGCGGTGAGGAACAGCGGGGCCGAGAAGTTCAGAGCCACCGCGTCGCCCAGCGGCAACAGATTGAAGGACCAGAAGGTCAGCGACATCGCCGTCAGTCCGACGACCGAGCGCCAGACATGACCCATCGGCCGTTCGGTGCGCAGATTGCTGATCCACCCGCCCTGCAACGAGATGACCACCGCAACCGGGATCAACGCCATGGCGTTGCGGAAGAAGGTCACCTCGATGACGGGATACGTCTCCGAGAGCAGCTTTACCAGCACATTCATCACGGAGAACAGGAGCACCGACCCGAGCATCATGACGATGCCGAGCGGGATGTTCTCCACGCGGATGTGGCGGGGCGTCGCGGGACGGGCGGGGGCGGGGGAGAGGGGGGGCGCGGTCACGCCCGGATGCTATCAACTGCAACCACCCGCGTCACGTTGCCGCGACGCGGGTGGTCATGTCCTGACGGAATGGCCGGATTGCGGTGCGACGCCGGTCCGATCGATGCGCGTGCCGTCAGCGGTTGCTCAGCAACTCGGCGATTTCGCCCTCGGCCCGCAGCCAATGGTCCATCTCGCGCCCGTCCGGGCGGCCTTCGCGCTCCCAGATCTCATAGGCACGCTCCTGCACCATGCGGCTCTTCTGGCCGTGCAGCAGCCCCTCGGCGATGTGCATGTTGATCCGCGACAGCGACACCAGCTTGCGCGCCTCGATGGAGCCCTGTGTGGCTTCCATGGTGGTGACGGTGACGTACTGCGCGAGGTTGCGCAGGTTCGCCTTGACCTCGGAATCCAGGGTGTTCTCTTCGTTCTGGAGCACCGTCTTGATGGCGACCCAGAGGCGGAGATTGTGGTCGAGAGCGTGATTCGCCTTTTCCGGCGTGTCGGCTTCGACGAGAAGGCTGGCGGCGTGCAACAGCGCGACCGCGTCCTGCTCGATGGCCGCGAAATTGGTTTTCAGGACGATTTCCGCCCCGGTGTCGGTGGCGAGCGCTTCGGCAGCTTCGAGCGACGGAGCGGCGTCGGCGGTCTTTGCGGTGGCGGTCTTGCGCTTGGCCATGATCGAATCCCCGGCGTTGGTCCCCGAGGTCAATAGAACCAGCCGTCATTAACAAGTGGTTAAGGCGAGTATTGCCAACCCCTTTGCGCAGCCTCCGCGTCAGCAGAAAATCGAAGTGATTCGCGGATGGTCATGCTGCGCCGCAAAAGAACCGGCGAATTCTCAGCGTCCGGTGAAGGCTCCGAACGGCATGCGGTAATAGAGGCCGAACACGTTGTTGGTCGGCGTGGCGGAATCCGCGGTGGGACCGCTGGTGTCGATGCGGCTGTAGCCCAGGCTGAAGCGGGCCTTGTTCTCGAACTGATAGCCGAGTTCGAGCTGGGACCGGAACTCGACCACGCTGCCCGAGGCCGCCGGATCGCGTGGCGTGACCGGCAGGGTTCCGGCGCCGACGCTGGGCGTGAAGACGAAGGAGGATCCTCCCAACGGAACGTCGATCAGGATGCCCCCCATTCCATGGAGGCTGCCGTCTGGCGTGCTGGGACCGAGCGACACCCAGGGGCGCACCTCCGCGTAACCGTCGAGCTTGGGCACGAGGGAGGAGCCGATGCGGATCTTGTTGTGCAGGTCGGACACCTTGGTGTCCGGCGTTTCACCGACGCTGTAGGCGAGGCCGCCGATCTTCCAGTTGCCGATCCGGTCGTCGGGCATGGACAGGGTCTGCGCGCCTGCGGGAGTGGAGAGCGCAAGGCCCGCCACGGCAACCAACAGACAGAGGCACGAGGTCCCATGACGCACGGCGGCCTGCTCCCGATCGATCGTTGACCGTCCTACTCCGGCTGCTCCAGCCTACCGCGTCCGATCCCGGCGCGGTTGTGGCATTACGCGTTGCACCGCACCCCCGCGCAAGCGCGTAACGGTGCTACTCCTAGATGTCGTGCGCGCCGCCCCCCGCGTCAATGGTGGGAGGGCTGCCCTGTTTGTGAGGGCCTAGGCGGTTGGCGGGGCTCATCGGCTGGCGCGGGAGCGTGCTAGACTGCCGTCATGCAGCATGCCGCTTCCGACTTGGCACGGGACCCGACGCCGTCTGCGGCCGCCTTCCTCGCCGATCCGGCGAGTCATGGCGGGGCGGCGGTGGAGCGCGTCGAAACCCACGCCGCCATCGTCTTCCTGGCCGGGGACCGGGCCTACAAGCTCAAGCGTGCGGTCCGCTACCCCTATCTCGACTATTCAACGGCCGAACGCCGCCGCGCGGCTTGCCTGGAGGAGTTGCGGCTGAACCGGCGAACCGCGCCATCCCTTTACCTTGGCCTGGAGTCGGTGGTGCGACGGACGGACGGCACGCTCGCCTTCGGCGGCGAGGACGCGGCGGGGGGGACGGCGCTGGACTGGTTGGTCGCGATGCGCCGCTTTCCGCAGGACGCCCTGCTGGACCGCGTGGCGGAGCGGGGCGGTCTCGACGACGGGTTGATTCGCGGGTTGGCCGACGCCGTGACCGCTTTTCACGAGGCCGCCGAACCGCGCCCGGAGGGCGGCGGCGCCGTGGCGATGCGGGAGGTGGTGGACGGCAACATCGCAGAACTGCGCGCCTGCCCGTCGCTGTTTCCCCAGGATGGCGTCGAGACGCTGGCCCGCAGATCCAGGGGCGCGCTGGAGCGCCTGACCCCGCAGTTGGAGGAGCGGCGTCGGCGTGGCTTCGTCCGGCACTGCCATGGCGACCTGCATCTGCGGAACATCGTGCTGCTGGAGGGAAGGCCGGTCCTGTTCGACGGCATCGAGTTCGACGAGCGCTTGGCGGTCATCGACGTCGCCTACGATCTCGCCTTTCTGCTGATGGATCTGGAGCGGCGGGGGCAGCGCCCGCTCGGCAACGCCTTCCTCAACCGCAGCCTGGACGCGACGGAGGATTATGGCGGGTTGGCGCTGCTGCCCCTGTTCCTGTCGGCACGGGCGGCCATCCGCGCCAAGATCGCCGCCACCACGGCGGCGCTCCGCCCCGGCGAAGATGCGGAGCGCAGCTCGGAAGGGGAGGCGTTGGCCTATCTGGAGCAGGCCATCGCGGCGCTGGAGCCGCCGCCGCCGCGGCTGGTCGCCATCGGCGGCCTGTCCGGCAGCGGCAAAACCCGGCTGGCCCGCGCCCTTGCGCCGTCGCTGGGGGCGTCGCCGGGCGCGGTGGTCCTGCGCTCCGACGCGCTGCGCAAGCGTCTCTTCGGGGTCGGGGAGACGGAGCGGCTCCCCGCCGACGCCTACACGCCGGCAGTAACCGGGCGGGTCTATGCCGGGCTTCTGGAACGGGCGCGGGTCGTGCTCGCCGCTGGCCATGCCGTGGTGCTGGACGCCGTCCATGCCCGACCGGAGGAGCGTTCCGCCGCGGCCCGTCTTGCCGCCGAAACCGGTGTTCGATTCGACGGGATTTGGCTGGACGCGCCCTTGGACACGCGGGTCGCCCGCATCGCCGCCCGCCGCGGCGACGCCTCGGACGCGACGGCGGAGGTGGCCGAGCGGCAGGACGTCTATGATCTGGGCCCGCTTGAGTGGCTGCGTACGAATGCTGGCAGGGATGCGGGGGAAACGCTTGCGGCCGTGCTGGAGCGACTGGTGTAATTCCAGGTGGAACGGGCGCCGCCGGTTCCCCATGGTCTAATATATGGGCGGCGCGGCGCTGGAAACGGTGCATCCAGCCGTCGTTCCGACAGGCACCGTCCAGAAGATGGGCCGGCGGAAACGGCCCGGGGGGAGATCATGTCACTCAAGACGATCCTTGTGCCGTTGGCCGGACTCGACGGCGACACGGTGGCTTTGAACGCCGCTCTGAAGATCGCGCGCGAATTCGACGCCCATGTCGACGCCCTGTTCGTGTCGCTGGACCCGCGCGACGCCGTGCCCATGCTGGGCGAGGGCATGTCCGGCGCGATGGTCGAGGAAATCATGCGCGCCGCCGAAGGGGAGTCGAAGACCCACCTCCACACCGCCCGCCGCACCTTCGACGATGTGATTCGCGCCGCGGACATCGAACTGCGCGACATCCCGACCGGCGTCGAGGCGCCGACCGCCCAGTGGCGGGAGGAAACGGGCCGCGTCGAGGAGGTGGTGCCGCGCGAGGGGCGGCTGGCCGATCTGCTGGTCTTCGCCCACACCACGCTGGACAGCAACACCCAGGCTTACGCCACGGTGGAAAGCGCCCTGCTGGGGGCGGCCCGTCCGCTGCTGCTGGCGCCAGCCACCCTGCCGGACGAGATCGGGCGCACGGTGGCGCTCGCCTGGAACGGCAGCCCCGAATCGGTGCGCGCCCTGACCGGGGCGATGCCCTTCCTGACCGGTGCCGACACCGTCCATGTGCTGACCGCCGAGACGTCCCACACCCAGGCTGCGGCAGGGCGTCGCATCGCCCAATATCTCGCTTGGCACGGCGTTAACGTTCAGGTAACCATATTGAAGCCGGGATCGGAACCCGTCGGCCAAGCCATCATCAACAAGGCCTCGGAACTTGGGTCCGACCTCCTCGTGATGGGGGGATACGGACACAGCCGGATGCGGGAAATGATCCTGGGTGGCGTGACCCGCTATGTGCTGAATCACGCCGGCCTGCCCGTGCTGATGGCCCACTGACGACGGGGCCTCTCTTTTAAAAGGCCGGGCTTCTCCGATCCGACGCGCGGCGCCGCAAGCAACGATGGGCGCCCTCCACGCCGATGGTTTTCAACCACAAGGGCCACCCGGACTCCGGTCCGGGCAAGGCCCGGCAATCGGGAAGGAACGCGCCATGTTGACGATCGACGATTGCATCGCGCTCAGCGATTTGACCGAAGAGGAAATCGACGCCATCGCGGAGCATGAGCATCTGCCGGAAATCCTAGCGGTGGAACTGGGCTGCTGTCTTGCCCACGACGCCGAAGGCATCCGCCGGATCGCCCGCATCATCCGCGAGGACATCGACCGGGCCCGCAGCCATGGGCAGACCGTCCACGCCCGCCAGTTGACGGTCGTTCTGGACGGCTTCGTGCACCAGCACCCGGCCCTGTAAGGCGACGCCACATCTCAAGAGGGCGGCAGGACGGGAGGACGTCAGGAAGGAAACGCCCCACCCGCGCCGTGACGGTGCGGGTGGTCGTGGGGAGCCGCGGAACAACCGGCTCCCTGTTTGGTTGGCATTGGCGGGATCGCGTCGGGGGGACGGCGGGGAGTGCGTTTGGCGCGCTCCCCCAACCGTCGGGCTTCCGCGACGTGTGCCTTGTACCGCCGCCTGCAAAGGACGAACGACCGTGCCCTTGAAGACAATCCGCCTTGAACTGGCCCGCACCGCCGACCATCCGGAAGGCAGCGCGGAGCATGGCTATGAGTTCATCGCCCCGCTGACCACGGACGGCCATCTGGATCTCGAGGAATGGCGCAGCCAGAGGGCTTCCTGCACGGTCCGCCGTTTCTGGCGCGGGGAGGACGAGCAGACCGGCCACCTTGTTCATCGTGGCAAGGGGTGGCTGTTCGACTACGACGCCGACGACAGCGACGACGACGAACCGATCTTCCGCTTCGACCGCCACACTCTGGTCGAGGGGGAATACATCTCCATCACCGAGCATGATGGAGAGCTGCGCCCCTTCCGCGTCGTGTCTGTCCGCTGAAAATCAGCCTGCTGAATACCTGCCCGCGGAATACAAGCTGTTTCCGGCGGCGGTCCGGCTGGTCCGGACCCGCCGCCGGACGCCGTCCGCTCAGGCGGCCAACCGGTCCTCGCGGTCGCGCAAATTGCGCCCAACCTGTTCGAGAAGCTGCCGCAGCGTCTCGGCGGTCATGCCGTCCCGATTCATCAGGGCGACGATGATGGGCTCGTCCAGGATTTCCGACAGGGTCGGAGCCGTCAAATGGTCCATGTTACCCTCCCTGTGCATTCCGGCCGGCCTTGAGGCGGCGTGGTTCTATTGTACTTAAGATACGGTATTTCGCAACAATGCTGCATCGCGAAATATTCTATCGCGGTTTGCGCAAGGGTAGAAAGCCGCTGAGTGTTCATGCCTGAACACCGGACCGATGCCTATATCGGTAAAAGGGTTACCGCATTGGTGGAGGTGAATGAACTCAGTGTTCCGCGTCGCGGTTTCGCATGATCGTGACGCCGGCCCCGGCCGTGTCGGGTAGCAAGGACGGCAGTTCCACATCGACGCGCACATGGCGGACCTTCGGCTGGGCCATGCACAGCGCGGCGGTGCGGTCAGCCAGATAGTCGGGCCCGGGCACCATGTCCTCGGCGCACAGACGGCGCAGGTCCTCCACAATGTCCTCGTAGGACATGACCGCGGTTATGTCGTCGGGAAAGTCGAGACCGGGATGACTGACCTTCAACTCCAGACTGATGTGAACGGTGTGGCGTCCGGAGCGCCCGGCGAGCGACACGGTGGCGGTGAAATCGCGCAGCAGGATGGTGTAGGTCGCCCCTGCGCCGGGAGAGCCGGAGCCGGTGTGTCGGGAAACGGAATCGTTGGCCAAAAAAGACATCTCCTGGCGGGCGGCGGCCCTGGTCGATGCCCCGTCCGGGGCGGCCGCCTCGTCGCTGCGCCACGCCCACTATAGCGCAGGCGCCCGCCCATTCGGCAAGGTTAGACCGTCAACAAGGTCAGACCGTCAAAAAGGTCAGACTGCCACCGGAAGCTCCGTGCCGGTGCGGACCACCGTGTCGCGCCCCGGTACGGCGGCCAAAAGATCATCGAAGCTGCGTGCGATGGCCGGGTGCTGAAGGTCGCCCGCGATATCGGCCAGCGGGGCCAGGACGAAGGCGCGCTCGGCGATGCGGGGATGGGGAATCTCCAGTTCCGGCGCGTACATCACCAACTCGCCATAGAGCAGAATGTCGATGTCGATGGGGCGCGGCCCGAAGCGAAGGCCGCCTTTCAGGTCGCGGCCCATCTCCGCCTCGATGTCCTTGACGTGGCGGAGAAGTTCCCACGGGCCGAGCGCCGTCTGCGTGCGCAGCACCATGTTCAGGAAGGACGGCTGGTCGGTCACGTACATGGGGGCGGTTTCATAGACGGGCGAGGCCAGTGTGACCTGGACCTGCGGAGAGAGCCGGCGTTGCGCGGTCGCCAGATTGGCGGCGCGGTCGCCCAGATTGCTGCCGAGCGCAAGGAAGACCGTGGTCATCGCAGAACCGTCGCTAGTCGAAACCAAACCCTCGTCAGTCATACCATGATCCTCCGTTCCATCAACCGTCAAAGCGTCGGACGGCACCGCCGTCACATCCAAAGCCGACCTTTCGTCTGGTGAAAAGGGCCAGCGTGGAGCACGCTCCGGTTTAGGTAGCCGGCTTTCTCCGGGAACCGCAAGCAGCGGACGGGGTTGTGCCAGTCGTGCGATGCTGCATCGGAGGGGAACGGTCATGGCGGTTCGGCATGTCGGGACGGCAACGCTTCTGGGATTGGCCGGGGCGCTCCTGGCCTCCTGCGCCACGGGGCCGGACCCGCAGATCGCCCGGCGCGCCCAGACCGAACTGGTCGGCATGCCGAAGGAACGGCTGCTCGCCTGCGCCGGGGTTCCAGCGCGGCAGGCCCAGGCCGGCGGGCGGGAATACTACACCTACGTCTCCGACCCCGGAGTGGCGATCAGCCCGCTTGGCGGCAGCAGCATCGGCGTCGGAGGCTTCGGAGGCGGCGGTTCCAGCGGTGTCGGCGTCGGGCTGGGATTCGGGCTCCCGATCGGTTCCTCCTCTCCCGGCATGTGCGAGGCCACCTTCGTCCTGGGGCCGGACGGGGTCGTGGAGCAGGTGTCCTACCCGGGCAACGCCTCGCTGTCCGCCTGCACGCCGATCGTCCAGAACTGCGTGCCTCCCGCCCCGCGCTGAGACGTCCCTTCCTGGCTGAAAGGGGGACTGTCGCCGGTTGCGGCCTTGCCGTATCGTCCGGCTATGGCTTGGCTGTGAAAAAGCAGGGGAGAACCACGTCATGGACATGAGCGGCAGCCAGCGCATCACGGCCCCGCGCGACAAGGTTTGGGCGGCGCTGAACGACCCGGACATCCTGCGCCAGTGCATTCCCGGCTGCGAGGAGGTGCAGAAGACCTCCGACACGGAATTCACCGCGAAAGTGGTCGCCAAGGTGGGACCGGTCAGCGCCAAGTTCTCCGGCAAGGTGACGCTGTCGGATCTCGACCCGCCCAACGGTTACACCATCACCGGCGAAGGCTCGGGCGGGGCCGCCGGTTTCGGCAAGGGCGGTGCCAAGGTTTCCTTGGAACCGGATGGCGAGGCGGCGACGGTGCTGTCCTACACCGCGCACGCCACGGTCGGCGGCAAGCTGGCGCAGATCGGTTCACGTCTGGTGGACGCCACGGCGCGCAAGATGGCGGATGATTTCTTCAACCGCTTCACGGCTGTGGTCGGCGGACCGCAGCCCGAACCGGTCGCCGAACCGGTCGCTCAGACGGTCGCGCAGCCCGCGGCGACGAGTGCGGCCGCTCCACAACCGATAACGCCCGCCGTGGCCGCCCCAGCCCCGGAAATCCCCATTCCGCTTCCCGCCGCCCGGGGGCGTGGCGGCTTTTATGTGCCTTGGGCGGCGCTGGTCGTGGTGGCCGTTCTTGTCCTTCTTCTGGCATGGATGAAATAACCCGTATTTGGTGTTTGTGCTGTGGGCGCGACACGTTGGGGGGTTGGCCTTAACCACAGAATGTGTATGCTGCGCCCGAACCTGCCGGCACCAGAACGCCGGCCTCATCCGGAAGGGGGAATCTGACCAATGAACAAGCATATCCTGGGCGCCGCCCTGATCGCCGGCATTGCCATGGGCGCGGGCGCCGCGCAGGCCGCTGACGCCGCCGCCGGTAAGGACGTCTTCAAGCAGTGCATGGCCTGCCACACGGCCGAGCAGGGCAAGAACAAGGTCGGCCCGTCGCTGTTCGGCGTCGTTGGCCGCCCGGCCGCCGCCATCGACGGCTTCAAGTACTCCAAGCCGATGCAGGAGAAGGCCGCCGGCGGTCTGACCTGGACCCCGGACAACCTGAAGGCCTACATCACCGCCCCGAAGGAAGTCGTTCCGGGTGGCACGATGGCCTTCGCCGGCATCAAGGACGCCGGCAAGGTGGACGACCTGGTTGCCTTCCTGGCCGAGCAGAAGTAAAGACGCCCGCGTTTCGGCGCGGGGGTATGGACGGGCCGGAGGGGAAATCCTCCGGCCCTTTCCTTTTTCATCAGGCCTCTTCCGATCAGCCGGCCGCCTCCAGGCTCTTGCTCGCCACCTCGAAGACGTCGGGCGACAGGCCCGGCGTGGCGACGATGCGCTCCAACTCGGCTTTCATCAGGGCGCGGCGCGGCGCATCGTAGCGGCGCAGACGCGAGAAGGGACCGACCATGCGCGCCGCCACCTGCGGGTTCATCGGGTCGAGCCGAAGAACCTGATCGGCCAGGAAGCGATAGCCCGCCCCGCTGGTGTCGTGGAAGCGCACCGGGTTGCCGCCCGCGAAGCCGCCGATCAGGGCGTAGACCTTGTTCGGGTTGCGGATCTCGAAGGCGGGATGGGCGAGCAGTTCCGTCACCCGCTCCAGGGCATCGGGGCGGTGCGAGGTCGCCTGCACGCCGAACCACTTGTCGACCACCAGCGCCTCCCCCTTCCAGCGCTCGTAGAAAGCGGCGATGGCCTCGTCCCGCTCCGGCGCGTTGGAATTGCTGAGGAACTGCAGCGCCGCCATCACGTCGGTCATTGCCTGGGCGCCGCGATACTGGCCGAGGCAGAGGCCCAGCGCCTCCTCATCCTCCAGCGCCATCAGGTAGGCGAGGCACAGATTCTTCAGCGCGCGCCGCCCGATCGCCGCCGCGTCCACCGAGAAGGGCTCGTTGCCCGCGTTGCGGCGGTGCGTGTCGAGCCAGCCCGGTCGCAGAGCTTCGGCCAGCCGGCGGCGGGCGAACTCGCGCACGGCGTGGATGGCGTCGGGGTCGATCACCTCCATCTGCGTGCCGAGGTAGCTCTCGGTCGGCAGCACCAGGGCCTGCGCGGCGAAGGCCGGATCCTGGTCGGCGTCCTTCAGAACGGCGCCCACCGCGTCGATGAAGCTTTGGGGCAGCGCCAGTTCCCGCCCGGCCTGACGGTCGGCGACGAGGGAGAGCAGGAGGCGGGTGGCCAGCGTCTGGCCGGCCTCCCAGCGGTTGAAGGCGTCGCTGTCGTTGGCCATCAGGAAGGTCAGGTCGCCGTCCGTCAGGTCGGCCCGCAGCTTCACCGGGGCGGAGAAGCCGCGCAGCAGTGACGGAACCGGGCGGGCCGGCACGTCGACGAACGTGAAGGTCTGCTCGACCTCGGTGACATGCAGGGTGCGGCTGGTGCCGGCCGGCTCCGCCTCGCCGGTCAGGCGCAGCGGCAGGTCCGCCCCGTCCGGACCGAGCAACCCCATGACCAGCGGGATGTGCATCGGCTCCTTCACCGGCTGGCCGGGGGTGGGCGGCACGGTCTGCTTCACGGTCAGCCGGTAGGTCTTCGATGCGCCGTCATAGGCGCCGGCGACATCCAGCTCCGGCGTGCCGGCCTGCCGGTACCAGCGCTTGAACTGGGTCAGGTCCACGCCGGTTGCGTCGGACATCGCCGCCGCGAAATCGTCGCAGGTGACCGCCTGCCCGTCGTGGCGCTGGAAATACAGGTCCATTCCCTTGCGGAAGCCCTGCGGCCCCAGCAGCGTGTGGTACATGCGGATGACTTCAGACCCCTTGTCGTAGACGGTGGGGGTGTAGAAGTTGTTGATCTCCACATAGCTGTCCGGGCGCACGGGGTGCGCCATGGCGCCCGAATCCTCGGGGAACTGCACGGTGCGCAGGCGCTGCACGTCGGCGATGCGCTTGACCGCCCTCGAATTCATGTCGCTGGAGAATTCCTGATCGCGGAAGACGGTCAGCCCTTCCTTCAGCGAGAGCTGGAACCAGTCGCGGCAGGTGACGCGGTTGCCAGTCCAGTTGTGGAAATACTCGTGCGCCACCACGGCCTCGATGCCCAGGAAATCCTGGTCGGTGGCGGTTTCCGGCTTCGCCAGGATGTATTTGGTGTTGAAGACGTTGAGCGACTTGTTCTCCATCGCCCCCATGTTGAAGTCGCCGACCGCGACGATGTTGAAGATGTTGAGGTCGTACTCCAGCCCGAACACTTCCTCGTCCCAGCGCATCGACTTGATGAGCGAGCGCATGGCGTGGTCGACCTTGTCCTCGTTCCCCGGCTCGACATAGATGCGCAGGGTGACGTCGCGGCCGGACGCGGTGCGGAAGCGGTCCTCCTGATGCACCAGCGTGCCGGCGACCAGGGCGAACAGGTAGCAGGGCTTGGGGAAGGGGTCCTCCCACACCGCGCGGTGGCGCCCGTCGGGCAGGTCGCCGGATTCCATGAGATTGCCGTTGGACAGCAGCACTGGGTAGCGCGCCTTGTCCGCGGTGATCGTGGTGGTGTAGCGGGCCATCACGTCGGGCCGGTCGGCGAAATAGGTGATCTTGCGGAAGCCCTCCGCCTCGCACTGGCTGCAGAAGTTGCCGGAGGATTTGTAGAGCCCTTCCAGCGCCGTGTTCTCCTGTGGCTTGATGCGGACGACGGTTTCCAGCGTGAAGGTTTCCGGCACGCTGTGGACGGTCAGATGGTCCGGCGTGACGGTGTAGTCGGCATCGCCCAGTGGCTGTCCGTTCAGTGCCACGGACACCAGTTCCAGCCGCTGCCCGTCCAGCGTCAGCGGCAGCGCTGACGCATCGTCGCGCGCCGGGTTGCGCCGCAGCCCGAGCTGCGCGCGGACCGTAGTCACCTCCTCGCCGAGGTCGAAGAACAGATCGACCGTGTCGATCAGGTGCGCGGGCGGGCGGTAGTCCTGCAGGCGGATGGCCTTGGGCGTGCCTTTGTCCATGGGGCTTTTCTCTAACCTTGTTTTGGCCGTGTCGGCGTCGCGGGGACGGACTCTAGCATGGAGAGTGGGGACGCGGGACGCCGTTGGACAGGGGAGGGGCGCGTGGCGGGACGATGAAAGCCGATTGCTGTTTGAAGCTCTGAATCCTGAAGGTGGAGCGAAAGGCCATGAGCTACTGGCGCTTTCTGGCGATGATTGTGGTCTCGACGATCGTGATGTTCGGGCTGATGTATTTGAACACCTACGCCCTCGACCATGTGTTCTACAGCCAGACGCGGACCTGGATGGCCTTGGTGATGGGGGCCACGATGGCGATCATCATGATCGGCTTCATGTGGTCCATGTACAGAAGCACCGCTACCAACCTCGCCATCGTGGTGGCGGGCATCGCGGTGTTCGAAGGAGCGCTGTGGCTGGTGCGCAGCCAGGAAACCGTGGATGACGTGTCCTATATGAAGGCGATGATTCCACACCATTCCATCGCGATCATGACCAGTGAACGCGCCCACATCCGCGATCCGCGCGTGCGCGAACTGGCGGATCGCATCATCGAGGCGCAGGTGCGGGAAATCGGCGAGATGAAAGCGTTGATCGGCGATCTGGAGCGCAACCCCACACCGGATGCGGCGCCGGATCTGCTGTCCTATCGCGAACGGGGAGCGCCTCCTCCGGAAAAGGAATAGGCGCTTCCGTCCGGTGCCCATCAAACGTGGAAGCTCTCGCCGCAGCCGCAGCGGCCCTTCTCATTCGGATTCTTGAAGACGAATCCGGTCTGGAACTTGTCGTCGACGTAGTCCATCTCGCTGCCGATCAGGAACATCACGGCGGCGGGATCAATCAGGACGGTGACGCCCTTGTCCTCGACCACCTCGTCGAACTTCATCTTTTCCTTGGCGTACTGCACGTCGTAGCTGAGGCCGGAGCAGCCCTTCGCCTTCACGCCGATGCGCAGGCCGATGTAGTCGTCCGTCGCCTTCGCCATCAGCGCTTTCACGCGGTCCGCCGCAGCGTCGGTGATGGAAAGGGCCTTGGGGAGAGAAGCCGTAGAAGCCGTAGCCATGGGGGATCTTCGCCTCCTTAGAACATATCCAGTTGGACCCGCGCGACCTCGGACATCATGTCCTGGCGCCAGGGCGGTTCCCAAACCAGCTCAACCTTGCATGTGGTGACGTCCTCGACGGACGCAACCGCCTGCTGCACCTGCATCGGCAGTTCGCCGGCCACCGGGCACATGGGACTGGTCAGGGTCATGTCGATCTCGACCTCGTTGTTCGGGCCGATGTCGACGCGGTAGATCAACCCCAGCTCCCAGATGTCCACGGGGATTTCCGGGTCGTAGCAGCTCTTCAGCGCCGAGATCACCGCCTCGCTCAGCGCGGCGCGCGGGTCGTAGGCGGCCTTGGCCGCAGCCATGTCCGCTTCGGTCTGGTTCATCGGCTTGGCCTCCGCGGCGTCGGCTTCCTTGGAGATCGCGTCATCGGGCATCGCGTTTCACCGTTTCCTGCAACTTACTCGCTGCTCGCCTTGTCCTCGCCTTCGATGGCCGCGTTCATCGCGTGCCAGGCGAGGGTGGCGCATTTCACGCGCACCGGGAACTGACGGACGCCGGACAGCACCATCAGCCGCTCCATGGCGTCCTCGTCCACCGGACCGTGGTCACCGTGGTCGTGGTCGTCCTTGGTGCAGAGGTCGTGGAAGGTCTCGAACAGGGCCTTGGCCTCCGCCTCGGTCTTGCCCTTGACCACCTCGGTCATCATGGACGCGCTGGCGGTGGAGATGGCGCAGCCGCGGCCCTGGAAGGCCACATCCTCGACCACCCCGTCCTTCAGCTTCAGATAGACCATGAAGCGGTCGCCGCACATGGGGTTCTCGCCCTTGGCCTCCCGGTTGGCATCGTCGGGATGCCGGAAGTTCCGGGGGTTCTTGCCGTGGTCCAGGATCACTTCCTGGTACAGCTCGCGCAGTTCGTCCATCATGCTCCGAAGAACTCCTTCACCGCGATCACCGATTCGACCAGAGCGTCGGCTTCCGCCCGCGTGTTGTAAAGGGCGAAGCTGGCCCGCGCCGTGGCGCCGACCCCGAAACGGTCCATCAGCGGCTCGGCGCAGTGGCGGCCGACGCGGACGGCGACGCCGTACTGGTCCACGATGGTGCCGAGGTCGTGCGGGTGCACCCCCTCCAGCGTGAAGGAGATGATCGGGCCTTTGCCCGGCGCGGTGCCGTAGACGCGCAGGCCGTCGATCTGGGAAAGCTGCTGCGTGGCGTATTGGAGCAGGTCGTGCTCGTGCGCCGCGATGGCCTCGCGGCCCAGCGTCTCCATGTAGTCCAGCGCCACGCCCAGCCCGATCACCTCGGTGATGGCCGGGGTGCCGGCCTCGAAGCGGGCCGGCGGGGCCTTGAAGGTGGTGCCTTCGAAGCTGACGCTCTCGATCATGTCGCCGCCGCCCTGATAGGGGGGCATCTTCTTCAGCAGGTCGTACTTGCCGTACAGCACGCCGGTCCCGGTCGGGCCGTAGAGCTTGTGGCCGGTCATGATGTAAAAGTCGGCGTCGATGTCCTGGACGTCCACCACGCCGTGCACCGCGGCCTGGCTGCCGTCGAACAGGACCGGCACGCCGCGCTCGTGCGCCATGCGGGCGATGATCTTGGCCGGCGTCACCGTGCCCAGCACGTTGGAGCAGTGGGTCATCGCCACCAGCTTCGTGCGGTCGGACAGCAGGTCCTCGTAGGCGTTCAGGTCCAGCACGCCGTGCTCGTCCACGGGAACGACGCGGATGCGGATGCCTTTGTCCATCTGCAGGAGCTGCCACGGCACGATGTTGGCGTGGTGCTCCATGACCGAGACGATGATCTCGTCGCCCTCCGACAGGAAGGTCCGGCCATAGCTGTGGGCGACGAGGTTGACGGCCTCGGTCGCGCTGCGGGTGAAGACGATGTTGCGCTCCGACGGGGCGTTCAGGAAGCGGGCGACCTTGCGGCGGGCCTCCTCGAACTGGTCGGTCGCGGTCTGCGACAAGAAATGGACGCCCCGGTGGATGTTGGAATAATCCTCCTCCAGGAAGCGGGTCATGGCGTCGATGACCTGCCGCGGCTTCTGCGCGGAGGCGGCGCTGTCCAGATAGACGAGCGGCTTGCCGGGCTTGCCCTTCCGCTCATGCACGGTGCGCGACAGGATGGGGAAGTCGGCGCGGACGCGCTCCACATCGAAGGTGGGGAGGGCGATCTGGGTGTCCATCTCCGGGTCCCTCCTCAGCGCGCGTTCTGCCAGTTGGCGACGTAGCTCTGGAAGGCGTCGCGGACGCTCTCCTCGGCGATCTCCTCCAGCGCCTCGGACAGGAAGGCGCCGATCAACAGGCCGCGCGCCGTATCCTTGTCGATGCCGCGGGCGCGCAGGTAGAAGAGCTGGTCGTCGTCCAGCTCGCCCACCGTGGCGCCGTGGCTGCACTTCACGTCGTCGGCGTAGATCTCCAGCTCCGGCTTCGCGTCGATCTCCGCGGTGTCGGAGAGCAGGAGCGCGCGGTTCTGCTGGTAGCCGTCGGTCTTCTGCGCGTCGGGGCGCACGATGATCTTGCCCTGGAAGACGGCGCGGGCCTGGTCGTCGATCACGCCCTTGTAGACCTCGCGGCTGGTGCAGCAGGGCTTGGCGTGGTCGATGAAGGTCGTGGTGTCGACGTGCTGGCCACCGCGCACCATGTAGGCGCCGCTGACATGCGTGTCGCCTTCCTCGCCGTCCAGGACGCTGTTCACCTCGTTGCGCGACAGCTTGGCGCCGATGGTCAGGATGAAGTTGTCGTACACGCCCTTGCCGGCCACCTTCGCCGCGGTGTGCGACAGGTGGAAGGCCTCCGTGTGCTCGCGCTGGACCTTGTAGTGGTGGATCGACGCGCCTGCGCCGACGAAGACCTCGGTCACGCCGTTCGACAGGGTGGTGCAGGAGCCCAGGCCCACGTGATGCTCGACGATCACGGCGCGGGATTCCGCCTCCGCGACGATCAGGCCACGCGGGTGGAAGGCGGTGGGCTGCGCCTCGGTGCCGACGGAGACGAAGACCAGCTCGATGGTCTCCTCCACCGTGACGCCGCGCGGCACGTGCAGGACCGGGCCATCCGCTAGGAAGGCGGTGTTCAGAGCGACCAGCGGCTGATCGTCGGGGGCGGCGATGCGGCCCAAATGCTCAGCCACCAGATCGGGCTTGCGCGTCAGGGCGTCGGCGAGGTTCAGCAGCTCCACCCCCGCCGGCAGACCGGCGGTGGAGGACAGCTCCGCCCGGAAGCGCCCGTCCACGAAGACCAGACGCGGGCCGGTCGCGCCGTCCGCGCGCACCGTCGGCAGCACGTCGAAGCGGACAGCCTCGCCGGCGTCCGTGGCCGGCTGGAAGGCCAGCTTGTCGAGCGCGCGCAGGTTGGTGTAGCGCCAGGACTCGTTCTTCACGGTCGGCAGGCCGAGCGCGGCGAAGCGGTCATGGCCCTGGCTGCGCAGGTCGTTCAGCCAGGACAGGCCGGCGCCGGGCAGGCCGTCCTTGACCCGGTCGAACTGCTCCAGGAAGGGCTTGGCCGCCGCCGGGTCGTAGCCCCGCGGCGCCTTCGTGAGGGTTGTCGTCGCCATGGTCAGGCCGCCTCGTTCACGCCGAACTCGGCGTAGCCGTTCTTCTCCAGCTCCAGCGCCAGCTCCTTGCCGCCGGAGCGCTGGATCTTGCCGAAGGCCAGCACATGGACATGGTCCGGCACGATGTAGTCGAGCAGGCGCTGGTAGTGGGTGATGACCAGCATCGACCGCTCCGGCGAGCGGAGCGCGTTCACGCCTTCGGCGACGATCTTCAGCGCGTCGATGTCCAGGCCGCTGTCCGTCTCGTCGAGGATCGCGAACTTCGGCTGGAGAACGGCCATCTGGAGCGTCTCGTTGCGCTTCTTCTCGCCGCCCGAGAAGCCGACGTTGACCGCGCGCTTCAGCATCTCGTCGGTCATGCTCAGCGCCTTGGTCTTCTCGCGCACCAGCTTCAGGAACTGCATGGCGTCCAGCTCCGGCTCGCCGCGCTGCTTGCGGATGGCGTTCAGGGCGGACTTCAGGAAGGTGGTGTTGGCGACGCCGGGGATCTCGACCGGGTACTGGAAGGCCAGGAACAAGCCGGCGGCGGCGCGCTCCTCCGGCTCCATCTCCAGCAGGTCCTTGCCGAAGAAGCTCACCGAGCCCTCGGTGATCTCGTAGCCGTCGCGGCCGGCCAGCACGTAGCTGAGCGTGCTCTTGCCCGAGCCGTTCGGCCCCATGATGGCGTGCACCTCGCCCGGGTTGATCGTCAGGTCGATGCCCTTGAGGATTTCCTTGCCGTCCACCGTGGCGTGCAGGTTCTTGATCTCAATCATCGTTTCTTCTTCCTTCGCGATACGGTGGGCGGTCAGCCAACGCTGCCTTCGAGGCTGATGCCGACGAGCTTCTGGGCTTCCACGGCGAACTCCATGGGCAGCTCCTTCAGCACTTCCTTGCAGAAGCCGTTGACGATCAGCGACACGGCGTCCTCTTCCGACAGGCCGCGCTGGCGGCAGTAGAAGAGCTGGTCTTCGCTGATCTTGGCGGTCGTCGCCTCGTGCTCGACGCGGGCGGTGCGGTTGCGGTTCTCGATGTAGGGCACCGTGTGGGCGCCGCACTGGTCGCCGATCAGCAGGCTGTCGCACTGGGTGTGGTTGCGCGCGCCCTCGGCCTTCGGCAGGATCTTGACCAGCCCGCGGTAGGTCTGCTGCGCCCGCCCGGCGGAGATGCCCTTCGACACGATGGTCGAGCGGGTGTTCTTGCCGATGTGGATCATCTTGGTGCCGGTGTCGGCCTGCTGGAAGTTGTTGGTGATAGCGACCGAATAGAACTCGCCCACCGAATTGTCGCCCTGCAGGATGCAGCTCGGGTACTTCCAGGTGATGGCGGAACCGGTCTCCACCTGCGTCCAGGAGATCTTGGAGTTGCGGCCGCGGCAGGCGCCGCGCTTCGTCACGAAGTTGTAGATGCCGCCGACGCCCTCCGCGTTGCCCGGATACCAGTTCTGGACCGTCGAGTACTTGATCTGCGCGTCGTCCAGAGCCACCAGCTCGACCACTGCGGCGTGCAGCTGGTTCTCGTCGCGCTGGGGCGCCGTGCAGCCTTCCAGATAGCTGACGTAGCTGCCCTCGTCGGCGATGATCAGCGTCCGCTCGAACTGGCCGGTGTTGGCCTGGTTGATGCGGAAGTAGGTGGACAGCTCCATCGGGCAGCGCACGCCCTTCGGGATGTAGACGAAGCTGCCGTCGGTGAAGACCGCGCAGTTCAGCGTCGCGTAGAAGTTGTCGGTGTAGGGCACGACGGAGCCGAGGTACTTCTGGACCAGATCCGGACACTTGTGCACGGCCTCGGAGATCGCGCAGAAGATGATGCCCATCTCCTCCAGCTTGGCCTTGAAGGTGGTCGCGACCGACACGCTGTCGAACACGGCGTCCACAGCTATGGCCGGGCTCTTGCCCTCGGCCCCTTCGACGCCGGCCAGGATCTCCTGCTCGCGCAGCGGGATGCCCAGCTTCTCATAGGTCTTCAGCAGCTCGGGATCGACCTCGTCCAGAGACTTCGGGCGATCCTTCATCTTGGGCGCAGCGTAGTAGTGCGCGTCCTGATAGTCGATCGGCGGGAAGGACAGCTTCGCCCAGTGGCGCGGCTCCTCCATCTCCTGCCAGACGCGGAACGCCTTCAGGCGCCATTCGAGAAGCCATTCCGGCTCCTCCTTCTTGGCGGAGATGAAGCGGACGATGTCCTCGTTCAGGCCCTTGGGCGCGACATCCGATTCGATGTCCGTCGTGAAGCCGTACTTGTACTTCTGCTCCGTGACGGCGCGGACCTGTTCGACGGTTTCGGTCGTGGCGGCCATGCTTGTCTCTCGTTCCCTGAAAGCGTTTCCGATGAAGGCGCCGAAACGTCAGACGGCGGCGCGCCGTGCCGGGCTGGGGCCGGCTCCAATGCTGTCGAGCGGGCCGGGTGGGCCCTCCGCCCAGGCGGGCGGTCCCATCATGTCGGCCAGCGTCACCTGTTCGAGCGCGCCGCGGATGGCGCTGTTGACCTTCTCCCAGCCGCCGCGCATCGGGCACAGGCGCTGCACGCCGCACTGGCTGTCGCCGCCCTCAACGCAGGCGGTGAGCGCGATCGGGCCGTCGAGCGCCGTGATGATCTCGGCGATAGAGATTGCATGGGCGGCGCGGCTGAGCGCATAACCACCGGCGGCGCCGCGGTGCGAGGTCGTGAGGCCCGCCGGGGTCAGCGTCTTCATGAGCTTGGCGACCGTGGGGGAGGGCACGCCCGTGCGCTCCGCCAGATGGGAGACGGTGTGAACCGTGCCCACATGGCGCGCCATTTCGCTCATCACGACGATGGCGTAGTCGGTCAGCTTGCTCAGCCGGATCATAACCACCCCGATACAGGACTAAATTGGTCCTGATTAAGTGGCCATCATAGGACCTTTGTCAAGCGGAACCGGAGCGGGATAACCAGGAAAAACACTCGGGTATAAGGATGGCAGGCCTGCGCCCGGCGCACGCTGCGGCGAACTGTCGCGGGCGGACTCCACCCAGGGGAAACCATGCGGAGCGGTCGGACAAAGAAAAACCGGCCCCGCGGTTGACGCCGCGGGGCCGGTGCAGTCAGCGTGGAACCCGAAGGGAGCCGACGGGGGAGCCATGAGCGAAACCGGATCAGCCCGGCTTGCGCGCCTCCTCCCGGGCCGCGTCGCTGGCCGCGCTCACCGCGTCGCCGACCTCTTCCTTGGCGGCTTCGACCGCCGCGCGGGCGGCGCGGGTGCCGCGGTCCATGGCGTCGAGGGCCATCTCCTTGGCGCGGCTCGTCGCCTCGTCGGCGTAGTCGCCGACCCAGCGGTCCTCATAGCGGGAGGACGGGATGCTGGCGCCGAGCGCGGCGCCGAGCGCGACGCCCATCATGCCGGCCACCACCGGATGGTCGTCCACCATCTCCCAGAAACGTCCGGTCGCGCTGTGCAGCCGGTCCGATGTCCGGAAATGGCTGGCGCCGCCATGGTTGCCGCCATGGTTGCCGATGTGGCTGTCCACGCGGCTGCTCATGTCCCGGCGCATGTTGTGCGTCCGGTCACGGGCTTGGTCGGTCAGCCCACGCACGCGGTCGCCGGCCTCGTCCACGGCGTCGCTCGCGCGCTCGTAGACGTGGCTGGCGGCCTCGCGCACGCTGTTGCCGGCGCTGTAGAAGGTGTCGCGGGCGTACTGCGCGGCGTTGCCGGCGCGGTCGCGGACGTTGTGCATGGTGCCGCTGCGCGCGATGCGCCGGTCGTAACCCGAGGCGGTCAGGGCCAGCCAGCCCACACCGATGCCGATCATGGCGAGCGGGATCGGGTTGCTGCGCATGGTCTCGCCGACCGAGTGGGACCGCTGGTGGGTCTGGTTGCGGATCGGCTCGTAATAGCGGTCCTGGGCGCGTTCGCCGTAGCCGCCGGTGGTGGTGTGCATCCGGTTCATGGTCTGCTCCATCAGGTGACGGGGAGCGAGCCGCGCGGTCTTTCGCTTCAGGACCTGGATCGTGTCGCCGATCCGGGCCTGGCGTTCGCGGATCTCCCGTTGCATCGCGTCGTAGTCGCGGGGCGTTCCGCGCCCCTTCTCACCGCCGTTCTTCGGTCCGTCGCTCATGGGCCGCTCATCGGGCGAGCTGGGAGCGGGCCCAGCGTTTGTCGTCACGCAGCGTCTCAATGGTGCGTTGCGGCTGGAGATTCTCCGGGCTGAGCCGCTTCTTGCCGATCATCGCCAGCACGCCGCCGATGACCAGCACGACGACCCCGACAATGACGGCGGCCAGCCAGGGCTCGACCACCTTCGACAGGGCCAGCACCGCCGCGGCCAGCAGGACCAGGACGCCGGCGAAGGCGATCAGGCCGCCGGCGACGACATAGGCTGCGCCGCCCGCCGCCTGTCCGGCCTTTTCGGTCAGCTCCGCCTTGGCCAATTCGATCTCGGTGCGGGCGAGGTTGGTGGTCTCCCGTGCCAGATCGGCGAACAGGCCGGCGATGGGTCGGTCTTGCCGCGGATCGTAGGAACGGTCCTCCGCAGCGCTCATGGTTTGATCCCCTGGATCGGGTTGTTGCCGGACATCGGCTTGGACTCGCTGGTGCTGCCCTGAGTGGTGCCGGGCGCGGAGCCGGCGACCATTTCAGCGGCGTCGCGGGTGCGGGCAGCGGTGGTCGCCGCGGTGGCGGTATTCAGCGGACGCGGACTCTCCTGGTTGCGGCCGATCCCGCCGCCGGCCGAGTTTATGGCTGTCGCCGACGTCATGCCGGCCGACGTCATGCCTGAGGAGGCGAAGCCGGACGACAGGCCGGACCGCGGCTGCGCCGCACCGGTTCCCCCCATCGAGGCCGACGCGCCGAGCCCGCCGGGACCGGCGCGGCGATGGCCGGCGAGGTCATGGTCGGTGCGCAGAGCCTCCTGCCCAGCGCGGTCGGCGCCGCGCAGCCCGAAGTCACGGTAGTCGTGATGGTCCTGGTCACGACCGCCGTATCCACGGTCGTGCCGGGCGTACCCACCGGTCAGATGCGACGACGACGCGCCGCGAAATCGCCGTTCTCCGGAGCTTTTGACGAAGCGGGCAAACAGGAAGCCGACGGCGAAGGCGGCGCCGACGAAGACCTCCGGCTGACGCCGCGCGAAACGCTCCACCTGGCCGACCATGTCGTCCACAGTTGAGTTGCGCAGCATGTCGGCAACCCGCTCCACCCGGTCGGCGGCCTGTCCTGCGTAATGGGCGGCGGTGCCGTTGTTCTCCTCGTTCAGCTGTTCCGCAGCCTTGTGCAGCGCGTTGGCGACGCTGCCCAACTGGTCGGCGGCGCGGTCCGTCTGCGTCTCCAGAAGCGAGCGGATGCGGCCTTGCGCGGCACCGAGGGTGTCGCGGCCGGCATCAGCTGCTTCGCCGGCCATCCGGTTCAAGTCGTCCGAGGAACCCCGGTTCTGCGAACGATCGTTGCCCAATCCACTGTTCGCCATCGGGTCCGGCGTCTTGCGGTTCGGTTCGCCGGTGCCCAACGTATCGCGGTCTGCCATCTGTTTTCCTCCTCGGGGTCGGCTGCGGATGTGTTCCGGTCCGCGGCCTGCGGCAATTCGCCGCGCTTTGCGGTGTCCGATGTCGGGAATCAAACACACTCATGGGCATCGGAGTTCCAGGGTGTGTATTGCGTTCCTGCGCGGCAACGCGGGGTTGCCGGCGCCGATTCTAATGGTGCTGTCGGAATTGGACGGCTCGCGAAAGTGTGCTAAACTTCTCCGCGAATTCGCGAAGGTTCCAATGAACCGGAGGAGGCGGCCGTGAACGGCATTTTTTCCGCTCTGAGCAACGGCCAGAACAGCCTTTTCCAGCTCCAGAAAGCCAAGAAGGACTGGGAGCGGGCATTGGAGGCCATGGAGGGCAAGGACGCCAAGCAGGTCCTGACCGAGAAGGCCGACCAGGCAAAGCTGCCCTTCACCATGACGCCTGAGCAGCAGAAGAATTTCACCGCCGTGGTCAACGCTCTGGAGGAGGCCAAGCGTGTCGGCGGGCCGAAGGCCGTCGCCGCGCAACGGCTGGAAGAGGTCGAGCGCAAGATCGAAGAACTGAAGATGATGATGCGCCACAACCATGGCGACCGGGAAAAGCTGGTGCAGCTGGCGCGGGAGGCTGCGATCCTCGCCAAGCAGGCCGGACGGGCGGCGAAAGAATATGGCGCCGGCGTGGCCGCCGCTGCGGAGATGGGACTTCCCGGCGGGGCGGGGGCGCCGTCCATCGGCGGCATCACCATCGAGCGGACGACCACCCGCACCTCCATCACCATGGTTCAGACGGAAATCGCCGTCGATGTCACGGTGACCATCCGCGGCGACGGCGCGACGGCTGAGGGCGCCTTGACCGAAGGGGCGCCGCAGGACACGCCGCCAGCCCCGGCGCTGCCGACGGACACTGCGGCCGCCGACGGCACAAGCACGGCTAAGGATATGGCGGCCGGCGAAGAGGCGGCGGAAGACGGAGAGGCGCGTGCCGCCGAGGCTGTCGCCGCGGAGGCCGCCGGTCTGGCCGGGCAGGCCACGGCCCCGGGCGTTGCTCCGGATGGCAAGCCGCCATCGGACGGCAAGTCCTCCACTGGAACGGCGGCTACCGAGAAGACGGCGGCTAAGAAAACGGAAGAAGAAAAGGAAAAGGACCGGGCTGAAGGGAGAACCGACGAGGATGCCGAGGACGGGCAGGGGACCGACCTCCAGCAACTGATGAAGGACGTGGCGCCCAGCCTGAACGCCACCCCCAACGCCCCGCTGGGCGAGCGGATCCGCAACTACATCCAGCGGATGATGGCTGACAACGATCTGAAGATGTCGCGCTACCGTGAGGCCGACGAATTCGGGCGTCGGGTGGAGGCCGTCCTTGCCGAGGCGAAGTCGATCATCGCCGAAGCAAAGGCCGCCAACGAGTTGGATCAGGCCGAAGAGCGGCGCAAGGCGCGGCGGGAGTCCTTCAAGGATTACGACAAGGTCGTGGAGGAGGCGCAGGACAACGTCAACGAACTGCGTCAAGCGGCCTTCGGGTCCGGCACGACACTGAAGGATTTTGTGGAGGCCATGACCAATCCGGACGGCACGGACGGCGGTTCCGGAGAGCCGGACGGTGCCGCCGGAGAGGACGCAATCATGCCTTCGGCGGACAGCCTCGCGGCGCTCGGTGGGACGGATCTGGGGATGCCCGCCCTGTCTGGTTCGGTCAATCTGCTCGCGTAAGAGCATCGGTGCGCCGAAGCTCAGGGCACCCCCTTCGTGCACGTTGGGCGATCACCTTCGGCAGTATCGCCATCTGGGTAATCCAGCCCATTTCGCAGTCCACGCGGTCTTGACGACGGCCTCGGTCCGGCGCAGGATGGTCGGCGTGAAGGTTGATGCTCGAAAAGCATTGTACGCACAGTGCCGACCGGCGGTAACGACGGTCGGATAGAAGGCTGGAGTTCAAGCGGCAACATCCTGTGAGACGCCATCGCGGTGTTCTCATCTTACCGATATTGTTGCCCGTCCGGCTGACCGGCGGTGGGGCCATACCCGGGTGGCTCCGCCGCCGATTGTTTTTGGGGCTCTTTTTCGCCCTTTCCTTTTTCCCTTCCCAACCGCCGGTTTTCGCACCCATGGGCGCATGGTGCCACGCGCCGTGCGCAAGGCCTCCCCGTGCTTTTCCCGTCACAGGATAAGCCAAAGGGAAGTATGGGTATTTGAGGCGGTCGATGCCCTGCCACCTAACCCACAAATAGGCAAATTAGTTCAAAATCCGACCTATCGATAGGAGTAGGAACAAAAATTGGCCGCAAATGTGCGCAAAAAGGGGGTATCAAACAGGGGTTTAACGCCACATTAACCAGACTGGACTGACCTTGATCTCACGGAGGCGGCAAGTGCAGGCATGGGGCCAGCAACACCGCCCGCGAATTCAACCACGTTGCTTGAAAGGCCCGACGATGACGATGACGGGTACCATATGCGAAGTGGCTGGAACCAAAGCCGGAGTGGGGTGCCGGCGGCGGAAGGCGGGCCTTGTGCTGGCGGTTCTTCTGCTGGCCGGGTGCCCCGGCACCACGGTTCCTCCCGAAACGCAGACCGCCGGACCGACCGCCATGGCCGTTCCGGTGCCGAAGACAAAGCCTGCTCCTCCGCGCGTCAAGACCGCGGGGAAGGATCAGGCGGCCACGCCGGCGGTGAGCGGTCCGGGGACCGGTCCCGCCGCCGAGGTCATCGCCATGGCTGGGACAGAGGTGGCGGGGCTGCCCCCCGTACCGTTCGGCGGCGCCAGCCCGCCTGCCACCCTGTCCCCCGAAACGCTCGTCGGCCTGGACCAAGTCCAGACCCGGCGTCTCCTGGGCACCCCTGCCGCAACGGAAGAGGCGCCACCTGCAAAGGTGTGGCATTACGCTAAGGGCGATTGCTCGCTCAAAGTCTTCTTCTTCATGGACATGACGTCCTCCCAGGACTTCCGTGCCCTTTCCTACGATATGAAGAGCAGCGAAAATGTCCCAGATGTCGATAAACGATGCTTCGCTCAACTCCTTGCCCAAGGCTGGGATGTCCGCAATGACTGAGGCCGCCGTCGCCCGCGTGGCGCTGGTCGACGACGACGACCTGTTCCGCGAATCCCTCAGCCTCAACCTCGCCGACGAGGGGTATGAGGTCATCACGTTCGACCGTGGCGAACCCGCGCTCGACTTCTTCGCCGAGGGCGGTTCGGTGGACATCGTCCTGCTGGACTGGCGCATGCCGAAGATGGACGGCATCGACGTCCTCCGCCAGATGCGCTCCCGCGGCATCGACCTGCCGGTGATCTTCCTCACCGTGCTGTCGGATCAGATTTATGAAGAGGCCGCCCTGGCCGGCGGCGCGCTCGACTTCGTGGAGAAGTCGCGTAGCCTGTCCATCCTGCTGAAGCGCATGCGCCTCATCGTGGATGGCTCCAAGGGCACGCCCGAGGAGGCCGAGGGGCCGAAGGAATCCGTCTACGCGCTGGGCAACCTCGACCTGCGCCTGGACAACAGCCGCGCCCTGTGGAACGGCAAGCGCATCGACCTGACGCTGACCGAGTTCAACATCGTCAAGCTGATGGCGACCCGCCCGGAAGAGGACGTGTCCTATCGCGAGATCTACGACCTTGTGCATGGCAAGGGCTTCCTGGCCGGCTACGGCCCGTCGGGCTACCGCGCCAACGTCCGCGCCTTCATCAAGCGCATCCGCCAGAAGTTCCGCGTGGTGGACGCCGAGTTCGATTGCATCGAGAACTATCCGGGCTTCGGCTACCGCTGGGGCAACGGCACCGGCGGCACGGGCCGCACGCGGGATGACGACGCGGATGTGATGGTCGATGGCGCTGCTGCCGATTGAGGCCCATGGGCCCGACGGCGCGCGGGACGGGGCGGAACTCACCAAGGGAGGATTCTCCATGGCGGGTTTCCCCGGCGGCCGGTTGCGGTGGCTGTGGCACTCGCTGGCCAGCCGGCTGGCGCTGCTGACCATCGTCTTCCTGGCGGTGCCGGTGCTGATCTACGATCAGTTCCAGCGGGCCGACACCACGACGCAGACCCTGCTGCTGCAAAGCGCGCAGCGGCAGGGCGAGCTGATTGCCCGCGCGCTGGAGCCGGACCTGTCCCGCGCCAACCGCGCGGCCCTGCCGCAGCTCGGCCCCATCCTGCGCCGCTTCGCCGACGGGAATACGCGGCTGAAGCTGCTGGTCCGGCCGCGCGCCCTGGCCGGCAACAACCTGATGGGCAGCGACGGCTTCTATTACGTCGCCGCCGCCCCGTCGGTGCCCACCGACGATCTGGACGCCGAGCGGCACCAGCTCCTCGAACAGGGGGTGCTGGACCGGCTGGGCGCTTCCTGCGCCGGAAACGAACCGTTGGCGCTGCGCCTGCCACGCGCCTCCGGCGGCTACGAGATTCTGACCTCGGTCACGCCGATCAACACGGCCTTCGGCTGCTGGGCGCTGGTGACCAGCCACACCGCCGGCGGCTATCTGGAATCCTCCCTGGGACGCCCCTACTGGAGCACGCCGGTCGTCCAGGCCGCGGCGATGATCTACATCGTCATGGCGGCGCTGGTGATGGCGGTGCTGTTGGGGGTCTGGCGCAACCTGCACCGGTTCGGCGATCTGGCGCGCGACATCGTGTCGGGCGGCATCGGCGAGAGTGGGCAGGGGTCCTTCACCAACCGCAACACCGTGCCGGAACTGTCCGGGGTGGCCGAGGATTTCGACCGGCTGGTCGACACCCTGCGCGAAAGCGCGCGGTCGCTGCGCCGCGCGGCGGAGGACAACGCCCACGCCTACAAGACGCCCATCGCGGTCATCCGCCAGTCGGTGGAGCCGCTGCGCCGCTCGCTGTCCGCCGAGGACAACCGCAGCCAGCGCGCCCTGACCATGATCGAGAAGTCGGTCGACAAGCTCGACGGGCTGGTCTCCTTCGGGCGGCGCATGGACGAGGCCGCCGCCGATCTGCTGGTCCCGCCGCGCCGCCGGGTGGACCTGTCCGATCTGGTGGAGCGCATGGCCGGCGGTTACACCAGCCTGCTTGCCGAACGGCAGCTCCACATGCGCTCGCGGATCGAGTCCGGGGTGGTCGTGCGGGCCAGCGAGGACATCCTGGAGACCGTCATCGAGAATCTGGTTGAGAACGCCGTCAGCTTCTCTCCACCGGACGGCACCGTCAGCGTGCGCCTGTCGCGCAACGGCGCCTGGGCGGAGCTGGTGGTCGAGGACGAGGGGCCGGGCGTCGATCCGGCGAACCTGCCGCGCATCTTCGAACGCTACTTCTCCCAGCGCGAGCCGGGACGGGGCATGCCGGAGGACGCGGCGGCCCAGAACCAGGCCGAGGCGACCCATTTCGGTATCGGCTTGTGGATCGTGCGGCGGAACATCGAGGCCTTCGGTGGCAAGGTCCGCGCCGAAAACCGCTCCACCGGCGGCTTCCGCATGACGGTGACGCTGGCGGTGGCCTGACGGGGGCGGTGGCCTGACGGGGCGCAAGCCCTGTACGTTCCCATCCGTACGGGTGTGGCCGGACCGTACGTCCGGTCACACGTACGGAACAGCTTTGTCCCTTATCCTGACCTTGCTCCCGCCCCAATCGGGCGATACCGTGCGCCGCGACTCCCCAAGGCCCCTCAAAGGGCAAGGCAGCCCCATGCACGTCATCGTCATCTATGTCCTCGCGGTATCCGGCCTTCTGGCGCTGGTCAGCCTGCTCCCGCCGCTGGCGGCCCGGCTGCGGGTGCCCTACACGGTGCTGCTGGCCGCCGTGGGCGTGGCGCTGGGACTGGTGATCCAGACTTTTGCCGGCCAGGGCGGCACGGGTCCCTTTCATGACTTCCTGAATTCCCTGGCCGAGATGGACATCTCGTCCGAGGTGCTGATTTACGTCTTCCTGCCGGTGCTGTTGTTCGAAACGGCCCTGGCGGTGGACGTGCGGCGGCTGTTCGACGACGTGTGGCCGATCCTGCTGATGGCCGTTGTGGCGGTGTTCGTCTGCACCTTCGCCGTCGGCTATGCGCTGACCCTCTTCACCTCGATGGGGTTGGTGGCCTGCCTGCTGCTGGGGGCGATCGTCGCCACCACCGACCCGGCAGCGGTCGTCAGCATTTTCCGCGATCTCGGTGCGCCACGCCGCCTGACCATGCTGGTCGAGGGCGAAAGCCTGCTGAACGACGCCGCGGCCATCGCGCTGTTCACGCTGCTGCTCGGCATGCTGACCCGCAACGCTCATGGCGGGGCGACCGAAGCGGCGATGGAGTTCCTGCGCGACTTCGCCGGCGGCGTGCTGACCGGCTATGTGTGTGGGCGCGTGGTCTGCATGATTGTCGAGCCGGTGCGTGACCAGCCGATGGCCGAGATCACCCTGACCGTGGCGCTCGCCTATCTCAGCTATGTGCTGGCGGAGCATTACGTCGGCGCGTCGGGGGTCGTGGCGGTGGTCACGGCGGCGCTGGTCGTCGGCTCGGTCGGGCGCACGCGCATTTCCCCGGCCACCTGGGGGGCGCTGGAGCATGTCTGGAAGCAGCTCGGCTTCTGGGCGAATTCGCTGATCTTCCTGATGACGGCGCTGCTGGTGCCGCGCCTGCTCGGCGGCATCGGCTGGAGCGACGTCGGGCTGGTGCTGGTCGTGGTCGGGGCGGCGACGGTGTCCCGCGCGCTGGTGCTGTTCGGCCTGCTGCCGCTGCTGTCCGGCGCCGGTCTGGCACAGCGCGTCAGCCACGCCTACAAAGCGGTGATGCTGTGGGGCGGCCTGCGCGGCGCGGTGTCGCTGACGTTGGCCCTGGCCGTCACCGAGAACGGGCGTGTGCCCGACCGGGTCCAAGGCTTCGTCGCGGTGCTGGTCACCGGCTTCGTCTTCTACACGCTGTTCATCAACGGCACGACGCTGCGCGCCGTCATCAATCTTCTGGGCCTGAACAAGCTGTCGCCGGTCGAGCACGCCATGCGCAACCGAGCGCTCGCTTTGTCGCTGACCGGCGTGCGTGAGCGGGTGGAGGGGCTTGCCCACCGCTACGAGGTCGACGAGCAGGCCGTCGGGTCCATTGTGTCGCAATACAGCGACCGGCTCGACGCCATCGTCCGGGAGCGGTCGACCGAAGCGCCGCTGAACAACGAGGACCGCGTGACTATCGGCCTCGTCATCCTGGTGAACCGCGAGGAGGAGCTGTACTACGAGCATTTCCGTGAAGGCATCCTGTCGCGCGGGGTGGCGGAACTGCTGAACCGCCGCACCGGACGCCTGCTCGACGCGGTGAAGACCCAGGGGCGCACCGGTTACCGTGCCTTCGAGGAGCCCTTCATCTCCTTCACGCCCTGGATGAGGGTCGCCAGCCTGCTGCACCGCCGGCTGGGCATTCACGCGCCGCTGGCCCGCCGGCTCGCCTTCCGGTTCGAGATTCTTCTCGGCGTGCGCACCGTGCAGCGCGAACTTCTGGAGTTCATCAACGACAAGGTCGGGCATGTGCTGGGCACCGACGTCGCCTGCGAGCTGGAAGGCATCCTGACCGTCCGCCTCGCCATGGTCGAGCAGGCCCTGGCGGCGCTGAAGCTGCAGTATCCCGACTACGCGCTGATCCTGCAGAGCCGCTACGTCAGCCGCGCCGCCCTGAGGCTGGAGGAGGCGGATTACCGGGCGCTCTTCGCCGAATCGATCATCAGCCAGGAAATCCTGAGCGATCTGCAACGCGATCTGGACGACCGCCGCCGCGCGCTCGACGCCCTGCCGAAGCTCGATCTGCGGCTCGATCTGATGGACCTCGTCGGGCGGGTGCCGCTGTTCGAGGGGTTGGAGGGTGACCGTCTGCGTGGCATCGCCACCCTGCTGAAGCCACGGCTGGTCCTGCCCGGGGAGACCATCGTCCGGCGTGGCGAGCGCGGCGACGCCATGTTCTTCATCGCGTCCGGCGCCGTCGAGGTGCTGGTTCCGGGTCTGGACGAGCCGGTCCAGCTCGGCACTGGGGAGGTGTTCGGCGAGATGGCACTGCTGACCCGCCAACGGCGCAACGCCGATGTGCGTGCGATGGGCTATTGCCAACTGCTGGTCCTGGATGTGAGAGACTTCCATCGGCTGGTGAAGAAGGACGCAAGCCTGCGCGCCCATCTCCAGTCGGTGGCCGAGGCGCGGCGCAACCCGCCGCCGAAGCCTGTGGAGGAGGCCGTGACGCCCGTGGCGGAAGCGCGTGCGGTGGAAGAAGCGCCCAAGCCGGACCTGTCCGGCGTCGCGCCCGCCCCGGACGTCCCGTCTCTGGCGGCCGAGGTTCCAACCGCGGAAGGCGCGCAGGCGCGGGGATAGGAGTCGAGGAAAAGCGATGACCGTGCAAGCGACCACCGCCGCCGCGGGCGGGCGGCCCGATTGGGTGCGCCTGATGCCGGGCGTCTTCGTGCTGCTGTGGAGCACGGGATTCATCGGCGCGAAATATGGCCTTCCCTACGCGGAGCCGCTGACCTTCCTGCTGGTCCGGCTTGGCTTGGTGGCCGTGATCCTCGGCCTTGTCGCCCTGGTCACCGGCGCTCCCTGGCCGAAAAGTTGGGCCGAGGCCGGACGGATCGCGCTGGCCGGGCTGCTGGTGCACGGCGTCTATCTGACTGGGGTGTTCTGCGCCATCGCCAAGGGCATGCCGGCGGGGGTGACCGCTCTGATCGTCGGCATCCAGCCGTTGCTGACCGCCGCCCTTTCCGGCCCGCTGCTGGGCGAACGGGTGAGCGGGCGGCAATGGGTGGGGTTCCTGATGGGGCTGGCCGGAGTCGGGCTGGTGGTGGGCGAGAAGCTCCACTTCGACTCGACCGATGCGCTGGGCATCGGGCTGGCGCTGGCTGCCCTCCTGGGCATCACCTTCGGGACGCTCTACCAGAAGCGCCACGGCACGGCGATGGACCTGCGCAGCGGTGCGGCCATCCAGTACGCGGCGACGGCGGCGGTGCTGGCGGTGCTCGCCCCGCTGTTCGAAACCATGCGCATCGACTGGACCGGCGAATTCGTCTTCGCCCTGCTGTGGCTCAGCTTCGTGCTGTCGGTGGGAGCGATTTTCCTGCTGTTCCTGTTGATCCGGCACGGTGCGGCGGCGCGTGTGGCGAGCCTGTTCTATCTGGTCCCGCCGGTCACGGCGGTGATTGCCTGGGCGATGTTCGGGGAGCGGCTGGGGCTGCTGGCCCTCTCCGGCATGGCGCTGGCGGTCGCCGGGGTGGCCCTGGTCAATCGCAGTGCCAAGCGCGCGGCCTGACGCCGTGCGCATTGCCTCGGCGGGGCGCTCCGACTATGCTTTCCCGCACCGGCAAAAGATCCGGCGGTGTCCGCAGGTTCAACCACGCTTCGGCAAACCACATCGGAAGTGAGTGTCATGGACGGCCTGGAGCCCATCTCGCTCGATGACAACCAGACCCTGCAGGCCATCGGCATCCTGGCCGATGTCCTGGATGGGGTGGATGGCCCCGGCGGGCTGGACACGGTTCTGGTTTCCAAGGCGCTGCGGCAGGTGATCGCCACCAAGTCCCAGCCGGCCTTCGAATTCGCCACCCGCGCCTTCAACACGCTCGACGCCGACGTGCGCCGTCAGGTGGCGGAGACCGCCGATCAGGCGGCACACGATTCGGTCGAGCTGCGCGCGCGCGTCGGCGGCTTCCTGGCGACTTCGGCCAAGGCGCCGGGAGCGGGCGGCCCGGCCACGCCGGCGCAGGCCACCAGCTTCCTCAATGCGCTCAATCTGCGCAACCGCCGCCGGTCTCCGCAGTCGGAGTGAGCCGGCGGGCTCCTCCGGTCCGATCGCTTGGGTTCAGATCACCTGAGTTCAGATCACCTGGGTGTAGCGGTTTGGTTGGCCCTCGGCGGACCAGCGGGCATGGATTTGCCCCTTGCCGTCGAAGATTAGCGACAACCAGTTGCGCTGCCGGATGATGCGCTTGCCCGATTCAGGAAAAGCCGGCATTTCGAAGACATAGCCGTTGGGCAGGGTTTCCTTGCGGCCGGCCAGCCATTCCAGCGCGAAGGCGGTGGCTTTGGCGGGCGGCGGGTGGACGACCCCCGACGCGATGAGCTGCCAGATCTCCACGCCGCCGCCGCGCAGCACGGCCCGCGCGCCCGCGTGGATTTCACCCGACACCGAGGTCACCCGGCACCCGGTACGCCGCGAGAATTCCGCCAGAAGGCCGATCAGGCGCAGCCATTCCTCGGCGTGGGCTGGGCTGCGCCACTGGTCGCGCAAATCGTCCTCGATCCCGACGCGGACGGGCGACAGGCCGACCGCCCGCTCCATCACGCCGGTGTCGAGGTAGAGCAGCGGTACGCTGGACATCAGGATCAGATGCCGGCAGCCCTTGAAGCGTTCCAGCCACTCCGGCAGGGCGTCCCACACCCGGTCCGACAGAACGCGGCGGGGGGTGCGGTCGCTGCGCATGTCCAGTGCCAGAACGCCGACATCGCCGAGCCGGAACCCCTGGCTGAAGGAGTCCAAGGGCGCGCCCCATACGCATTCCGGCTGGGCGCCCTCCATGGCGGCCAGTTGGAACAGCGAGAAGTGGCGGCGGGCGGCCGCGTAGACGCCGCGCCAGGCCGGGGACATCATTTCCTCGTCCGGATGGGAGCCCCAGCCGTCGAAGATGTCGTGGTCATCCCACATCATCACCGAGGGAATTCGGGCGGTCACCGCCGCGGTTTCCGGCTGGCCCCAGACGCGCAGATAGAGGTCGAAGTAGAAGTCCGCCGCCTCCTCCGCCATGGCGGGAGTAAAGGGCTCGTCCAAGCGGGCGGCGTCGGTCCGCTTCTTCCAGGCGCTGAGCAGCGGCGGCTTGCGCCACACCGCGTCGGCGTAGAGCTGATCGCCACCTTGCAGCAGCAGGTGGAAGCGCTCGCCCTCGTGACGGCGGCGCAGATCACCCCACAGGGCGTTGCGCGGTGCGTCCAGCCCGGCGATCTTCTCCTCGTCCTCTGCCCCGTTGCAGGAGACATAGGCGATCCGCGGCGACGAGGCGCGTCCCGGCACGGTCACCGCCCAGATGTCCCCCGGCGACGCCCCATCGGTGAAACCATAGGCGGCCTCGACATCGCGGGCGCCGCGCGGAATGGCGAAATCGAAACGCCAGACATGCCGGTTGCCCCATTGAGCGAGGTGGCGGGGCGGCACGGGCAGGGTCACGCCGTCCACCCGCAAATCATAGGGTTCGGCGTCGCCGTCCAGCACGAAGAGGGCGGACAGCCACCAGCGGTCGCCTTGCTCTCCCCGGAAATAAAGGACGGGACCCAGAATGATGTTCGGTGCCGGCCTGCCGCGCGCCATGGACGCTGTCTATCCTCTTCGTTCCCGCCGGTCCGGGCGCCCATGGCCCAGCTTCCGTTTCCGCGGCTCCTGTTTATGGGAAAAGCCGCAGGTCTGTAAAAGGGGCAAGCGTTGATCCGAAGGGGGAAGCCGCGTGGAAATGCGGGAGAACGCGCCGCGCTGGTGGAAGGCCAGGGTGCGGGCAAAAAAAGCGGGCGGCCGGGTCGTCCGGTCGCCCCTCATGTGACGATGGAACACGGGAATCGGGGGGCTAGTCCTTGCGGCGCTGCCTCAGCAGTTCGAGCATGCGCGCCGGTACCGGTTCTTCCAGCACGGGATCGTAAAGGCGGTGAAGCTCATCCACATGGCTCCTGTGGAAGGTCACCACGGCCTTCGCGTCGGCGTCGTCCTCTACGGACTGCTCGAACTCCTGACGCTCCTTATCGTCCAAGGCACCGTCAAGATATGCGTTGATATGGTTCATCGTCACACGCTTCATATCTTTTGATCCCGGAACGTCTCCGGAGGCCATCCCCCCGAGACGGAAACGATCCGCGACGCAGAGTTCAATATAGTGCGGCGGGCACGGCGTCGGGAGTGGTGATTTACCTCTTCTTATGGGGAGGATGCTGATACCGCCAAATGGTTGGCGAAGCGTATCCGATCGTTCCCCGTGGATGTTCGGCCACTCCGCAGCAGCCATACTCGTTTCGCACGCGGGATGTAACAGCCGCTCCCGTTGGTTGTTCCGGCGCCGGACCGTCCGATGCGATGGAAGAATCAACCTGTTGTACGGTTGCCATACCCCGCGGCGCATTCCCTGCCGCGTCCTAGGCGGCCATCAGGTTGTTCAGCCGCTCGCGAGCCCGGCACAGGCGGGACCGGATGGTGCCGATGGAGACGTTCAGCTTCTCCGCGGCCTCCTGATAGGGGCGCCCTTCGATGGCGACCAGCTTCACGACCTTGCGCTGGCTGGGGGTCAGGGCGCCGAAGGCGCGGTCCACGTCGCGGAAGACCAGCCGTGCGATCTGCGAGGCCTCGACCGACATGGCGCCGTCCCACAGTTCGACCTTGGTGACGTGCTTTTCACGCTGGAGGTTGTTGAAATGCAGGTTCTTCAGCATCGTGGTCAGCCAAGCCTGCATGTTGGTGCCGGGCTCGAAACGATGCTGGCGGGACAGAGCGCGGGCAAGACAGTCCTGGGTGAGATCCTCGGCGGCGCTGACGTCGCGCGTCAACTTGCAGGCATAACGCTGCAGGTTCGGCATGCAACGGATCAGTTCGGATTCGAAACAATACGCCATTGTTGCTCTTCCTCCAGCTTCTCTTCATTCGGCGGGGCTGCCGGTCCGTGGTGACGGCGCCCCCGTCCCGAGATTTCAGTTCGCGGGATTCAGACTCCCGAGGCTTCGGTGGGAGACGATCCCTTTTTCGACGCGCCCATTTTCGACGCGTGGTCCCTTCCGGCGCCGGTCCTGTGGCCGCGCCGGTTCTGCGATTCGTGTCGGTGGTTTAGAATGCGGTGGTGCTGCCTAGCAGTGTCCGGGTGTCGGTCCGGCGCAGCACATTGAGCAGTTCGTCGTCATCAACGGTCTCCCGCTCTCCAGCCTGGGCAACTCCAAAGCGTTGATGCGCTTCGGTGTTGCTCCCGTTCGTGGTGACGTTGATTTCATAACGCGGTGGGAAGAGGCTTGTTCCCCGGCGGCCACAGCCGAAAACATCTTAGGAGGAGAAGTGATCGGAATGTGGGGGGCATCCAAACGGATGGCGGAACTGCCCGAAGGGGGTTTTCAGGCTCCGGAGCCGGGCTTGCGCGGCCGCGATTCCAGGCGGCGCAGGAATTCGCCCATGATGAGGCGGTACAGACCGTCCTTCAGCTTGGCGTCCTCGACGCCGAGGTCGATGCTGGGGTTGTCGTTGATCTCGATGACGAAGACGCCGCGCTCGTTCTGCTTCACGTCTACGCCATAGAGCCCGTCGCCGATCAGCCCCGCTGCCTTCACGGCGGTCTCGATGACCTCGCGCGGCGCCTCCTCGACGGCCAGCGTGCGTGCGGAGCCCTGTTCGGCGCGACCATTGCCGCCGTGCTTGACGATCTGCCAGTGCTTCTTCGCCATCAGATACTGGCAGACATAGATCGGCTGCCGGTTCAGCACGCCGACGCGCCAGTCGAACTCCGTGTACATGAACTCCTGGGCCAGGATCACGTCGGACTGCTCGAACAGGCCTTCGGCCGTCGCATCCAGCTCGCTGCGGGTCTGCACCTTGAAGACGCCGCGGGAGAAGGAGCCGTCCGGAATCTTCAGGACGATGGGGTAGGGGATCTCCTGATCCAGCGTCGCCAGCCCGCGCTTGTCGAAGATCACCGTCTTCGGCGCCGGGATACGGTTGGCGCGCAGCAACTCGGCCAGATAGACCTTGTTGGTGCATTTCAGGATCGAGTTCGGATCGTCGATCACCGGCATGCCTTCCGTCGCCGCCTTCTTGGCGAAGCGGTAGGTATGGTGGTCGAGATTCGTCGTCTCGCGGATGAACAGCGCGTCGAACTCGGCGAGGCGGGCGTAGTCCTTCTTCTCGATCAGCTCGACCGCGATGCCCAGGCTTTCCCCGGCCTTGACGAATTTCTGGAGCGCGCGCGGGCTCGAGGGGGGAAGCTCCTCCTTCGGGTTGTGCAGGATGGCCAGCGTGTAGCGCGGCGGCGCCTTCGCCGCCGGCTCCCGCCAGGAGGTGCGGGTGTAGGCGTCGAGCGCCGCCTGGAACAGCGGCTCCTGGTCGGGGCGAAGGTCGGCCAGCGACAGCGGCTCCAGGGCATGGACGGTCCAGCCCTCCTTCAGCCGCACCTGAACCTTCAGCAGGGGACAGCGGAACAGGTCGAAGATCGTCCGGGCGATGTCCTGGAACCGGGCGTCGTCGGCGTGGCCGAAGAAGAGGGTGAGGTTGAAGGACGCTTCCGGCGGGTGGTCCATCCGCTTGATCGCCTTGCGCACCGCCTCCTCCACCTCGGCCAGTTGGGCGCGGTAGAAGGTCTTCTGCGACAGGTCCAGGATGGTCCGGACGGAGGGGATCACCCGCTCGCCGCGCGCCTCCGCCAGCAGCGAGACGTAGTAGCCGGTGCCCAGATAGCGGTAGCTGCGCGAAAGGTTCAGCACCCGCGCGCCGCGCGGCGCCTGCTCCGGGTGGGCGATGTAGTCGCGGGCGCTGATCACCGGCAGCCCGTCCTTCGCCCATTTCACGTCCGCCCGGCGGTCGACGACCAGGAGATGCGCGGGCATCAGTCGGCGACCCCATCGGAGGCCCGATCACAGGACTGGGGGCGCAGGAGAAGGGCGGCCTTCAACTGGGCCTTTCCGTAGCGGGCCATGCGCTCGAAGTCGGCTTTCGGGATCGGCATGTTCATCCGGTCGATGTGAGCGTGGTGACGATCGTACACAAGCGGATCATGAACATAGAGAAAGCGGTCGTCGGCACCGGTCACGACGACCCAATGCGGAAATTTTTCGTGATAGATCCGGTAGGAGCTGATGAGCACGATGGGGATGGCCCCGCCCGCCACCGCATCGGCCATGTCCTGGGCGGTCAGGGTGTTGTGGCGGACGGTGGCACCGCTGCCCTCCAGTTCGTCGAGGAAATCCTCGTGCACGATGCGCATGACCTCCTTCTTTTCGTCGCTGCGCACGCTGTCCAGGAAGGGGGTGGCGTTGTCCTTGATGTGGATGTCCACCGCGAAGCCGCGCCGCGCCGCCGCCAGCGCCAGCCCGAACGGGCCGCAGCCGCCATGGCCGGAGGTCATGAAGACGGTCGTCGATTCTCGCCACAGCCGGATTTCCAGCTTCCGCCCCAGTTCGATCTCCGCGGGCTTCAGCGCCTTCATCGCCATCATCAGGGCCGACGGGCCGCAGGTGAAGTCCAGGGTCTGCTGGTAATAGGGGACCAGAGGCCCGCCCAGCGGTGCGCTGGGGCCGCTGTGGCCGAGGCGCTTCTCCAGCCGCAGCGCTTCCATATGGTCTTCGTAATAGTCGGTGTAGACGCCGAACTCGCGGTAGCCGGCCTTCTTGTAGAGATCGATCGCCGCGGCGTTGTCGCGCCGCACCTCCAGCCGCAGGTAGATGCAGTCCCGCGAGCGGGCCGCCTGCTCCGCCGCGGCGAGCAGCCGCTTGGCGACGCCCTGGCCGCGGTGGCCGGGGTCGACGGCGAAGGAGTAGAGCCGGGCGAGCGAGGTTCCGGAATGGAAGGACACCAGGGCGTAGCCGACGACCGTGCCGCTGTGGACTTCCACAAGGCCTGTGGCCTTGGCTTTCGTGAGCAAATATTGAAAACTACGTCGGGTCAGGCGGTCGGTGGCGAAACACCGCTCCTCGATGGCCAGCAGAGCGGCGATGTCCGACGGCTGGGCCTGACGGAGCAGGATGGTGGCGTCGCCGGGCAGCTCCTGGCGGGAGTCCGCAGATTCGGTATTGTCGAGCATCGGGAGGTTCAAAGAGGCTGACACGGACGCCATCTTACTCCCTCCAGCGGGGCTTCGCAGCGATTACCGGTATGGGCGCGCTGCGGAGGTGGCCTTCGTTTTGACACAGCGCGTCTGGCACAAGGGCAAGCCCCGGCTGTTGCTCTGGACGAACGGCCTAGCCGTTTCGACTGGTTGGCCGCAGCGACTTAAACGTTGCTTAACCATGGACCCCGGAAACTGCCGCCGATGGAAGACCGGCTAAATAACCGCCGCTCCAGTTGGCCCTGGAAAGAAGAAAGTCAAGACATGGACGCTCGGTATAAGTCCCGCGAGATCGAACGCCGCAGTCTGGATGTCGACGGGCTGAAGCGCTCGTTTCTGGAGTGGCTGGTTTATTCCGTCGGCAAGGACGCGCGGGCGGCGACCCGGCGCGACTGGTTCCACACCGTGGCGCTGGCCGTGCGCGACCGCCTTGTGGACCGCTGGATGGACACGACGCGGACCTATTACCAGCAGGACGCCAAGCGCGTTTACTACCTCTCGCTGGAATTCCTGATCGGCCGCCTGCTGACCAACAGCCTCGCCAACCTCGGCATCACCGACCAGTGCCGTCAGGCACTCGACCGCATCGGCCTGAACCTTGACGACGTGGTGGAGGCTGAGCCGGACGCCGCGCTCGGCAACGGCGGCCTCGGCCGTCTGGCCGCCTGTTTCCTCGACAGCATGGCGTCGGAAGCGCTGCCCGGCTACGGCTACGGCATCCGCTATGAGTTCGGCCTCTTCGAGCAGCGCTTCGAGCATGGCTGGCAGGTCGAGTATCCGGAACAGTGGCTGCAGTTCGGCAACCCGTGGGAATTCCCGCGTCCGGAGGTGCTGTACCCCGTCCAGTTCTATGGCCGCGTCGAGGAGTTCCGGGATTCGGTTGGCGAGCGCGCCTACCGCTGGGTCGACGCCGAGCGCGTGCTGGCCATGGCCTACGACACGCCGGTGGTCGGGTACGGCGGCGACACGATCAACACGCTGCGCCTGTGGTCGGCCCGCGCCACCCGGGACTTCAACTTCGGCCACTTCAACGACGGCGCCTACATGAAGGCGGTCGAGCAGAAGGTGCTGACCGAGAATTTGAGCCGCGTCCTCTACCCGAACGACGCGACGGAGGGTGGCAAGGAACTGCGGCTGAAGCAGGAGTATTTCTTCACCTCCGCCTCGCTGCAGGACATCCTGCGCCGCTATCTGCAGCACCATTCCAACTTCGACAGCCTGCCGGACAAGGCGGCGATCCAGCTCAACGACACGCACCCGGCCATCGGCATCGCCGAGTTGATGCGGCTGCTGGTGGACCAGCACGGGGTTACCTGGGACAAGGCGTGGGACATCACCCGCGCGACCTTCTCCTACACCAACCACACGCTGCTTCCGGAAGCGCTCGAGGCATGGCCGGTGCGCATGATGGAGCGCGTGCTGCCGCGCCACATGCAGATCATCTACGAGATCAACGCCAAGTTCCTGAACCGCTCCAAGGCGCGGGCGGCAGGCGACAACGGGCGGCTGTCCCGCCTGTCGCTGATCGACGAGCGCGGCGACCGCCGGGTGCGCATGGGCAATCTGGCCTTCCTCGGCTCGCACAAGGTCAACGGCGTGTCGGCCCTGCACACCGAACTGATGAAACAGACCGTCTTCGCCGACTTCCACGCGGAATTCCCGGAGCGCATCAACAACAAGACCAACGGCATCACCCCGCGCCGCTGGCTGCATCAGGCGAACCAGCCGCTGGCCGCGCTGATCACCAGCCGCATCGGCAACGGCTGGATCAAGGACCTCAGCCAGATCAGCGCGCTGGCCGAGAAGGCCGACGATCTGGTCTTCCGCGAGGAGTTCCGCCGCGCCAAGCGCAAGAACAAGAAGCGGTTGGCCGCCTACATCGCGCGCCAGACCGGGGTGGACGTGCAGGTCGACAGCCTGTTCGACGTGCAGGTCAAGCGCATGCACGAGTACAAGCGCCAGCTCCTGAACATCCTCCAGGCGATCGCGCTGTACAACGAGATGCGCGACAACCCGACCGTCGCCTGGGTGCCGGTGACCAAGATCTTCGCCGGCAAGGCGGCGCCGAGCTATCACATGGCCAAGCTCATCATCAAGCTCATCAACGATGTGGCGAAGGTGGTGAATCATGACCCGTCGGTGCACGACAACCTGAAGATCGTTCTTTTGCCGAACTACAACGTGACGGCGGCGGAGATCATCATGCCGGCGGCCGACCTGTCGGAGCAGATCTCCACCGCGGGCATGGAGGCGTCGGGCACCGGCAACATGAAGCTGGCCCTGAACGGCGCGCTGACCATCGGCACGCTGGACGGCGCCAACGTCGAAATCCGCGAGCATGTGGGCGACGACAACATCTTCATCTTTGGCCTGACCGCCGAGGAGGTGAACGACCTGCGGGCCAGCGGCGGCTTCAACCCGCGCGACGTCATCGCATCGAACCCCAGCCTGAAGCGGGCGCTGGACATGATCTCCACCGGCGTCTTCTCGCCGGACGATCCCCACCGCTACCACCCGATCCTCCAGGCGCTGACCGACGGCGGCGACCACTTCCTGGTGACCGCGGATTTCTCCGACTATTGCCAGGCGCAGCAGGCGGCCATGGACCTCTACCGCGACCAGGAGGAATGGACGCGAAAGGCCATCCTGAACACGGCCAACATGGGCTGGTTCTCCTCCGACCGCACCATCATGGAATATGCGACGGAGATCTGGGACGTGCACCCCGTGAAGCCGGAACATCCCGCCGAAACCGAGACCTGACGCGGCCCTGTCCGGCACCGGACAAAAATTGTGATGCGAAGGCGCGGGCGCTTTACAAGCCCCGCGCCTTTCGTTTATCTAGCGGGTTATGAATCGCTCGCTCGCCATCACCACCACCACTACCAAAACGACCCGCTCCGGCGGGCCGTCGGACGGTGGCGTGCGTTGATCGAGTAAGACGCTTCACCCACCACGAAGGCCCCGCCGGACACGGACGGGGCCTTGGTGCATCTGGGGCCGCCGTCCACGCTCGATCCGGGCAAGACCAAAGGACGGACCACACCCATGAGCACCTCTTCTCCTTCTCCCCGCCGCGTCGCCATCGTCGGTGCCACGGGCGCCGTCGGCCGCGAGATGGTCGATGTTCTTCACCGCCGTTCGTTCCCGGTCGCGGAACTTGGCCTGTTCGCGTCGGAGCGCAGCGCCGGCCGCACGGTCGAGACCCCGTTCGGCGAGAAGACCCTCGTGGCGTTCGACGTCGAGAAGGTGAAGGGTTACGACATCGTCCTGCTCGCCGTGTCCGGTGATTTCGCCAAGGAGCACGCGCCGGCCATCGCCGCGGGCGGGGCGCTGGTGATCGACAACTCCTCGGCCTTCCGCTACGACGACAACGTCCCGCTGATCGTGCCGGAGATCAACGCCCACGCAATGGGCGACGCCAAGCTCGTCGCCAACCCGAACTGCACGACCGCCATCGCCGTCGTGGCGCTCGGGCCCCTGCACAAGGCGTTCGGCCTGAAGCGCGTGATCGTTTCCACCTATCAGGCGACCAGCGGCGCCGGTGCGGAGGGCATGGCCGAGCTTGAGGAGCAGACCCGCAACCAGCTCGACGGAAAGCCGGTCGTCAACAGCGTGTTCCGCCACCCGATCCCCTTCAACCTGATCCCCCAGATCGACGCCTTCCAGGAGAACGGCTACACGAAGGAGGAGATGAAGGTGACCTGGGAGACCCGGAAGATCCTGGAGATCCCGGACCTGCCGGTCAGCTGCACCGCGGTGCGCATCCCGACCTACCGCGCCCACTCCGAGGCGATCACGGTCGAGACGCTGTCCCCGGTCACCCCGGACGCCGCCCGCGCCGTGCTGGCCGACGCGCCGGGCGTGGTGGTGAAGGACGTGCCGGCGGACGGCGTCTACCCGATGCCGCTGAACGCCACCGGCCAGTTCGACGTCGAGGTCGGCCGCATCCGCACCAGCCTGATCTTCGGCGACCACGGCCTCGACCTGTTCGTCTGCGGCGACCAGCTCCTGAAGGGTGCGGCGCTGAACGCCGTGCAGATCGCCGAGCTGAGCCTGTAAGGCACCCCGGAACCCTTCATCCCTGCGTCCGTCTGGCGGCAGGGATGAAGGCTGGAACGGGCCGGTCTTCGCTGCTATCTATACGTCCGAACGAAGAGGGCCGTGGGGCGTTCCGCCTCCCGGCCCTCTTCGCCGTTGTCTGCACCGCTGAGTTACGGGAACGCGCATGTCCGAGCTTCTGGACGCTGTTTCCCGGCGTCGAACCTTCGCGATCATCGCGCACCCCGACGCCGGCAAGACCACCCTCACCGAAAAGCTGCTGCTGTTCGGCGGCGCCATCCAGATGGCCGGCGCCGTCAAGGCCCGCGGCGAGCAACGCCGCGCCAAGTCGGACTGGATGAAGGTGGAGCGCGAGCGCGGCATCTCCGTGACCGCCTCCGTCATGACCTTCGATTACGAAGGGCGCACCTTCAACCTGCTGGACACGCCGGGCCACGAGGACTTCTCGGAGGACACCTACCGGACGCTGACCGCGGTGGACAGCGCCGTCATGGTGATCGACGGCGCGAAGGGCATCGAAAGCCAGACGTTGAAGCTTTTCGAGGTCTGCCGCCTGCGCGACGTGCCGATCATCACCTTCTGCAACAAGATGGACCGCGAGGCCCGCGACCCCTTCGACCTCATTTCCGAGATCGAAAGCTCGCTGGCGCTGGAGGTCACCCCAGCGAGCTGGCCCATCGGCATGGGCCGCGACTTCCTGGGCTGCTACGACCTGATCCGCGACCGCTTGATCCTGATGGACCGCACCAAGGGCGACGAGATCGACGACGGCATTGAGTGCAACGGCCTCGACGATCCGCGCCTCGACGAGCTTCTGCCGGACCACGCGGTGGCAAAGCTGCGCGAGGAGGTGGAAATGGCCCGCGGGCTGATGCCGCCCTTTGACCTGGAAGCCTATCGCGCCGGCCATCTGACGCCGATTTATTTCGGCTCGGCGATCAATAACTTCGGCGTGCGCGAGCTTCTCCAGGGCTTGGCCGAGAACGCCCCGCCGCCGCGCCCGCAGCCGGCGGAGCAGCGCTCGGTTCAGCCGGACGAGGGCAAGTTCAGCGGCTTCGTGTTCAAGGTCCAGGCCAACATGGACCCCAACCACCGCGACCGCATCGCCTTCGTGCGCATCTGCTCCGGCAAGTTCAAGCGCGGGGCGAAGCTGAAGCATGTCCGGTCGGGCAAGCTGATGGCGGTGAACAACGCCGTGCTGTTCCTGGCCCGTGACCGCGAGCTGGCGGAAGAGGCGTGGCCCGGCGACATCATGGGCATCCCCAACCACGGGTCCTTGCGTATCGGCGACACGCTGACCGAGGGCGAGGATCTGCGCTTCACCGGCGTGCCGAGCTTCGCGCCGGAACTGCTGCAGCGTGTCCGCCTGGAAGACCCGATGCGCGTGAAGCATCTGCGCAAGGCGCTGGAGCATTTCGCGGAGGAGGGCGCCTCCCAGGTGTTCAAGCCGCTGACCGGGGCGGATTGGGTGGTCGGCGTGGTCGGCCAGCTTCAGTTCGAGGTGCTGGCGGCCCGCATCGAGGCGGAATATGGCCTCGCCGCCCGCTTCGAGGGGGCGGGGGTGGACGCCGCCCGCTGGATCGAGACGGACGACGAGGACCAGCTCAAGAAGTTCCTCGACCTCAACCGCTCGGCGGCGGCGGAGGACCATGACGGGGCGCTGGTCTTCCTGGCCCGCAACGCTTGGCACCTGAACCGCACGCAGGAGGATTTTCCGGCTCTGCGCTTCCTGAAGACCCGCGAGCAAAACCGCAAGGTGCACACCGCGGCGTAACGTGCATCCAGAGCCATGCGGAACGCGCTGGCCATTCGCCGGGATCGCGTTCCGCGTGTTGCTCCTCCTGCCTGATTCGAGTAGCGTTTGCTGACGCAGCCTCCGCGGCATGGTGCCGCAAGGCGTTGTGCTTCAAGGTTTTGGGGCAAGATCAGAGAAACGGTGGCGTTTCCGGACCCGGCTGGACCGCGGACGGTGACTGAATAAAAGAGGGGCGGCATGTTCGGTGGCGTGGAAGCCTTCTTCGACACCAGCGCGTACTTGCCTCACGGCGTGTGCCTGTTCTGGCGTCCGGAAATCCTGACCCTGCACATCGTGTCCGATGTGTTGACCGGCCTTTCCTATTATTCGATTCCGGTGGCGCTGCTTTACTTCGTCGTGAAGCGCCGCGACGTGGCCTTCACCTGGATCGTCTGGCTGTTCGCCGCCTTCATCCTGGCCTGCGGCACGACGCATTTCTTCAGCCTGTGGACCTTGTGGTATCCCGACTATGCCGTGGAAGGCATCATCAAGGCGCTGACCGCAATGGTGTCGGTGCTGACCGCCGTCGCCTTGTGGGTGCAGATGCCCAAGGCTCTCGCTTTGCCCAGCGCCACCCAGCTCGCCGACGCCAACGGAGCCCTTCAGCGCGAGATCGAGATCCGGCGTCAGGCCGAGCTGCGCTACGCCAGCTTCTTCAACAATCTGGCGGAGGGGCTGTTCGTCATCACGGTGCTGCCGGACGGTGACTTCGCCTTCGACACGCTGAACCCCGCCCACGCGCGGGGGACGGGAATCGACCCGGAGACCATCCGCGGCCGGCTGGTCCGCGAGGCCGTTCCGCCGGAGACCGCCGCGGCGGTGATCGAACGCTACAGCGCCTGCGTCGCCGCGGGCGGCCCGATCGATTACGAGGAGACGCTGGACCTTCCGGTCGGACGGCGCACGTGGCACACCGTCCTGGTGCCGGTGCGCGGCGAGGGAGGGCAGGTGGTCCAGATTCTGGGCAGCTCCCGCGACATCACCGACCGCAAGAGGCTTCAGGAGGAGCTGGTCCAGACCTCCAAGCTGGCGACGCTGGGCACGCTCGCCGCCGGCATGGCCCATGAGATGAGCCAGCCCCTGAACATCATCCGGATCTGGGCCGAGAACGCCCTGTCCCGCCTGCGCGACGGCGACGCCGACACCGCGCGCCTGGACAAGGTGCTGACCATCATGTCGGAACAGGCGGAGCGCATGGGCCGCATCATCGACCATATGCGCACCTTCAGCCGCCGCGACGGCGCCACCCAGCGCTTCGACCCCGCGGCCAGCGTCCGCTCCGCCGTCGAGCTGGTGTCCAACCAGTTCGCCTTGGAGAACATCGAGGTCGTGAGTGACGTCCCGGCCATCGACTGCGTCACGCGCGGCCGTCCCCTGCAACTGGAGCAGGTGCTGGTCAATCTGCTGTCCAACGCGCGCGACGCCATCCTGGAATGGCGCGCCGACCCCGACGGGTCGCCGGCAGCCGGGCGGATTGCGGTGGGTATGCGCTGCGACATGACCGCCGGGCGGGCGGTCATCACCATCACCGACGATGGCGGCGGTATCGACCCGGACGTACTGCCGCGCATTTTCGATCCATTCTTCACGACCAAGGAGGTCGGGAAGGGCTCTGGCCTTGGCCTGTCCATCGGCTATGGCATCATCGATTCGATGGGCGGGCGGATCGACGCGGCGAACGTGACCCACGAGAACGGAAGCCGCGGCGTCCGCTTCACCATCACCGTGCCGGTGTCCCATCCCTCCGTTCAGGACGTGGAGCGCGCTCATGCCTGACCCTGTCACCGCTCCGTTGCATGTTCTGGTGGCCGAGGACGAAGCTCTGGCCGCCATGGCGCTGGAGGATTTCCTGTCCCGCAAGGGGTATCGCGTGACCCTGGCCCAGGACGGGCAGGAGGGGCTGGAGCGCTACAGCGCCGATCCCGCCGATCTCGTCATCACCGATCTGCGCATGCCGCGGATGGACGGCCGCGCCTTGATCCGCGAGTTGCGGATCAAGGCTGCCGGACTGCCGATCCTGGTGATGACCGGCTTCCTGTCGATGGAGGCGGGAGAGGACGACCTGACGTCCGACCGCTGGCAGCCGTTGGTGGTGCTGCGCAAGCCGGTCAGCCCGCAGGTCATCCTGGACACGCTCGCCAGCCTCGCACAGGCAGCGAAGCTGCGGCCCGCATGATCGCCGACCGTTAGAAACGGTCGCGCAGTTCCGGCAGGGGGACGATGCGGACCCCCTTGGCCTCCAGGGTGCGGCGCAGGTTGCTCGCCATGGCGACGGCGCTCGGCTCGTCGCCGTGGACGCAGACGGAATGGACGGTGCAGGGGATGCGCGTGCCGGTGACCGACAGGATCACCCCCTCCTCCAGCATGCGCAGGACGTTGGCGGCCGCCACGTCCGGGTCGTGGACCATCGCGCCGGGCTGGCCGCGCGGCACGAGGTTGCCGTTGTCGTCGTAGGCGCGGTCGGCGAAGACCTCCTCCGCCGTGGGCAGGCCCAGCGTCCGCCCGGCCCGCGCCATCTCCGAACCGGCGGTGGCGAGGTAGATCAGCGAGGGATCGACGCCCTTGATCGCCCGCCCGATCGCCAGGGCCAGCCCCTCGTCCACCGCCGCCATGTTGTTCAGCGCGCCGTGCGCCTTCACATGGGTGACCGTCCCGCCGGCGGTGGCGGCGATGCCCATCAGCGCCCCGATCTGATAGGCGACCATCGCCTCGACCTCCGCCGCCGACATCCGCAAGGGACGGCGTCCGAAGCCCTGGAGGTCGGGGTAGGAGGGGTGGGCGCCCAGGCTGACGCCCTTCGCCACCGCGTTCCGGATGGTCCGCGCCATCACCAGCGGGTCGCCGGCGTGGAAGCCGCAGGCGATGTTGGCGGAGGCGACGATGCCGAGCATGGAGTCGTCGTCGCCGATGTCGTAGGCGCCGAAGCCCTCGCCCAGGTCGGCGTTCAGGTTCACGGTGATGGTCATGGTGCCCTCCCGCACATCTGTTCTTGGTTCAGGATGTCACCGTTGCCGTTGACGATGTCGACGACCCCGGACACGAGGTTTTCCGCGTAGAGCGCCTCCAGATCGACGCCGCCCGCCGGGCGCACTGGACGGATGGCGCGGACCCAGGACGCGATGGTCTGTTCCTGGCGCCGCCGGATGGCCTCCGCCTCTTCCACCGTAACGGCGCGGAAGCTGAGGGAGCCGCCGGGGCTCAGCCGGCCGACGCGGGGCAGGTCGGCGGAGATCACCGTGGCGATCTTGGCGTAGCCGCCGGCCGTCTGGTGGTCGTTCAGCAGAAGGATCGGCTGGCCATTGCCCGGCACCTGGATGGAGCCGGTGACCAGCCCGTCCGACGGAATGTCTGCGGAGCCGGTGTGGGCAAGCGTCGGGCCGTCGAGCCGCAGGCCCATGCGGTCGGCGTCCTTGCCGACGCTGTAAGTGGCCGACAGGAAGGTTTCCACCGCCTCCGCCGTGAAACGGTCCTCCTGCGGGCCGAGCACCACCCGCACCGGCCCGCCGCCATAGTCCGGCGGCTCCGGCAGCTCCACGTCGGCGCCCGGTGTGGCGTCGTTGCGGTTGAGCGGCAGGCGCGTCCCGTCGCCCAGCGGCTTGCCGCCGAGCGGCCCGATGCCGGCGCGCACGTAGGTGGACAGGCTGCCCAGGAACGGTTCCAGCGCGAAGCCGCCGGCCACCGCCAGATAGGCGACGGCCGCCCCGGTGACCGCACCCAGCTTCAGCACGTCGCCACGCACCAGCGTGTGGCTGCGGTGGGGTTCCAGCGGCTGGGGCGATTGCCCCTCGCGCTCCAGGCTCAGCGCCATGGGGCCGACGACGGCGACGCGCACGCCATCGGCTTCCACTTTCAGGGCGGGGCCGAGCAGGGCGATCTCCACCCCCGCCGTGCCTAGCGGATTGCCGACCAGCGCATTGGCGAGGCGCAGGGCGATGGGGTCGAGCGCGCCAGCCACCGGCATGCCGAGTTCCTGATGGCCGAAGCGGCCGAGGTCCTGGATGGTGGCGAACAGCCCTGGCCGGACAACCGTAAGACAGGGGGCGCTCATGATGCGGCCCTCAGTGTGTCGGGATCGAAGTGCCCAGCGGTGGCGGCGGCGGACAGGGTGTCGAAGCGGGAGCGGTCCACCGCCTCGAACCGCACACGGTCGCCGGCGGCGAGCAGGACCGGAGAGGGACGGGCGCCGTCGTAGAGCGGCACCGGGCAGCGCCCGATCAGGTGCCAGCCGCCGGGGCTCTCCCACGGATAGACGGTGGTCAGCCGCCCGGCGGTGGCGACGGAGCCCGCCGGCACGCGGACCCGCGGCTCGCTGCGCCGCGGCCTTTCCATCTCCGCCGGCAGGTCGCCCATGTAGGCGAAGCCTGGCATGAAGCCCAGCATGTAGACGAAATACTCCGTCGACCCGTGGAGGTCGATCAGCCGATCCGCCGACAGGCCGAGCGAAGAGGACAGTTCCAAAAGATCCGGCCCCAGATCGGGATCGTAGCAGACGGGCAGGCGCCACAGGGTGCCTTCGACCGGCGCCTCACCGGCGTGGGCCAGTTCTGCCTCGACGGCGGCCTGGACCTCCCGACGGCTGGTGACCGCCGGGTCGTAGACGACCTGGAGCGAGCGGAAGGTCGGCACCGTCTCCACCAGACCCGGCGGTGCGGCGGCCTTCAGGCGGGCGTGCAGAGCCATGACGCGGGCGTTGGTGGGGCGGTCGATGCCCTCGCCGAACTCCACGTTGAAGGCGGTGTCGCCCGCCGTGGTGAAACGGACGTCCATGATGCCGCTCCTCACCCGATCATCAGCGAGGGCAGCCACGTTACCATGCCCGGGAAGATCCAGAGCAGCGCTACCATCAGGATCATCATCACGAAGAAGGGCAGGCTGGCCTTGCCGATCGTGAAGATGCTCTTGCCCGTCATGGATTGCAGGACGAACAGGTTGAAGCCCACCGGTGGGGTGATCTGCGCCATCTCCACCACGATGATGATGTAGATGCCGAACCACAGCAGGTCGATCCCGGCGTTCTGCACCATCGGCAGGATGACCGAGGTGGTCAGCACGACCATCGAAATGCCGTCGAGGAAGCAGCCCATGACGATGAAGAACAGCGTCAGCACGACCAGCAGCGCCGCGGTGGAGAGCTGCATGGAGGTGATCCACTCCGCCAGCAGGCGCGGAATGCCGGTGTAGCCCATGGCGACGGTCAGGAAGGCCGCTCCCGCCAGGATGAAGCCGATCATGCAGGAGGTGTGCGCCGCCCCCATCACGCTGTCGCGAAAGGTCGCCCAGCTCATCGTGCCGGTGACCATGGCCAGCAGCAGCGATCCAAGAACGCCGATGCCCGCGGCCTCCGTCGGCGTGGCGATGCCCGCGTAGATGGAGCCGAGCACTCCGACGATCAGCAGCATGACCGGGATCAGCGACCCGGTATCGCGGATCTTCTCCGCGAAGCTCTGGCGCGCCTCCCGCGGCGGCACGCGGTTGGGATTCAGCAGCGACCAGCCGCCCACATAGAGCATGAACAGGCCTGTCAGCACGATCCCAGGAATGACGCCGGCGATGAACAGCCGGGCGATCGACACGTCCGCCGCCACGCCATAGACGATCATGATGATCGAGGGCGGGATCAGCAGGCCCAACGTTCCGGCGCCGGCCAGCGAGCCGACGATCATCATCGGGTCGTAGCCGCGCCGGGTCAGCTCCGGGATGGTCATCCGCCCGATGGTCGCGGCGGTCGCGGCCGAGGAGCCAGAGACGGCGGCGAAGATCGTGCAGCCGACGATGTTGACGTGCATCAGCCGTCCCGGCAGCCAGCCCGTCCATGGCGCCAGCCCCTTGAACATGTCCGACGAAATGCGCGTTCGGAAGAGGATCTCGCCCATCCAGATGAACAGCGGCAGGGCGGTCAGGGTCCAGCTCGTGCTGGCGCCCCAGATGTTGGTGGCCATGACCATGCCGACGGGGCGGGTGGTAAACAGCGCCATGGCGACGAAGCCGACGCCGGCCAGCGCCAGGGCCACCCAGATTCCGGTCCCCAGCATCAGGAGCATCGTCACCACGACGACAATGGAAGCGGTCGTCTGGTCCATGGGTCAGCCCTCGCTCTGCATGCCGGCGCTTTGGTAGGACGCCTCGCGCCCCCGGATCACCGCCAGCAGGTCGTCCAGGAAGGCCACCACCAGAATGACCAGCCCGACGCCCATGGCGGCCTGCGGAATCCACAGCGGGATGGGCAGCACGCCCTGTCCCAGATCGCCGAAATCGTAGGAATCGTAGGTCATGCGCAGCCAGTACCACGCGAAATAGCCGCTCAGCGCCGTGCCGAAGCCGAGGCAGACCAGTTCCACGACACGGCGGGGACCGCCGCGCAGCCGGTCGACCAGCACGCCGACGCGGATGTGCGCGCCGCGGCGCAGCGCCGGACCGAGCATGAGGAAGAAGGAGGCGGCCATGCAGTAGCCGGCCAGTTCGTCGGCTCCCGGCACCATGCGGTTGGCCAGCCGGGCGAAGACCTGGGACACGATCAGCACGGCGATCAGCACCAGGAACACCGCGCCCAGGATCTCGGCGGCGCGGTAAAGGAAGGTCAATGCGGTGCGCATGGCGCGACCACCTCCGGGTAGAGCGGGCGGGGGGTTTTTTGTGGTGGGCGTGTTGCCCCCACCCCGGCCCTCCCCCGCTTCGCAGGGGAGGGAGTTAAAATCCCCTCCCCTGCGAAGCGGGGGAGGGTTAGGGTGGGGCCAACGTCGCCGCCGCTTACTTCCGGAAGGCCGAAATGATCGCCTCGCCGTCGGCGCCGGCGGCCTTGGTCCACTCGTCGGTCATCGTCTTGCCGATGGCGGCGAAGCCGTCCTTGATCGCCGGGGACGGGGTCAGCACCTTCATGCCGTTGCCGGACAGGGTCTGGTTCAGCTCCGCCGTCTTCTTCTCCCACTCGGTCCAGCCGGTGGCCTCGGCCTTGGCGGCCGCCTGCTCGACGGCCTTCCTCGTGGCGTCGTCCAGGCCCTTCCAGACCTCGGTGCTGACGAACACCATGTTGCGCGGCAGCCAAGCCTGCACATCGTAGTAGACGTTCACGAAGTCCCACGCCTTGGTGTCAACGCCGGTGGCGGCGGAGGTCATCATGGCGGTGACGATGCCGGTGCCGAAGGCCTGGGACACTTCGGCGGCCTCGATCTTGGTCGGCACGGCGCCGGCCAGCTCGGCGATGCGGGTGGTCGCCGGGTTGTAGGCGCGGAACTTCTGCCCCTTCAGGTCGGCGACGGAGGCGATCTCCTGCTTCACGTAGAGGCCCTGCGGCGGCCACGGAATCGAGTAGAGGAGCTTCAGGCGCTGACGCTCCAGCTTCTTCTCCAGATAGGGCTTCGACGCCTCGTAGAGCTTCTTGGAGGCGGCGAAGTCGGTCGCCAGGAAGGGCACGGAATCAAGACCGTAGAGCGGGTCCTCGTTTGCCCAGGAGCTGATGAGCACCTCGCCGATCTGGGCCTGCCCGGACTGGACGGCGCGCTTGATCTCCGGATGCTTCACCAGCGAGCCGTTGGAATGGACGGTGATCTGGATCTTGCCGTTGGTCGCCGCCTTCACATCCTCGGCGAACTGGCGCACCGTGATGGTGTGCAGGTTTGTGTCGGGATAGGGGGTCGGCATGTCCCAGGTCTCGGCGAAGGCCGCGACCGGGGTGGCGCAGAGGCCGATGCCGAAGGCGGCGGCGGCGAGGCGGGTACGCAGGGTGATCGCGGTCATGTCATGAAGCTCCCTGTTCTTGTCTGAAGAGTTGCGCGACCGAAGGGGACACGCCTTCCAGCTCGGCGTTCAGCCGGTCGGTGACCAGCATGTGGCCGGGGCTGTGGGCGATGGCGAAGGGCAGGCGGGCGGCGGCGAGCGCCACCTGGGGGGTGACCCCGCAGGCCCAGAAGACGGGGACCTCACCGGGGGTGAGCGGGACGGCGTCGCCGAACTCCGGCTGCGACAGGTCGCGGATGCCGAGCGCCGCCGGGTCGCCGATGTGGACCGGCGCGCCGTGGACGGCGGCGTAGCGCCCGGTCACCGTGGCGGCGCGTTCCGCTTGCGCGGGCGTCATCGGCCGCATCGACACCACCATGCGCCCGGCGAAGGGCGGGACGGCCACGCAGTCCCGATCCGTCACGTACATCGGCACGTTGCAGCCGCGCTCGATGTGGCGGACGGGAAGGCCGGCGGCGAGCAGCGCCTCCTCGAAGGAGAAGGAGCAGCCGATGGCGAAGGCGACCAGATCGTCGCGCCAGACGGACAGCAGGTCCTCTGGCTCCTCCGCCAGCAGGCCGTGGCGATAGATGCGATAGCGCGGAAAGTCGGTGCGCAGGTCGAGGTCCGTTCCAAGCTCCGTGAAGCGGTGATCGCCCGGCTTCGACACGGCGAGCAGCGGGCAGGGCACCGGGTTGGCGCGGCAGAACCGTTCGAAGGCGGGGGCCACCTCGGCGGGAACGATGGCGAGGTTCGCCTGCACATGGCCCGGCGCCAGTCCGGCGGTCGGCCCGCGATGCTCTCCCCGGCGGATCGCCAGACGCGCCAGCAGGGCGGCGGATGGGGTGCCGAGGGGAAACGGGGTGCTTGGGGTCACGGACTGCATGGCGGGCAAAACCTCGGTGACCGAACTGTTGTGTCCTAAAGGTTCACGCATCCGTCCGATCCGTCAAATTTTCATTTTTGATCGTTTGCGATAAACGGCGTTTATCAGTCGGCGTCCTATGCCGCTGCGCGCGCACGATCTCCAGCGCCATGTCCGCCACGATGGGCACCAGCGGGTTGTCGCTGTCCACCGGGTGGCAGATGGTGAAGTCGAGGTCGGGCAGCGGGTCCTCCGCCGGGATCAGCCGCAGCAGCCCTTCGGCCAGTTCGCGCTCGATCACCGCGGGCGGGATGGCGCTGATGCCGATGCCGTCCAGGGTCATCCGCACGATGCTGGCCAGCGAGCTGTTGCCATAGAAGCGCAGCGGTGGCAGGCCGGGCCGCTTGAACATCTGCTGGATGGCCACCGACGGTTTGGTCTGCCGGGAAAAGGTGATGACCGGGTAGCGCGCCAGATCGGCCAGACCCAGCCGCCCGGCGGGGAGGTCGAGCGAGGGGCTGGCCACCCAGGCCATGGGGTAGCTGCTCAGCGCCTCATTGCGCATGTCCGGTTCGGCCACCGGCCCCAGCATGAAGGCGATGTCGAGGTCGTGCGCCAGCAGCCCGTTGCGCAGGTGGATGGAGGTGTCGACCTCGATCTCCAGGCTGACCAGGGGGAAGCGGTTGTGCACCCGTTCGATCAGGCGGCTCAGCCACGTGTGGACGATGGTTTCTGCCACGCCGAGCCGGATCAGCCCGCGCAGGGTCGTCGATTCGGCGACCGCGTGCACCAGTTCGGCCTGGAGCGTCAGCATCCGTTCGGCATGGTCCAGCAGCTCCATGCCCTTCAGCGTCAACGTCACCCGCCGCGTGCCGCGGTTGAACAGCTGGACGCCCAGCTCCTTTTCCAGCTGGGCGATGCGGGCGGAGATGGCCGGTTGGGTGGTGTTCAGCCGCCCTGCGGCGGCTCGGAAGCCGCCCAAACGGGCGATCCACACGAAGGCTTCCAGGTTCTTCAGGTCCAGCATCGCCGAATCGCCCCGCATCCCATGGCCGTTGTTACAGTCTGTTACCAAATGGCTGTAGGATGGACATTAACCTGCAAAGCCTCACCTGCGATAATGGGCCGCATTGCCTTATGGCAGGATGGCGCGCTCCGGCCGGACCGGGCAGCCCCACCGGGAGTTCGATGTGACGAAACGCATAGCGCTGTTTGCGCTCCTGCTGGCCGCGCTGATCGGCGGCGGTTACTGGTACACGCAGCGGGCGGGCGGGGCCGACGCGCAGACGGCGAAGGCCGCCGCCCCGGCGGGACCGCGCGCCCTTCCGGTGGTCATCCAGACGGTCGAGAAGCGCGCGGTGCCGGAGCGGCTGGGCACCATCGGCTCGGTCCAGCCGGTGGCCGCCATCGCGATCAAGGCGCGCGTCGATTCGGTGGTCGAGACGGTCCATTTCACCGAGGGGCAGGAGGTGAAGGCGGGGGACCTGCTGTTCACCCTCGACTCCCGCGCGCTGGAGGCGCAGCTCCGGCAGGCCCAGGCCAATCTGGAACGCGACCGCGCCAATCTCGACAAGGCGCGTGGCGACGTGAAGCGTTACGAGCAGCTCGTCCGTTCCAACACCGTCGCCCGCCAGCAATACGACGCCGCGGTGGCCGCCGCCGACGCGCTGGAGGCCACGGTGAAGGCCGGGCAGGCTGCCATCGAGGCGGCCAAGGTCTCGCTCAGCTTCACCCGCATCGCCGCCCCCATGGACGGGCGCACCGGTGCGGTGAACGCCAAGCCCGGCACGATGGTGCGGGCGGCGGACGCCACGCCGCTGGTCACGCTGACCCAGCTCCGCCCGATCACCGTCGCCTTCAACGTGCCGGAACGCCACCTGCCGACCATCCGCGCGGCGATGGAGACGAGCACACTGGCGGTCACCGCCGGCATCCCCGGCGCCGCCGTCCCGCCCGCCGAGGGCGCCCTGAATTTCGTGGACAGTCAGGTCGACCAGCAGACCGGCACGATCCTGGTGAAGGGCCAGTTCACCAACGCCGACACCCGGCTGTGGCCCGGCCAGTTCGTGGATGTGGTCCTGACCCTGCGCGTCGAACCGCAGGCCCTTACGCTTCCACAGGAAGCCGTGCAGACCGGCCAGCAGGGCCGTTTCGTCTATGTGGTCAAGCCCGACGACACGGTGGAGATCCGCAACGTCACCGTGGCGCGCAGCCAGGAGGGCATCGCGGTCATCGCCGACGGGGTGCAGGCCGGTGAGCGCGTGGTGGTCGACGGCCAGTCCCGCCTGTATCCCGGCGCCAAGGTCGCCGCCGCCAGGAACGGCGGAAAGGAGGGCGCCAACGGCAAGGCTCCGCTCACCGGAGGCGCGTCATGACCCTCTCGGAGCTGTGCATCCGCCGTCCGGTGATGACCATCCTGCTGACGGCGGCGCTGGTTCTGGGGGGCCTAGCCGCCTACCGGCAACTGCCCGTCGCGGCGCTGCCGCGGGTGGATTTCCCGGTCATCAACGTCTCCGCCACGCTGCCCGGCGCCAGCCCGGAAACCATGGCGGCCTCGGTCGCCAGCCCGCTGGAGCGTGAGTTCTCGACCATCGCCGGCATCGACACGATCACCTCGACGTCGAGCCTTGGCAACACCTCGATCACCATCCAGTTCGTTCTGGAACGCGACATCGACGCCGCCGCGCAGGACGTGCAGGCGGCCATTGCCCGCACCCAGCGCCGCCTGCCGGCGGAGATGACCACCGCGCCCAGCTACCGCAAGGTGAACCCGGCCGACCAGCCGGTGCTGATGCTGGCCCTCTCGTCGCCGACGCTGACGCTGTCGTCGCTGAACGACTTCGCGGAGACCGCGGTCCAGCCCAAGGTCGCCACCCTGCCGGGCGTCGCCCAGGTGCAGATCTACGGCGCGCAGAAATACGCTGTGCGCGTCCAGGTCGACCCCAACGCGCTGGCCGTGCGCGGCATCGGCATCGACGAGCTACAGAAGGCGCTGGCCGCCGCCAACGCCAACACGCCGGTCGGCACGCTGTCCGGCGCCCGGCAGCAGCTTGTCCTCGCCGCCAACCCGCAGCTTCCCGACGCCGACGCCTTCCGCGGCCTGATCGTCGCCTACCGCAACGGCGCCCCGGTCCGGCTGGGCGACGTGGCGAACGTCCTGGACAGCGTCGAGAACGCCCGCACGGCGAGCTGGCACAACGGCACCCGCGCCATCGTCATGGCCGTGCAGCGCCAGCCCGACGCCAACACGGTGGACGTGGTGGACCGGGTGCGCAACCTGCTGCCCACCTTCCGCGCGCAGCTTCCGCCCAGCGCCAAGGTGGAGGTGGTGAACGACCGCTCCACCTCGATCCGCGAGGCGGTGGAAGACGTGCAGTTCACGCTGGGCCTGACCATCGCGCTGGTCGTGCTGGTCATCTTCCTGTTCCTGCGCCGCCTGACGGCGACGATGATCCCGGCGCTGACGGTGCCGATCTCGCTGATCGCAACGGCGGGCGGGATGCATCTGATGGGCTTCTCCATCGACAACATTTCGCTGATGGCGCTGACGCTGGCGGTCGGCCTCGTCGTCGACGACGCCATCGTGATGATGGAGAACATCGTCCGTTACGTCGAAGAGGGGATGCAGCCCTTCGAGGCGGCGCTCAAGGGCTCGCGGGAGATCGGCTTCACCATCATCTCCATCACCGTGTCGCTTGTGGCTGTCTTCATCCCGATCCTGCTGATGGGCGGGGTGGTCGGGCGCGTCTTCCACGAGTTCGCGCTGGTGGTGACCATGGCGATCAGCGCCTCGGCCTTCGTCGCGCTGACGCTGACGCCGATGATGTGCGCCCGCATGCTGACCCACGAACCCCACGGGGCCAAGGAGGGCTGGTTCGGCCGCGTCCTGGAGGGCGGGTTCAGCGCGCTGCACCGCGGCTACGCCGTGACCCTGCGGATGGCGTTGAGGCACCGCCCGGTCATGGGGCTCGTCATGATCGCGACGGTGGTCGGTTCCGCCCTGCTGTTCCAGGCGATCCCCAAGGGCTTCTTCCCGACCGAGGACATCGGCCAGATCACCGTCTCGACCGAGGCCGCCCCCGACATCTCCTTCCCGGCCATGGCCGAGCGGCAGCAGGAGGTGGCGCGAATCATCCAGGCGCATCCGGCGGTTGCCAACATGACCTCGTCCGTCGCCATCGGCGGCAATTCGGTCAACACCGGACGCATGTTCGTTGTGCTGAAGCCGCGCGCCGAGCGACCGCCGGCGGGCGAGGTGATCCAGCAACTCCGCCGCCAGCTCGCCGGCATACCCGGCATGGCGGTCTACATGCAGCCGGTGCAGAATCTGCGCATCGGCGGCCGTTCGTCCAAGAACGAGTTCCAGTACACCATCCAGGGCCTGAACACGGAAGAACTGTACGCCTGGTCGGGACGGCTGGAGCGGGCGATGCACGACATCCCGATCCTGCAGGACGTGACCAGCGACCTCCAGCTCAACAGCCCGCAGGCCTATGTGCATGTGGACCGCGAGAAGGCGGCGACGTTGGGGATTGGGGTCGATCAGGTGCGCTCCACCCTCTACAGCGCCTTCGGCCAGCGGCAGGTCTCGACCATCTACACGCCGACCAACGACTATCAGGTGCTGATCGAGCTGGCGCCGAAGTACCAGCAGGACGACAACGCCCTGTCGCGCATCTATGTGCGCTCCGGCTCCGGCAAGCTGGTGCCGCTGGATGCCTTCGCCAGCGTGCAGCGCACCGCCGGTCCGCTGACGGTCAACCACCAGGGGCAGTTGCCCGCCGTCACCCTGTCCTTCAACGTGGCGCCCGGTCATTCGCTGGGCGAGGCGGTGAACGCCGTCCGGCAGGCGGAGATGGAGATGGCCCTGCCGCCGGGCATCACCACCGGCTTCGCCGGCACCGCCCAGGTCTTCGAGGACGCGCAGAAGAGCCAGGGGCTGCTGCTGCTCGCCGCGGTGCTGGTGATCTACATTGTGCTCGGCGTTCTGTATGAGAGCTTCATCCACCCGCTGACCATCCTGTCCGGCCTGCCGTCCGCGGCCATCGGGGCGCTGGCAACGCTGATGGTGTTCGGGCAGGAACTGAGCGTCATCGCGATCATCGGCATCCTGATGCTGATCGGCATCGTGAAGAAGAACGCGATCATGATGATCGACTTCGCCATCGACGCGCAGCGCAACCAGGGCATGACCGCGCGCGAGGCGATCGAGCAGGCCTGCCTGCTGCGCTTCCGCCCGATTATGATGACGACCATGGCAGCGATCATGGGCACCCTGCCCATCGCCGTCGCCCACGGCGCCGCCGCGGAACTGCGCCAGCCCCTGGGTCTCGCCGTGGTCGGCGGCCTGTGCGTATCGCAGATCCTGACGCTCTACATCACGCCTGTGCTGTTTCTCTACATGGAGGACGCCGGAAACGCGGTCTCCCGTCTGTGGAAGCGCCGTCACGGCGCCGCCCCGGAGGCGCCGCACCCGGTCCCGGGCGCGGAGTAATAGCTCCACAAGGTTGTTTTCCCTCTCCCCTCCGGGGAGAGGGTTAGGGTGAGGGGGATGCGCGTGGCGATGCGTTTGGCAAAAGCGCAACCCCCTCACCGGCCCTCCGGGCCACCCTCTCCCCAGAGGGGAGAGGGTTAAACAGCGCCGGCAAGGCGCGTCACCAACTCGCGGCTGTGGCTGGGCAGCGCGTCCAGCCGGCGGACGCAGACGACCAGCGAACGGACCGCCCAGGGGTCGGTCAGGCGCACCGCGCGGATTTTCGTGAAGCGGCGGCAACGCTTCGCCGAGGCTTCCGGGACGATGCCGAGCCCCACCCCCTGCTCGACCATCCGGCAGATCCCGTCGAAGCCGCGCACCCGCACGCGCAGCTTCAGCGGGCGGCCGGCGCGGATGGCGTGCTCGTTGATGTGCTGCTGAAGGGCGTTGCGCGTCGCCAGCCCGACGAAATCCTCCTCCAGAACCTCGCGCAAGGCGACGCTGCGGCGGTTGGTCAGCGGGTGGCCGTGCGGCGTGACCAGCACCATGCGGTCGGTCCGGAAGGGAAAGACCTCCAGTCCCGACAGGTCGGCGTGATCGGACACCACCCCGACGTCGGCCAACCCCTCCGCCACCGCCCGCACGATCTCGTGGCTGGGCTTCTCCTCCAGATCGATGTCGATGTTGGGGTGGGCGGCGAGGAAGGGCGCCAGGGCCTCGGGCAGGAATTCGGCCAGGGCGGCGGTGTTGGAGAGCAGTCGGACATGGCCCTTCAGCCCCTTCGCGTAATCGCCCAGCTCGCCGCGCATCCGCTCCACCTGCTGGAGGAGGAGGCGGGCGTGGTGGACCAGCGCCTCACCCGCCGGGGTCGGGCGGACGCCACGCCGCCAGCGCTCCAGCAGCGGTGCGCCGAGCGTCTCCTCCATCCCACGGATGCGCGCGCTCGCCGAGGCGAGGGCGAGGTGCGTCCGCTCCGCGCCGTGGGTGATGCTCTCCGCCTCCGCCACGTTCAGAAACAGCCGCAGGTCGGTCAGGTCGAAGCGCATGGGCAGGGTCTCCGGCGGGGAACCAGCCTTCGTCCGAAGCGAAGGCTGGCTGCGTGACATCCACATTGCCGGAAGCCGTGGCCGGGCTTCAAGTGGTGGGCATGACCGACCTCCCTCTCCTCATCGTCGCCGCCATGGCCTTGACCTTCCTGCTGGCCGGGTTCGTCAAGGGCATGATCGGCCTGGGCCTGCCGACCGTCGCCATGGGTCTGCTCGGCCTCGTCATGCCGCCCGCCGAGGCGGCGGTGATCCTGATCGTGCCTTCGCTGGTGACGAATCTCTGGCAACTGGCCTTCGGCCCCGGCCTCGGCGCCACCATCGAGCGCTTCTGGCCGATGATGCTGGGGATCACGCTGGGCACCTGGGCCGGGGCGGGGCTGCTGGCGGGCGCCTCGTCGGGGCAGGCCGCGGCGGCTCTGGGCGGGGCGTTGGCGCTCTACGCGGTGGCCGGGCTGGTGAAGCTGCCGCTGCGGGTGCCGCCGCCGGCGGAATCCTGGCTGTCGCCGCTGGTCGGCGTGGCGACCGGTGTGGTGACGGCGGCAACCGGTGTCTTCGTCATCCCCGCCGTGCCCTACCTCCAGGCGCTCGATCTGGAGCGCGACCGGCTGATCCAGGCGCTCGGCCTGTCCTTCACCGTGTCCACGCTGGCTCTGGCCGCCGGGCTGGCGCAACACGGGCTGTTCGACGGCACGCTGGCCTGGGGCTCACTGGCCTCGCTGTTGCCGGCGCTGGCCGGGATGGCGCTCGGCCAGAGCCTCCGCCGGCGGGTGCGGGCGGAGGTGTTCCGGCGCTGCTTCTTCCTCGGCCTGCTGGCGCTCGGGCTGTTCCTGATGCTGGAGCATCTGGGGTGACCTACTCCGCAGCCGTGCCGTGCGCCACGGCGTCCGGGTCCTTGTGGGCGAACCAGCGCTTGAAGCGCCGGGACAGCGCGTCGAGGTAGGTGAGGATCACCGGAACCACCAGCAGGGTGAGCAAGGTGGAGCTGATGAGGCCGCCGATCACCGCGTGGGCCATCGGCGCCCGCTGCTGCGCGCCCTCGCCGATGCCGAGCGCCAGCGGGATCATGCCGAAGATCATCGCCATGGTGGTCATGACGATGGGGCGCAGGCGGATGATGCCGGCCTCCACCACCGCGTCGCGCAGTTCCACCCCGCGGGCGCGGGCCTGGTTGGCGAAGTCGACCAGCAGGATCGCGTTCTTGGTCACCAGACCCATCAGCATGATGAAGCCGATGGCGCTGAAGATGTTCAGCGTGGAGCCGGCGACGAGAAGCCCGAGGAACACCCCGACCAGTGACAGCGGCAGCGACATCATGATGGCGATGGGCTGGAGGAAGCTGCCGAACTGCGAGGCCAGGATCAGATAGATCAGGATCACCGCCAGCAGCAGCGCCTGGGTGGCGTAGGCCGACGTCTCGGCGATGTCCTTGGTCGAACCGCCGAAGACGATGCGGTAGCCGGGCGGCAGCTTGATCTCCGCGATGGCCGCCTGAAGCTCCTTGCCGGCATCGCCGGCCGGGCGGCCCTGGACGTTGGCCTGGACGTTCACCTCGCGCGACAGGTCGCGGCGGTTGATCTGCGAGGCGCCGAGCGTCGTCTCGACCCGGCTGACCTGCGACAGCGGCACCATGCGCGGCGTCCCCTCGGCGTCGTTGGAGCCGGTCAGGTAGATGCGGTCGAGGTCGGCGCGGCCCACCCGGTCGCTTTCCGGCAGACGCACCAGCACGTCGTAGGTCTCGCCGTCCGGCGCCTTCCAGGTGGACACCTTGTCGCCGGCGAAGAGGGGACGCAGCGTGTTAGCCACCTGCGCCGTGCCGACGCCGAGGTCGCTCGCAAGATCGCGCTCCAGCCGCACCGAGAGGGTCGGCTTGGCCGCCTTCAGGCTGACGTCCACGTCCACGAAGCCGCGGATGCCGGCCATGGCGGCGGTCACCTGCTTGCCGATGCGGTCCAGCTCCGCGATGTCGCGGCCCTGGACGGACACCTGGATCTGCTTCTGCACGCCACCGACGCCGGGAATGCCGATGCCGATCTGGACGCCGGGGATCGCCGACAGCCGTTCGCGCAGCGGCGGGGCCAGCGTGTTCGGGGTGCGCGTGCGTTGGTCGATCGGTTTCAGCCGGACGTAGATGCTGCCCCGGTTCTTGCCGACCGACGCGCCCGTGTTCACCGTGGAGTAGGTGTAGGCGACCTCCGGAAACTCGCGGATCGCCGCCTCGACCTGCCGCAGCTTGGCCGCCGTGTAGTCGAGGGACGAGCCGACCGGCGTCTCCACATCGACGATGGATTCCCCGAGGTCGGCGGCGGGAACGAACTCCACGCCGATGCGCGGCACCAGGAAGAAACTGCCGACGAAGATCGCCAACGCCATCAGCAGCACCAGCCAGCGCCAGCGCAGCGCCCAGCGGAGAGTCCGGCCGTAGACCCGCGCCAGCGCGTCGAATGCGCCCTGGAAGCCTGCCGCGAAGCGCCCGAAGACGCCGCGCCCGTGCCGCCCGTGGGCCGCCGGATCGTACCACAGGCTGGACAGCATGGGGTCCAGTGTGAAGGACACGAACAGCGAGATCAGCACCGCCGCCGACACGGTGATACCGAACTGCAGGAAGAAGCGCCCGATGATGCCGCCCATGAAGGCCACGGGCAGGAACACCGCCACGATGGTCAGCGTGGTCGCCAGGACCGCCAGACCGATCTCCTTAGTCCCGTCCAGCGCCGCCTGCCGGTGCCCTTGTCCCTTGCCGAGGTGGCGCATGATGTTCTCGCGCACCACGATGGCGTCGTCGATCAGGATGCCGATGGCCAGCGACAGCGCCATCAGCGTCATCGTGTTCAGCGTGAAGCCGAAGGCCGCCAGCACGCCGAAGGTGCCCATCACCGCCACCGGCAGGGTCAGCGCCGTGATCACCGTGCTGCGCCAGGAGCCCAGGAAGACCATGACGATGGCGATGGTCAGCACGCCGCCCTCGATTAGCGTGCGCTGCACGTTGCTCAGCGAGTTGGTGATCCCGCGCGAGGTGTCGCGCACCACCTCCAGGGCGACGTCGGAGGGCAGGGAGCCGTCGCGGCGCAACTCGTCCAGCGCCTTGTAGAGGCCGCGCGCCACCTCCACCGTGTTGGAACCCTGGATCTTCACCACGTCGACGGCCAGCGCCGGCTGGCCGTTGAACAGGGCGACGGAGTCCTGCTCCTCCTGGCCGTCCAGCACCTCGGCAACCTGGCGCAGGCGCACCGGCTCGCCGCCTCGGCGCGCGACGATGATGTCGAGAAGCTCCCGCGGGTTGATGACGCGGCCATCGACCTGGACGACGCGCTCCGCCCCGTTGCCGGAGACGGTGCCGGCGGGAATGTCCTGGTTCTCGTCGCGGATCGCCTGGAGAACCTGATCGACGCCGACGCCCAGCGCCTCCAGCCGTTCGGGGCGCAGCCGCACCTGGACCTGCCGCTTGACCCCGCCGGCGATGGTCGCCCGTCCGACGCCGCGCACGTTCTGCAGGCGCTTCAGGACGATCTGGTCGGTCATGGTGGTCAGGTCGCGCAGGGACCGGATGTCCGACTTGACGGCGAGCGAAAGGATGGGCTGGTCGTCCGGGTTGAAGCGGGTGATCTGCGGGTCCTTCACCTCGTCCCGGAACTTGGGGCGCAGGGCCGACACCTTCTCGCGCACGTCCTGCAACGCCTGGGTCGAGGCGGTCTTCAGGTCGAACTCGGCGATTACCACCGACTGGCTCTCGTAAGAGCGGGAGGTCAGCGTCTTGATGCCGGCGATGGTGTTGACCGCGTCCTCGATGGGGCGGGTGACGTCGGTCTCAACCGATTCCGGGCTGGCGCCGGGGTACTCGGTGGAGACAACGACCAGCGGGAAGTCCACGTCGGGAAACTGGTCGACGCCGAGCCGGTTGTAGGAGAACAGGCCCAGCACCATCAGCGCCACCATCATCATGGTGGCGAAGACGGGGTTGTCGACGCTGATGCGGGTGATCGGCATGGCGCGGCGCGTTCCCTTACGATCCCATGACCTTGACGGCCCGCCCGGCGGTCAGGCCGGGCAGGGGGGCGGTCACCGCCAGATCGCCGTCGGCCAGCCCGCGCACCTGAACGAGATCGCCGCGCGACCAAGCGCCCAGCACCTCGACCTTGCGGCGCTCCACCCGGCCCCCGGAGACGACCAGCACGAAGTCGCCGTCCTGGTCGTGGCGGACCGCCGCCGGGGGCAGGGCGAAGGCGCCCTCCACCTCGTCCACGACGGCATCGCCCGCGGCGAACATGCCGCCGCGCAGCGCGCCATCGGCGTTGTCCAGCACGATGTAGACGGGAATGGAGCGGGTCCCGGCACGGGCCATCGGGTTGATGCGGGCGATCCGGCCGATGAAGTCGCGCTCGCCGAAGCCTTCAACCCGCAGCCGCACGGTCTGGCCGGGCTTCAGCCGGGCGACGTCGTCGGCGGGCACCGCCGCCTCGACCTCGACGCGGCTGAGATCGACGACGGAGAACATCTTGGCGTTGACCGCCAGCGTCTCGCCCGGGTTGACCGCCCGCTCGGCCAGCGTGCCGTCGATCGGGCTCACCACCACCGCGTCGCGCAGCGCCTTGCGGGCGAGGTCCACCTGGGCCTCCAGTGCCGCGACGGTGGCCTGCTGGAAGCGGAAGGTGCTCTGCGCCTGGTCCATGTTGGTTTCCGAGACGATGTCCTTCTGGCGCAGCGCCAGGTTCTTGGCGCGGGTCTTGTCCGCCAGGACGAGCTGCGCCTTGGCGCCCTCCAGATTGCTAAGCTTCTCGTCCAGCTTGGCCTGAAGCTCCACCGTGTCGAAGCGGGCCAGGACCTCGCCCTTCCGGACGGCCTGCCCTTCGCGCAGCGGCACCTCGACCAGCCGGGCGGCGACCTCCGACTTGACCATGGACTGTTCCATCGGCTTCACGGAGCCGCTGAGCCGCACCAGCTCGGTCAGGCGGCGCGGGGACATCCGGGTCAGCTCGACGGGCGATAGCTCCACCGGCCGTTCCGCCGGGGGCAGGCCGGCCGCGGCGGGGGCCACCGCGTCGTTGCTGCTCGTGGCCTTCCAGGCGACGCCGCCCGCGGCCAGTGCCCCGACGATCAGCAGGGGCAGCAGCAGACGGCGCCGCGGCTTGGCGGTGGGACCATCGGAACGGGCGGCGTCGATCATGGGGTGCGGTCCTTGGGTTCGGCCCTCAGCCCGTTGAGGACGAGGTCGAGATAGGCGTCGAGGTAGGATTCGGCGGAGGCCGCGGCGGGGTCCGGTTCGAAGGGACGCAGCGAGTGGTTCCACAGCGAGAGCATGCTGAGCGGGGCGGCGATGACGCGGGCCATCTGCTCCACGTCGACGGGCCGGAACTCCCCGCGCTCGATGCCGCGGTGCAGGATGCGCGCGAAGAAGCGCCGCCCGCGCAGGACGACCTCCTCCATGTAGAAGCGGGCGAGGTCGGGGAAGTTCTGCGCCTCGGCGATGACCAGCTTCGACAGTCCGGCGTTGGGGCTCTGCTCCATCTCCCAGAAACCGCGGGTCAGGATGCGCAGGAACTCCTCACTGCTGCCGGTGAAGCTGTCCAGCAGGTCTTCGCCCATCTGGAACTGCGGCAGGATGGACTGCCGGACGACCGCTTTGAACAGCCCTTCCTTGTTCTCGAAATAGAGGTAGGGCAGCCCGACGCTGACACCGGCCCGGCGGGCGACATGTTCCAGCTTGGTTGCGGCAAATCCGCGCGAGATGAACAGGTCGCGCGCCGCCTCGATCACCTCGGCGGGACGGGCCTCCTTGCGCCGGGACCGGCGGGAGGGGGGAAGGGGAGAGCTGTCGGGCATCGGTGCGAGTCTATAAATGAACGTTCATTCAATATGGAATGGCTTCTGAAAAGTCAAGCGGTTGAGAGGGCTGCGGCGATCAGACCGCAAGTTTTGGGCGTGACAGGAATGGGTCTCTCGCCTGCATTCGCAAAGATGGCAACAGTGCCAAATGGGGCAGAAAAAGGGCCAGTACGGATGAACAGCATTTGCCTGAAAACCATTCCAATGGGCTATGAAAAAGGGAAAGGCCGTGGAATCAGGACATTACACCCGCCTTGTTGCTTGACAGCCGGCACCATTACATCGCAAAGAGAGGGTAACGCTTTCGATCTTTGTGCAATCAGCACGGACCCCTCCTCGTGGCTTATCGTGACTTCACCGCGGCTCGCACCGCCGGTGCCGCCCTGATTCTCGCCCTCGGCTTGGCGGGTTGCGCCTCGAACGCTCCGGAAACGGCGGAGCTTGCCGTCAAGGCCCCGGAGGTGGCCGAAGTCCCGATTGATCCGAAGGACCCGCTCGGCCGCTGGGTCCCTCACATGCGCGAGGCGTCGGAGCGGTTCGACGTGCCGGAGAAGTGGATCAGGGCCGTGATGATGCGCGAGAGCGGCGGGCGTTCCGTCGTGAACGGCCGCACCATCACCAGCCATGCCGGCGCCATCGGGCTGATGCAGGTGATGCCCGGCACCTACGACATGATGCGCACGCAATACGGGCTGGGCCCCGATCCGTCGGACCCGCGCGACAACATCCTGGCCGGCACCGCCTATCTGCGCGAGATGTACGACCTGTTCGGCGCGCCGGGCTTCCTCGCGGCCTACAATTGCGGCCCGGCCTGCTACGCCTCGCACCTCGCGGGCAAGCAGAGGCTGCCGCGGGAAACCCGGATGTACATCGCCGCCTTGACGCCGAACCTGCGCGGCGTGGCGCCGCGCGAGCCGTCGCAGGCGGCGGGCGCCAGCGCGATCGAGGTCGCCATCGTTCCGGCGAGCGCCCCCGCGACGCAGCCTGCGGCTTTGGCCGCCAAGCCGTCCGTCAAGCCAGCGGCCCCGGTCGCCGTCGCCGCGGTGGTTCCGGAACCGGTGGCGCCAGTGCCGCAAACCCCGGCCTCTCCGGCGCCGGTCGCCGTAGCCGCTCTGGAGCCGCGCCCGGCGCCTTTGGTGGTGGAGCCCATGGGTCGCGGCGAGGCCCGCCCGCCTGCGGAATTCGTCGCCGCCACCGACCGGGATGCCGGTGCCCGCGCCGGACGGACGCCGTCCCGGACGGTGGAAACCTTGGTCGCCGAGGCGATGCTGCCGCCCCACGCGGTCGGCAAGGGGGAACGGGTGGTCATCCGCTTCGTGTCCCAGCGCAGCGGCGGCTGCGGCAGCTTGGAGGGCCGGGACCGCGTCTGCGTTGCCCTGGCCGGAGGGGAAGGCGCCGGCCTGTAACGGCCTCGTTCGCTCCCGTTTCACAGCATCAGCAACAACCAGAGGCGGCGCCCACCGGACGGTCGGGCGCCGTCTTCGGTTTTCCACAATAGCCTCACACCCACATCCCCGAGCATATAGGTACTCAAACGATAAAGCCCCGGAGGAGCCGCGCTGCGCAGCCCATCCGGAAGAACGAAGAGTTCGGGGGAACGCTGCGGATGAGGTGTGGAGATGGTATCCGGTGCAGGTGAACGGGCAAAACGCTCGACCTTTCAAGTCGTTGTGGTGGATTGCCTGATTGCGGGCGTCGTGGTGGCCGTATTGGCTGTGTTCGGCGGCATGACCGCCATGGAGGCAACGCGCATCGCCGACGGCAACGCCGAGCTGGCGCAGCGGGTGGCCGAGAACCAGCGGATCGCGCTGGAGGCCGAGCGGCTCGCCAAGCTGGGCGAGGCGGTGATCGCCAGCGGGGACGAGGCGACGCGCGCCGACGCGCTGTCCGGCCTGGACGCCCACGCCGCGCGGATGTCCGCCAACGCCGCGCCGGACATTGCCCAAACCGTCGCGAAGGCGGTTGCGGCCAGCCGGGAGGCTGCGGGTATCGGCGCCAAGGTGGAGGCGCTGGACAAGAAGTTCGGCTTCAACATCAGCCGCGCGGAAAGCCTGTCGGGGGACATCGCCCGCGGCCTGTCGGCGGCGATGCGCGCGACGACGCAACCGGCGGATGAGCAAGCGCTCGCTACGCTCTTCTCGACGGTCCGCGACGCCAAGTTCCTGCTGACCCGCCTGCCGTCCCAACTCTACCCGCCAGCCGTCGGCAACGACCTACGCCAGTTCCGCGAGCACATGGTGAAAGCCATGGAACTGCGCCGGCATCTGCCGTCCGCCGATGAGTTCGAGAGCGTTGCCGACGACATCGCGTCCTTCGCCGCACTCGACGAGGCCTTTGCGCAGCGCACCGAAACGCTGCGCCTGACCACCGACGCCCACGCCCACAACCAGGAGGTACGGACACTGGTCGACGGGCTGGTGCAGGGGATGAACGCCGCCTCCGACGCGGTGACCACGCGCAGCCAGGAGGGGGCGGCGGCACTGACCGCGGTGCTCGACCGGCTGACGCTGATCGCGCTGGGGGCCTTCGTGCTGATCGGGCTGGTCGGCGGGCTGAACATGCTGCTGGGTTACCGCTTCATCATGCAGCCGGTGCGCGATGCCAGCCGGGCGCTCCAGGCGCTGACCCGCGGGGAGGGCTCGGTGCCCCTGCGCCCCTCGCCTCTGCGCGAGATCGCCGACATCCACGGCGCGGTCGAGGCCTTCCGCGAGGCCCTGGACGCCCGCCAGCGGGCGGAGGAGACCCGGCGCGACCAGGAACGGCGCGCCGATGAGGAGCGCCGCGCCCTGATGACGGAGCTGGCGGACGGGCTGGAGCGCACCGTGCAGGCGGTGGCCGGCTCGCTGTCCGTGGCGGCGGAGGAGGTCACCGGCTCCGCCCGCGCGGTGGCCGGCATGGCGTCGGACACCGCCCAGCGCACCCGCGCCGCCGCGGACGCCGCCGGCACGGCGACCAGCAACGTCGGCGCCGTGGCCTCGGCCAGCGAGCAGCTCTCCGCCTCCATCGACGGTATCGGTCAACAGATCGCCCAGTCACGCAGCGTGGCGGAGGACGCCGTCGCGGAATCCCGGCGCGCCGACGGCCTGACCAAGGGCCTGTCGGATTCCGCCCAGAAGATCGGCGAGGTGGTCGCCATCATCACCGCCATTGCCCAGCAGACCAACCTCCTGGCGCTCAACGCCAGCATCGAGGCGGCGCGGGCCGGCGACGCCGGCAAGGGCTTCGCCGTCGTCGCCACCGAGGTGAAGGCGCTCGCCTCCCAGACCGCCTCCTCGACGGAGGAGATCGCCACGCTGGTCCATGGCATCCAGCAATCGACGATGGGGGTGGTAGAGGCCATCGCCCGCATCGGCTCCACCATCGCCGTGATCGGCGAGAGCGTGAGCGGCATCGCCGCGGCGGTCGAGCAGCAGCGCCAGGCGACCTCGGAGATCACCCACAACGTGCGCATCGTGGAGTGCATGAACACCGACGTGTCGTCCAACATCGGCGACGTCAGCCGCGTGGCGGTGGACACCGGGCGCTCCGCCGACGCCATGATGGGGGCGGCCGACCGCCTGTCGGAACTGGCCGGCACCCTGAACGGCGCGGTGGACGATTTCCTGCGGCAGGTGCGGGCCTGACGCTGGACCTTCAGACCGGAGCGCTTTCCGGCGCTCCGGTCATCGGATCTTCGAGCGGTCGCCCTTGTGGGTTTCCAGATACGCTTGCAGCTTGGGATCGTCGACAACGGGCTTTCCATCGACGCCGTAGATCAGGCAGGGAACACCCTTCGAATTGGCCTCGCAGATGCTGATGGCGGTGGATTCCGAAGGCCCCGCGCAGCCGCCGAACTCCGGGCAGTAGACGATTCCGACAGCGCGGCCATTCTCACTGACCGCAAAGGCCTTGGCGTGGGGGATGGCGGCCCAGTCGGCAAAATACTGCATGGCCGCGGGAGCCATGCGGATGGGCTTCTGTGCGTAGGTGGTCTGGCAAGCGGCAAGCATCGTGACGCAGGTCACGAGCACCATGGCGTTTATTTTCACAAAGCCCCCTATGTGCACATCTAACCTATGGAGGAATATTTATTATTATATTCTCCTTATGGGCGCAATGCGCGTGATGCCTGTCCGCGAATTGTCCGTTTCCGAACGCCCGCGCGGCGTGCTAACAGGCGGAACGAAACCAAGCCTGCCCCTTCCGGACCCATGGAACTCCCCCCCTCGCTCCGCCACGCGGTGGACCGCGCGCTTGACGGCATCGCCCTGTCCGACCTGAAGCGCGCGGCGGACCGCCTCTCCCAGCGCTATCGGGCGGAGGTGCGGGATGGGCATTTCCACCTGTCGGACGATCTAGCGGCGCGGGCTTATCTCGCCACCCGCCTGCCGGCCACCTTCGCCGCCGTCCGCTCCAGCATGGAAGCGATGGCCGAGGCGCTTCCCGACTTCGCACCGGTCACCGCTCTGGACGTCGGGGCGGGGCCGGGAACCGCGCTGTGGGCGGCGTCCGATTGCTGGGCCAGTCTGGACGACGCCCTACTGATCGAGGGCAGCCCGGCCATCCGCGCGGTCGGCGAAACGCTGTCGCGCACGGCGGCACCCACCCGGATCACATGGCGAGCCGGCGACGCCACGGGTGACCTGCCGAACCTGGAGCCGCGCGATCTGGTGACGCTGGCCTACGTTCTGGACGAACTGGCGGAGCCGGCGCGCGACCGGCTGGTCGACCGGCTGTGGTCGCTCACCGCCGGGACGTTGCTGATCGTGGAGCCCGGCACACCCGCCGGCTGGGCGCGGATCGTCCGGGCGCGGGCGCGGCTGGTCGCCGCCGGCGCCCATCTGGTGGCGCCCTGCGTGCACAGCGCTGCCTGCCCGCTGGCGGCACCGGACTGGTGCCATTTCTCCCGTCGGGTCGCCCGTTCCCGCCTGCACCGCATGGCCAAGGGGGCTGAGGTGCCGTGGGAGGACGAGAAGTTCGTCTACGTCGCCGCCTCCCGCCGGCCCGGCGGCCGCCCCGACGCCCGCATCATCGCGCCGCCCTGGAACGCCGGGAACGGGCGCATCGGCTTCAAGCTCTGCGGCCGGGACGGCGCCCGGACGGAGCGGATTCTCGGCAAGCGCGACGGCGCCGCCTTCAAGGCCGCGCGCCGGCTGGGCTGGGGCGACGGCCTTTCCACCCAGGACCCGCCGGAGGCCTAGGCCCTACGCCGCGCGCCGCCGCCGGCTCTCGCTGGCGTGGGATCGGCGTTCGCGCTCCAGCCGGCCGCGCAGGAAGGCAAGCACGGCGGCCTCCTCGGCCTCCAGCTCGGGAAGCTCCTCGCGCAGCTCGGTCTCCACCTCGCGGGTCAGGGAGTCCAGCAGGTTGCCCTCCAGATAGGCGTCCAGAATCTCGGGGTGGATGTAGCTCTTGCGGCAGACGCTGGCGGTGTTGCCGAGGCGGGCGGCCACCTGCTCGATGGCGTGGGTGACGTTGCGCTTGGCCTTGGCGGTGCTGTCGAAGGTCTCGAACTCCCGCAGCGCCATGGCGGCCAGAACGGTGCCCGCCCAGGTGCGGAAGTCCTTGGCGGTGAAGTCTTGGCTCGTGACGGCGCGCAGATACTCGTTCACGTCGCCGGATGTCACTGCGTGGCGCTGCCCGTCGCGGTCGATGTACTGGAACAGCTCGTCCCCCGGCACGTCGCGGCAGGCGCGGACGACGTGGGCGAGGCGGCGGTCCTTCAGCGCGACGTTCCATTCCTTGCCGGACTTGCCCTTGAAGGTGAAGCGGATTTCCGTCCCTTCGATGTCGGCGTGATCGTCGCGCAGGGTGGTCAGGCCATAGCTGCTGTTTTCACGTGCGTAGCTTTCGTTGCCGACGCGGATCAGCGTGGTTTCCAACAGCCGGACCACGGCGGCCAGCACCTTTTCCCGCGGCAGGCCGCGGCGGGCGAGGTCACCGTCCACCTGACGGCGGATGGCCGGCAGGGCGCGGCAGAAGTCGAGCATCCGCCCGAACTTCGTGCCCTCGCGCATCTCGGTCCAGCGCGGGTGGTAGCGGTACTGCTTGCGCCCGCGCGTGTCGCGGCCCGTGGCCTGGAGGTGGCCGTCGGGGTCCGGGCAGATCCAGACGCCGCGGTAGGCCGGGGGAATCGCCAGCTTCCGGATGCGCTCCAGCGTGTCCTCCTCGGTCACCCGCGTGCCGTCAGGCCACCGGTAGGAGAAGCCCTTGCCGGCGCGCCGCCGCCGGATGCCCGGCTCGTCGTCGCAGACATAGCTCAGCCCGGCGCAGGCCGCGGCCTCTTCCGCGTCAGGGCGGGGATCGGTGACCGTCAGTCCGTCCATGCTGCAATCCCCATCGCTTGCCAGCCCATCGGCTGCCTGCGGGAAACATCGGCGCCGCGTTTTGGTTGCATGGTTGCGGCGGTCCCGCCGTTCGGCGACCATGGCTTCGGCCGTGATGCCCGCCGGCACCGAAGGGAAGATGACGATGGAAGAGACCAAGCTGACCGCGGCCCTGCCGAACCTGGACATCCAGATCCTGCACCGGGACGATCCGGAGCGCGGGGCTGAGACGATCGCCATCCAGATCACCGCCACGCCGTCCTTCGACGCGCTGCGCGGGATGATGGGGCCGGCGCTCCTGGCCTCGGCCAACCCGCTGCTCAACCCGGCCCTCGCCAACGCCAATCCGATGCTGGCCCTGTGGATGACGCCGATGCGGATGTGGAGCGACGCCATGCGGCACGCCTGGGCGCCCTGGCTGCGCCTGACGCCATCGCCGGGCGGTCGGAAGCCGTGACCAAAACAGGCTTGGTAACCGATCGTTAGGGCTATGGGGGGACCCTTTGCGCGAGTCTCGTGTGGAGGGTCCTCATGTCCCAGGCGTCTTCGTGGCTGCGCGGTGCCGCGCTGTACCAGATCTATCCCCTCAGCTTCCTCGACCGGAACGGTGACGGCTGGGGCGATCTGGACGGCGTGCTGGAGGGCATCGGCCATGTGGCGTCGCTCGGCGTGCAGGGGGTGTGGATCAGCCCCTTCTACCCGTCGCCGCAGAAGGACTTCGGCTACGACATCACCGACCACCGGGCGGTCGACCCGCGCATGGGCCGGCTGGAGATGGTGGACCGCATCATCGAGGCGGCGCACGGCCACGGGCTGAAGGTGATCCTGGATCTGGTCTGCGGCCACACCTCGGATGCGCACCCCTGGTTCAGCGACAGCCGCCGGTCGCGCGGCGGGGAGTTCGCCGACTGGTACGTCTGGGCCGACCCGCGCCCCGACGGCACGCCGCCCAACAACTGGCTGTCGGTGTTCGGCGGCCCCGCCTGGACGTGGGAGCCGCGGCGGCGCCAGTATTACCTGCACCATTTCCTGTCCAGCCAACCCGCCCTGAACCTGCACGACGAGGCGGTGCTCCAGGCGCTCGGCGACACCGCGGCCTTCTGGCTGGAGCGCGGGGTGGACGGCTTCCGCATCGACGCGGTGGACTTCTTCGCCCACGACCCGCAGCTCCGCTCCAACCCCGCGGCGGCCTGGAGCGGGGCGGAACCGCCGGCCAAGCTGTTTGCGCTGCAGCAGCATCTCCACGACATGATGCACCCGGCCATTCACACGGTGCTGAGCCGGCTGCGCGCGGTGGTCGACCGCTATCCCGACCGGGTGCTGCTGGGCGAGCTGTCGAGCCAGCCGGGCGCGGCACGGCGCATCGCCGCCTATTGCGGGCCGCAGGGGCTGCACGCCGCCTACACCCTGTCGCTGGCCAAGCAGCCCTTCACCGCGCAGAACTTCGCCGGGGCGCTGACCGGCACGCCGCAGCCGGAAGCCATTTGCTGGAGCTTCTCCAACCACGATGTCGAGCGCGCCGCCAGCCGCTGGCTGCCGCCCGGCGCCGATCCGGAGCGCTTCAACGCGCTGCTCGCCACCTTGTTCGCCACGCTGCCCGGCACCGTCTGCCTCTACCAGGGGGAGGAGCTGGCGCTGCCCAACGCGGTGCTGGAGGCGGAAGACCTGCGCGACCCCTTCGGCATCGCCTATTGGCCCGACTTCCAGGGGCGCGACGGCAGCCGCACGCCGATGCCCTGGCGGTCCGGCGCCGCCAACGCCGGTTTCTCCAGCGCGGTCGAAACTTGGTTGCCAGTGGTGGAATCCCACCATGCCCTGGCGGTCGACGCGCAGGAGCGGCGCCCCGGCAGTCCGCTCGACGTCTGGCGGTACGCCCTGCGCCTGCGCAGCCGCCATCCGGCGTTGATGCGGGGGGGCGTGGCGGCGGTGGAGGAGGCCGGCAGCGTCCTGGCCTTCGAACGCGCGGCGGAGGGCGAGGAGTTGCTCGGCGTCTTCAACCTGTCCGATCATCCGGCCGAATACGCGCTGAAACGCAAGCCGCCGATGGTCGCCCTGGACCTGCCGCGTCCGCCGGGTGCACCGGTTCCCGAGGTCACCGCGGACGGACGGACGCTGGTCCTGCCGCCGCTCTCGGCCTTCCTGGGACGGCGCGGCTGAGGCGGTCGCCTAATCCGTAGGACCAGGGTAGACCTGTCATGCGCTTTTGTGCGATGAATCGGAACGAAAACGCTGCTTTGTTACAGTTGTGAAAATTCCCTCGCAACAAGTGGTCCGACGGGCCGCTTGAAACGAAAAGGGAAGGCGGAGTCCACGGGAGAAGAATCGTGAAAAGACGTGCGTTTCTGAAGTCGGCGGGTGCGGGCGCTGCGGCCGCGGGTGCGGGGCTGGCGGTGGCCGGCGTGGCCGCGCCGGCCATTGCGCAGTCGCAGCCGGAAATCCAGTGGCGCTTGGCGTCGAGCTTCCCGAAGAGCACCGACATTCTGTTCGGCGCTTCGGAACTGATCGCCCGCCGCGTCGCCGAGAGCACGGACGGCAAGTTCCAGATCCGCGCGTTCCCGGGTGGTGAGCTGGTGCCCGGCCTCCAGGTGCTCGACGCCGTGCAGAACGGTTCGGTCCAGTGCGGCCACACCTGCGGCTACTACTACGTCGGCAAGGACCCGACCTTCGCCTTCGACACGGCCATTCCGTTCGGCCCGAACGCGCGCCAGACCACCGCCTGGTTCCAGGCCGGCGGTCTCGACCTGATGCGCGCCTTCATGAAGAACCACAACGTCATCCAGTTCCCGGCGGGCAACACCGGCGCCCAGATGGGCGGCTGGTACCGCAAGGAGATCAAGACCGCCGCGGACTTCCAGGGCCTGAAGATCCGCATCGCCGGCATCACCGGCCAGATCATGTCGAAGATGGGCGCCACCCCGACCCAGATCGCCGGCGCGGACGTCTATCCGGCGCTGGAAAAGGGCACCATCGACGCGACCGAGTTCGTCGGCCCCTACGACGACGAGCGGCTGGGCTTCCATCAGGTCGCCAAGTACTACTACTATCCGGGCTGGTGGGAAGGCGGGCCGAACGTCTCGCTCTATGTCAACCTGCAGGAGTGGGAAAAGCTCCCCAAGTCCTACCAGTCGATCCTGACGGCCGCCTGCGCCGAGGCGAACACCTACATGATCGCCCGTTACGATTCGGAGAACGCCAAGGCTCTGAAGCGTCTGGTCGCCAAGGGCACCATCCTGCGCGCCTATCCGCGCGACCTGATGGAGCAGGCGCACAAGATCGCCTTCGAGTATTACGACGAGCTGGCGAAGACCAACCCGAACTTCAAGACGATCTACGAGAGCTGGAAGCCGTTCCTCGACGAGACCCAGCTCTGGTTCCGCGTCGCCGAGCTGCCCTACGACAGCTTCGTCGCGTCCGCCGGCACCAAGAAGTAAGACATTTCGTCTGAGAAAGCCCCCATCCGCATCGCGGGTGGGGGCCTTTTCTTTTGGGATCAGCCGACGTCCTGCTGCGGCATCAGCGCCATCTGGCGCTTGGCGCCGGGCTGGGCCAGCACGCGGGCGTGCCACGCCTGGGCGTTGGGATAGGTGGCGATGTCGATGTTCGACTCCTCCACGAGGTCGATCCACGGGAAGGCGAAGATGTCGGCGATGCTGAGCCGCTCGCCCTCGATGAAGGTCCGCCCCGCCAGATGGCGGTCGAACTGGGCGAGCCCGCTGGCCGCCGCGGCGTCGATCCACGGCAGGGCGTTGGCGTCCCCGTTGAACTTGCGCACCGCGCGGGCGCGCTGGACCGGCAGCAGCACGTCGGCCAGCCAGGACAGCCACTCCGCCAGCCTGATCCGCTCCGCCTCGTCCCGCCCGCCGAACCGGCCGGTCTTTTCCGCCAGATAGGTGAGGATGACGCCCGATTCGGAAATGCTGAGGTCGCCGTGGACCAGGGTCGGCACCCGGCCGAAGCGGTTGATGGCGAGATAATCCGCCGACTTCTGCTGGCCGCCGCGCAGGTCGACATGGCGGTAGGCGTAGGGCACGCCGGCCATCGACAGGAACAGGACGACGCGGGTGGCAGGCTGCGAGTTGAGATTGCCGTAGACGGTGAATTCGGCGGACACGGTCGAAGAACCCTCCATGCTGATCGCGCTTGGCCGCGCGGATTGCCGAAAACCATGACCGCAAGCCCGCCGGGACACCAGAGCAAATCAAGGGGCGCGATGCCGCGGGGTGGGGAAGGGGGTTTCGCACCCCCTCATCCCTCCCACATGTTATCAGAGCGGAACCGGGGCCGAGCGCTCCGGAGCGAACGATGGGAGGATGGGGCATGCGCCGTGTGGCCGCTGGACTGTTGATCGGGCTGATCGCCGCCGCCGTGGCCGGACCGGCGGGTGCGCAGCCGCGGCACGGCATGGCGTTGTATGGCGAGCCGAAATACGGGCCGGACTTCCGGCATTTCGATTACGTCAACCCGGACGCCCCGAAGGGCGGCAAGGTAACCCTCCAGGCCATCGGCTCCTTCGACACGCTGAACCCCTTCACGCTGCGCGGCGTGCCGGCGGCGGGGGCGACGCTGATCTACGACACGCTGATGACCGGGTCGGCGGACGAGCCCTTCACCGAATACGGCCTGCTAGCCGAAAGCGTGGAGATGCCGGAGGATCGTTCCTCCATCACCTTCAACCTGCGCTCCGGCGCGCGGTGGCACGATGGGAAGCCGGTCACCGCCGACGACGTGGTGTTCTCCTTCACCATCCTGACGGAAAGCCATCCCTTCTACCGCAGCTATTACGGCGCCGTGGACAAGGTCGAGGCGGAGGGTGAACGCCGCGTCCGCTTCACCTTCAAGCCGGGCGACAACCGCGAGCTTCCGATGATCGTCGGGCAGTTGCCGGTGCTGCCGAAGCATTATTGGGAGGGCAAGGATTTCCAGTCGACCACACTGGACCCGCCGCTGGGCAGCGGTCCCTACCGCATCGCGTCCTTCGATCCGGGCCGCGGCATCACCTATGAGCGGGTTGCCGACTATTGGGGCCGGGACCTGCCGGTGAATGTCGGTCGGAACAATTTCGGCAGCATGGCCTACGAGTATTACCGGGACGCCAGCGTCGCCCTGCAGGCCTTCCGCGGCGGGCTGTACGACTTCCGCCAGGAAAATGTCGCCAAGACCTGGGCCACCGGCTACGACTTCGACGCGGTGCGCGACGGCAAAGTGGTGAAGGAGGAGATCGCCAACGAGGTGCCGGCGGGCATGCAGGGCTTCGTGTTCAACACGCGCCGCCCGGTCTTCGCGAACCCCAAGGTGCGCCAGGCCATCGCCTACGCTTTCGACTTCGAATGGACGAACCAGACCCTGTTCTATGGCGCCTACAAGCGGACGGAGAGCTATTTCGAGAACTCGCCGCTTCAGTCCAGGGACCTGCCACAGGGCCGCGAACTGGCGATTTTGGAGCCGCTGCGCGGGAAAATCCCCGCCGAGGTCTTCGAGAAGACCTACCATCCGCCCAGCACGGAGGGCCAGAACGGGCTGCGCCGCAACCTCCTGGAGGCCAAGCGGCTGCTCGACGAGGCGGGGACTGACGTGCGCAACGGGGTGCGGGTCGACGTCGCGACCGGCAAGCCGCTGGACTTCGAAATCCTTCTCGACAGTCCGACCTTCGAGCGGGTGACGCTGCCCTTCATCGAGAATCTGAAGCGGCTTGGCATCCGTGCCAGCATCCGCACGGTGGACACCACCCAGTACGAGAACCGCACGCGCGACTTCGATTTCGACATGGTGGTCCATGTCTGGCCGCAGTCCCTGTCGCCGGGGAACGAGCAGACCGGCTATTGGGGATCGGCCTTCGCCGACCGTCCGGGAAGCCAGAATCTGGCAGGGGTGCGCAGCGAGGCGGTCGATCATCTGATCGGCGAGATCGTCCGCGCCGGCAGCCAGGAGGATCTGAAAGCCGCGGTGTCGGCGTTGGACCGCGTGCTGTTGTGGAACCATTACGTGGTGCCGCACTGGTATTCCGGCGTCTACCGCGTCGCCTATTGGAATCGGTTGAAGCGCCCCGACACCGTGCCGCCCTATTCGATCTCCTTTGACTCCTGGTGGCTGTCGGACGCCTCGTCCGCCGGCACCGGCAAGACGCCGTGATCAGGGGGGCGGAATCCATGGACGCTCATTCTTCGGACAGGACACGGACCATCCTCGTCGTTGATGACAACGCGCTGATGCGCAAGCTGTTGGTCCGTTGCCTGGAGGAGGGCGGACACCGCGTGGTGGAGACGGACGATCCGCGGGCCGTGCTCGACTTGATGCGCGCGTTGAAACCCGATCTGGTGATCATGGACGTGGTGATGCCCGGCCTGTCCGGCGTTGAGCTGGTGCGGATGATCCGCGCCGACCGGGCGTTGGTGCGCACGCCGGTCGTTGCCGTCACCAATCTGTCCACACCCACGGACATGCTGCGCTTTTCCAGTGCCGGGTTCGACGGGCATGTGCCCAAGCCGATCCAACCGAAGGACTTCCTGGCGACGATCACCCGCTATCTGGACGGCAAGGGAGAACGGATATGAAAACCGTTTCAAAACAACCTCCTGAGGGAAGTTTATAAAGTATAACTTTAAGAACAGGAGTGTCCCATCTTATTGGTAGAAAGGATGAGGAATCGCTCTCAATCATATGAGAAAAAACGGTTTTATCAGCTTGAATCGGCTCATCGGTCGGCGACCGCTCCTCACCGGCGCGCAGTCCGTGCTATAGTCCTACCGTCCTTGGCCCTTCCACCGCCCAGCCCATGAAGGTCATCGCTGCCGTTTCGCTGTTGCTCGTGCTGCTGGCTGGGTCCGCGGCGGCAGACCCGATGCGGGTCGAGCGGAGCGATCCCGGCCATCTGCGCGCCTTGAATCGTTCATTCCTTCCCCCGGAGGTCATTCCGCCCCGCACGCGCTCTGTGCGCAGCCAGGCGGTCTACAACCTGCCGAAGGGGCTGGACGGGCTCACACGCTACGACGCCGCCTTGTCGCGCCTGTGCCAGCGCGGTGCCTTCGGGCAGGAGATGGACGGCTTCTACTGGGCGCGGACGCCAGACAAGCGTTACGGCGTCGCCTTTTCCGGTGGAGCGAACCTGTCGGACCCGCAGAACAAGCGGAAGACCGGTCAGGTGTATTTTTTCGACGGCCAGGACAGCCGGTGCAACGTCTATGTCGGCGATCAGGCCAAGCTGATGCCGCATTACGTCGGCCCCTGAGGAAAGGCTGAAGAAGGCCCCGTCCGGCGATTCTCACCAGGCGGGGCCACGGAGTCTGCTACTTCGCCATGAACGCCGATATGGTGTCGCCGGCCTTCGCGATGTTGGCGATGCCGTCGAGGTGGCCGAGGCTGGTGGTGATCGCGTCAGTGTAGGTGACTGCGACGCCCTGCTTTTCGAGCCGCTCCTTCAGAGGACGCATGGCGCGCTCCGGCGGGAAGACAAGATCGTCGGCGGAGGGGATCAGCAGCACCGGCGCCTTGATCTTCGCCAGCCCTTCGTCCAGCGCCCCGCCGCCGCCCACCAGGAAGGTCTGGTTGGCCTTCACCAGATACAGGAAGTGGTTGGCGTCGCTGACCGCGGCGCGGGCCGCCGCCGCCTTGTCCAGCCACGCTTCGATGGCGTACTGGTTGTTCATGCTGGCGGCGGGGTCCTTGCCTTCCTCCGCCCAGCCGCGGCCGAAGGTGGCATCGGCCCATTTCCAATGGCGGGCGTGCAGGGTCACCAGTTTCAGCGCCTCGGTCAGTCCGGCCTTGGGCTCCGCCTTGCCATAGTAATCGCCGCCCTGCCAGTTCGGATCGACGCGGATGGGGGCGGCCCACAGGTTCAGCCAGCCGATCAGGAAGGGATCGGCCTCGGCCCCGCCGATCACCGCGACGACGCGCTTGACCATCTCCGGATGGGAAGCCCCCCATTCCAGCGCCTGGAGCGACCCCATGGATCCGCCCATCACCGCGTGCAGGGATCTTACATTAAGACTGTCCAGCAACGCTCTCTGTACATTGACAAAATCGCGGATGGTGACGACCGGGAAACTCATGCCGTAGGGCTTGCCGGTGTCGGGATTGACGCTGGCCGGGCCGGTGGTGATGACAGTCGGATCCTTCGGCGACAGGTTCACCAGCGTGTCGGAACTGATGATGAAGTATTTGTCGGTGTCCAGCGGCTTGCCCGGCCCGATGATGGAGTCCCAATAGCCAGGGGCCGGGTCCTCCATTTTATACTTCCCGGCGGCGTGGCTGTTGCCGCTGAAGAAATGGGTGACGAGGATGACGTTGTCCTTGGCGTCGTTCAGCTTGCCGTAGCTTTCCCAGCCGATCCGGACGTTCTTGATCGTGCCGCCGCCCACCGTGGTGTAGGACGGCATCTCGAACACCTTCTTCTCCACGAGGCCCTCAAAGGCCAGGACCGGCGTCGCGCAGAAGAACCCGGCGGCCAGAACCAGGCCGCCGAGCCGTTTCGCCAGAGAACGCATGTCGTCCCTCCCGTTTCTCAAGTCCCTATCGATGCGGGGAGGGAGTGTAAGGGGGCGCGCCCGCCCGTCCAGGCGGGCAATCGGCCTAAACGGTTGGGGGAACTCAGCCCAGCCGGACGGCGGTTCCGTTGATGGAGACCATCAGCATGCCGTTCTCCTTGCCCAGCACCTCGTAATCGATGTCCACGCCGACGATGGCGTCGGCGCCCAGCGCCCGCGCGGCGTCCTGGAGATCGGCGAAGGCGGCCTCGCGGGCGTCGCGCAACGCGTTCTGGTAACCGCCGGCCCGGCCGCCGACGATGTCGCGGATGCCGGAGAACAGGTCGCGGAACATGTTCACGCCCAGGATCGCCTCGCCCGCGACCATGCCGAGATATTGGGTGACGGGACGGCCTTCGACGGTGTCCGTGCTGGTGACGATCATCGGTTCCTCCGGATGTGGTTTCGCGCCCTCCAGATGGCGGCGCGCACAGCACGGCGCAATGGGTGGGGAAAGGGCGCAGCCGGAGGGAAGGGGAGTCCAATGCGATACTGCGAAATCGCAGCGCATCCTCGGCGAAATTGCGACATAAGCGAAGAAACCTTGCGCGTTCCTCCAACGTTCTCTCATATAAGGGCGCTCTTTCGGCGGGGAGGACGGCGGCATGGACGACACACGGCGGGCGATCCTGCGCTGGATGACCGGCGTGATGGAGGCCCAGGGCTGGAGTGCCGGGGCCTGGGCGCGGCTGGCCGAGGTCACGCCGACCAACATCACCCGCTTCCTGCGCGACCCGGCGCGGGGCAGCGTTCCCAGCGCGGAAACCCTGGGCCGCTTGGCTCGCGTCGCCGGCTCCGAGCCACGCTTCCTCGATGATGCCGCCTACCAAGCCGTGGCACGGGTGCCGTTGTTGTCGGTCGAGCAGGTGCGGGACTTTCTGGAATTGGGGCGGAGGGCCGGGGAAGCCTTCATCGCCGCGGCTTTGACGAGCGGTGCGCGTGGCATCGCCGTGGACCGGCCGGCCTCGCGCCGCGCCTTCGCGCTGACCATCGCCTCTTCCAGCCTGAACGCGGCCGGCGTCCTGCCGGACGACTGCGTGGTGCTGGAACCGTTGGATGTGCTGGCCCCGCAGGCCGGTGACGTGGTGGTGACGGTGGGCGACGGAACGGTGTGCGGATACCGCTTCTTCCCACCCCATCTGCTGCCGGTCAGCACCGACCCCGGTTGCCAACCGACGCCCATTGAGCGCGCCAACGTCGCGGGGGTCGCGGTTCACATCACGCGTTGCCTGCGCGCCTGATCGCGCGTATTTGGCGGGAATCTGCAAGAAAAGCCGCCGATTTCGGCGGTGAAATTCTTTTCCACAACCCCCTTTGACCCCACGAATCCATAACCATCTGTGCCGAGTCGCCCGATTCGGTCACAGCGGGACCGCGGCTGCGCTACATTCTACTTAGTTTTTTGAAAAGATTCGAAGATTCGATCCTACGGCTAAGCCGCAGGTTCTCTTTTTGTTCTTGAATCCTGCGTGTTCGCAGCCCATATTCACGATACGGTTTATGGTTAACGACGATGACGCTGCGAAGACGCATCGACTCGAAGCCAGAGACGCGGAGAAACGGCTGGGGGCCGGCAGGGGAATGGCGATTACGGACGCGCAGCGCGCCGCGCGGGCAGGGCGTATCGGGTCTTCCGACGCCACCCGCATCATGGCGGGCGACTGGTTGAGCCTGTGGCGCGAGAAGACGGGGCGGTCGGCACCGGCTGACCTGGACCTCGTCGCCGCGGTGCAGATCGGCATCGCGACCGAACATCTTCACCCGCGCTTCGTGGAGAAGGCCACTGGCCTTCCCTGCGTGCCGGCGGAACGGACCTGGGTCCATCCGGAGCATGACTGGATGGTCGCCCACCCGGATTTCCTGACCTGGGAGGGCGACACGGATGCCGGTGCGCCGGACACGCTGGTGGAGGCGAAATTCACCGGTGGTTTCCAGACGGATGCGGAACTGGCCCAGCGCTACCACTGGCAGGTCCAGCACCAGCTGGTGGTTACCGGGCTGGACCGGGCGATGCTGTCCATCCTGCGGCCAACCGGCCACGCGCTCGTCCGCGTGCCGCGGCGGGAGGCTGATTGCGGGCGGTTGATGGAGACTCTGGACGCCTTCTGGTGGCACGTCGCCAACGACGTGGAGCCCGGCGATCCGTTGCCCGCTGACGCCCCGGCCTACGAGACCCGGCGGGTGGTGGACATGGCCCGGCACAACCGCTTCGTCGCCCTGGCCGCGGAGCTGGTCGACCGCCGCGCCGCCGCGCTTGCCGTCCGCGAGGCGGAGGCTGCCCTGAAGGCGCTGATGCCCGCCGACGCGCGCATCGCCTTTGTGGCGGGGGAGGAACCGGGCCGCGGCCTGTACCTCGCCCGCGACCGCGAGGGACGCCTGTCGCTGCGCTACGGGGCGCCGCCCCGGCGGGCGCTCGACACCGCCGAAGCGTGGCAGCCCGCCACGGCCGATCCGTCCCCTGACCCGAGCTTGGACGCTGTGCTCAGCGGCGGCTGGGGTGAGGGGAGAGACGAACGCTACTGACCAAAAGGGGAACCCGACGACCATGGGACGCATGAGCAAGACCGATACCGTTGCCGAAACCGAGAAGACCGTCAGCACGGCCGCTCCGAAGATCGCGGGTTCTCAGACCGCCACCGTGGGCCCCGCCGCCCCGGACCCCATGCATTTGTGGAACCGGCTGAAGCGGACCGACCCGAAGGCGACCAAGCCATTCACCCGCTCCGGCGGCTTCCGCGGCACACAGATCGACCCGACGTGGCGCCTGATGATGATGACCGAGGTGTTCGGCCCGGTCGGCAAAGGCTGGGGCTATGAGCAGATGGATTGGACCATCGCCGAGCGCATGATCTTCATCTGCGCCCGCGTCTGGTACCTCGACCCGGAGACGGGGGAGAAATGCTGGACCGGGCCGCAGTGGGGCGGCACGGAGATGGTCCGCCGCCGCAACGGCATTGAGGCGCCCGACGACGAGTGCTTCAAGATGTCGATGACCGACGCGGTGGGCAAATGCCTCGTCCAGCTCGGCCTCGCCGCGGACGTCCATATGGGCCAGTTCGACGACAGCAAGTACCGGGAGGAGGCCGAGGCCTTCTACGCCGCCAAGTCCAACCCGGACCTGCAGCCCGCCGCCATCACCGCCTTCGAGGAGGAGATCCGCAAGCGGCTCGGCGCCTGTCTGGACCTGGACGACCTGGAGGAGCTGTGGCGCACCGGCGCCGGCACCCGCCTGCGCGAGATCGGCACGGTGGACCGCACGGCCCAGCACCGCATCACCAGCCTGTTCGCCCAGAAGAAGGCGGAAATCCTGAAACAAGACGAAGAGGGCGGCGATCTGGAGGCCGCCTGAGCCACGCCATTCCCGCGGCGTGGAAGGGAGAAGCCCTGAATGACACCCGCAAGCAGCACCACTGAACGTTCCCCGAGCGGCCTGTTCCGCATGAGCGCCTGGGAAGGCGAGATGGAGCGCAGCTACCCCCAGCTTCCGCGCTGGTATTGGAACGAGGCGGAACGCCGCAAGCAGTATGCCCGCTGGGTCGAGGCGGAGGCGGAATCGCTGGCTCTGCGGCTGGCCGGGCTGCTCCGCCCCGACACCCCGGCGGACTCCGCCGGGCCGGCCCGCCTGCTGGTCGAATCGCTGGCCCGCGACGCCGAATGGGCGCGCAGCCTGGAAGACCGGCTGCTCCGCAACGCCGCGTGATCGAAAGGCCGCCTGATGTTTAAGAAGGATGCACGCGCCATGACCATTGAAGAGGTCCAGTCCCGGCTGCGCGCGGCCCACGCCCGCATCGGGCATGAGGGACGCTTCGCCCTGACCCTCACCCTGAACGGGACCGAGGACGGCTACATCACCCACTGGTTCCGCCCCGACCCGCACGCCTTCGAGGACTGCCGGGCGGTCGGTTCCGGTTCGATCGCCGAGTGCCTCGCCGCGCTCGACCGCTATGTGGAGACCTACCGGCGCCAGCCGACGAGGGAGGAGGTCGGGCGGACGATTGGGCTGCCGGACTTGCCTTCGCGCGCCCACCACGGAACGAGCTTTCTGATGGCCGCGGAGTGAGCGGGCAGGGCGCCGCGACCATTTTGTCGGCTGACGATCCCGTTTGCCATCCATAAACTGCGGCTTTCCCGAACAGCTGAGCCGCAGCCATGGATGGGTCCGTTCTTGCCCTTTTGAGCGTTCTCGGCGCTTTGGCCATCGGCGCCATCAGCCCCGGCCCCAGCTTTGTCCTGGTGGCACGCACCTCTATCGCCGTGTCGCGTGCCGCGGGTGTTGCCGCCGCCGTCGGCATGGGGGCCGGCGGTGTGGTCTTCGCCACCTTGGCCCTCCTCGGTCTGCACGCCCTGCTGATCCAGGTCGGGTGGCTCTATCTGATCCTGAAAGTCGCAGGCGGCCTTTACCTCGTTCATCTGGCGGTGCGGATCTGGCGAGGGGCGGCGGAGCCTGTCCGCGTTCCGGATGGGGCCGCCAGTTCCCACAGCACCTTGCACTCCTTCGGGATCGGTCTGGCGACGCAGGTCAGCAATCCGAAGACCGCCATCGTCTACGCCAGCATCTTCGCGGCCCTTCTGCCGGCCTCGCCGCCGGCCTGGGTTCTGCTGGCCCTGCCGCCCGCGGTATTTTTGGTCGAGACAGGTTGGTACGCCATCGTCGCCGTGGCTTTCTCCGCCGGCCGCCCCCGCGCCGCCTATCTGCGGTCCAAGGCGTGGATCGACCGGCTGGCGGCCTCTGTTATCGGTGCGCTGGGCATTCGGTTGCTGATGGACGCGGCGAAGCCGTCCTGACGGCCAACCCTTCTGGCGGTGGCCGTCCCGCTCAGGCGGTGCCCAGTTCAAGCCGGTTCTTGCCCAGGCGCTTGGCGCGGTACATGGCCTGATCGGCACAGCGCAGCAGAACACCGGCGTCGGCGCCGTCCGACGGGTAGAAGGCCATTCCCACGCTGGCTGACACCGACAGGTCAAGGCCGGGCAGGGGCCGGTCGATGGAGTCGATGACTTTTTCCGCCACGGCCCGGGCGTTCTCGACGGAGATGTCCCCCTCCAGCAGCACGGCGAATTCGTCGCCGCCGATGCGGGCGGTGGTGTCGCTGTTGCGCAGAGCGCCAGACAGGCGCTGGGCGGTGGTCACCAGAACCTCGTCGCCCTTCTGGTGACCGTGGGTGTCGTTGACCTCCTTGAACCCGTCGAGGTCGAGAAAGAGCAGGGCGAAGCTCTTGTCCTCACGCTTGGCGCGGGCGATGGCGTGCTCCAATCGGTCCTCAAAGCGGATGCGGTTGCACAAGCCCGTCAGCGCGTCGTGCCCGGCCAGATAGCGCAGCCGCTCCTCCAGATGGTGCTGGGCGGTGGTGTTGCGGGCAATCCCCTCCACCCCGATGGGACGCCCGGCGGGATCGCGGCGGATGTAGGCGTTGGCGGAAATCCAGAAGGTGGTGCCGTCCTGCCGCCGCATCGGCATGCGGTGGTCGCGGACCTCGCCGCCCGCCTCCTCCAACGCCGCCAGGAACTTGGCGCGCCCGTCCTCTTCCACGTAATGGTCGGCGATGCGGGTGCCGATCACCGTTTCGGGTCTCAGCCCGAACTCCCGCGCGAACTGGGGGGAGGCCATGCTGACCCGACCATCGAGATCCGTGCGGAAAAAGGCGTCCGGCAGCTTTTCGATGACCGAGCGGAGATCGGCCTCCGACTGGGCCAGCCGCTCCAGCGTGGAGCGCAAGGCGTCCTCCGACCGGGTGCGGCGCTGGAACTCCTGGCGCAGGAAACCCCACAGCGCCAGGGCGGTGAACAGGACGAAGGCGGTGCCCTTGACGTTCTGGATCAGCACCACCTCGCCCAGACCGGCAGCGTCCAAAAGGCGGTCGGACCCCACCACCCAGGCGGTGGCGAGGCCCGTGTACAGGCCGACGATTCGGGTTGCCGAAGTGAGCATGTGCGCATGTGCGGTTGGCGTCGGTGCACACTAGCCTTTGGCGCACGAACCGTCCATGGGGAGACTACCAGAGTGTGTCCGGCACCCGCCCCACGCTTGCTGAGCCTTACCGCTTCTTTCCGGCCTGTGCCCGCGCGAAGGCTTCGGCGAAGGCGTTGTTGATGGGCTCGGGCGCTTTCGCCGGTTTGGGGGCCGGCTTCGGAGCGGAGCCGCCCTTGCCGGGCGGCGGGCCGCGGCGGTCATCCCGGCGCTTGTCGTCGCCACGCTGGCCTTCCGCACGGCCTTGGCCACGCTCGGGGCGCGGGGCGGCGTCGGTCAGGCGCATGGTCAGGCCGATGCGCTTGCGCGGGATATCCACCTCCATCACCTTGACCTTTACGATGTCGCCGGCCTTCACGACGGTGTGCGGGTCCTTCACGAAGCTGGTGGACAGCTGCGAGATGTGGACGAGCCCATCCTGGTGCACGCCGATGTCCACGAAGGCGCCGAAGGCGGTGACGTTGGTCACCACACCTTCCAGAACCATGCCGGTCTGGAGGTCCTTCAGCTCCTCGACGCCCTCCTGGAAGGTGGCGGTCTTGAATTCCGGACGCGGGTCGCGGCCCGGCTTCTCAAGCTCCTTCAGGATGTCCTCGATGGTCGGCACGCCGAACCGCTCGTCGGTGAAGTCCTCGGCGTTCAGTCCGCGCAGGAAGCGGGCGTCGCCGATGACGCTGCCGAGATCCTTGCCGGTCTTCTTCAGGATGCGCTCGACCAGCGGGTAGGCCTCGGGGTGGACGGCGGAGGTGTCCAGCGGGTTGTCGCCCTCGCGGATGCGCAGGAAGCCGGCGGCCTGCTCGAACGTCTTCGGGCCGAGGCGCGCCACGTCGAGCAGTTGCTTGCGCGAGCGGAAGGCGCCGTTGCGGTCGCGGTGCTCCACAATGTTGCGGGCGATCGTCTCGTTCAGGCCGGACACGCGGGTCAGCAACGGAACGGACGCCGTGTTCAGGTCCACGCCGACCGCGTTCACGCAATCCTCCACCACCGCGTCCAGCGAGCGGGCGAGTTTGCCGCCCGACACGTCGTGCTGGTACTGGCCGACGCCGATGGACTTCGGCTCGATCTTCACCAGCTCGGCCAGCGGGTCCTGAAGACGGCGGGCGATGGAGACGGCGCCGCGCAGGCTGACGTCCAGCTTCGGGAACTCTGCCGCAGCGGTCTCGGAGGCGGAGTAGACCGACGCGCCGGCTTCGCTGACCACCAGCTTGGTGAGCTTCAGCTCCGGGTGGCGCTTGAACAGGTCGGCGACCAGCTTGTCCGTCTCGCGGCTCGCCGTGCCGTTGCCGATGGAGATCAGCTCCGCCTTGTGGCGCACCGCCAGGGCGGCAATAGCGGCGATGGAGCCGTCCCAGTCGTTCCTCGGCTGGTGCGGGTAGACGGTGGCGGTGTCGATCAGCTTGCCCGTGGCGTCGACCACGGCGACCTTCACGCCGGTGCGGATGCCGGGGTCGAGGCCGATGGTCGTGCGCGGGCCGGCCGGGGCGGCCAGCAGCAGGTCATGCAGGTTGCGGGCGAAGACGCGGATGGCCTCGTCCTCCGCGCGCTCCCGCAGGTCGCCCATCAGGTCGGTCTCGACATGCGGGCCGATCTTCAGCTTCCAGGTCCAGCGCACCACGTCGGACAGCCACTTGTCGGCCGGGCGGCCCTGGTCGCGGATGCCGGTGTGGGCGGCGATGGTGCGCTCCGCCGGGTGGGGCTGTCCCTCCTCGACCGGCAAATCCAGGCGGATGTCCAGCACGCCCTGCGTCCGGCCGCGGAACAGCGCCAGCGCGCGGTGCGAAGGCACCTTCGCCCAGGGCTCGTCGAACTCGAAATAATCGGAGAACTTGGCTCCTTCGGCCCGCTTCTCCTCGATCACCTTGGATGTCACCACGCCCTTGTCGGCCATGGTGGCGCGCAGCCGGCCGACCAGTTCGGCGTCCTCGCCGAAGCGCTCCACCAGGATGTGGCGGGCGCCGTCCAGCGCCGCCTTGACGTCGGCCACCCCCTTGTCGGCGCTGACGAAGCCGGCGGCCTCGGCGTCCGGCTGGAGCGACGGATCGGCGAGAAGCCGGTCGGCCAGCGGCTCCAGCCCCGCCTCGCGGGCGATCTGCGCCTTGGTGCGGCGCTTCGGTTTGTAGGGCAGGTAGAGGTCTTCCAGGCGCGTCTTGGTGTCGGCCTGACGGATCTGCAGCTCCAGCTCCGGCGTCAGCTTGTCCTGCTCGCGGACCGAGGACAGGATCGCCGTCCGCCGGTCTTCAAGCTCGCGCAGGTAGGACAGCCGTTCCTCCAGCGTGCGCAACTGCGTGTCGTCGAGCCCGCCCGTGGCCTCCTTGCGGTAACGGGCGATGAAGGGGACGGTCGATCCTTCGTCGAGCAGCTTGACGGCCGAGGCGACCTGGGATTCACGGACCGAAAGCTCGTCGGCGATGCGTTGGCTGATGGACGTGGACGGCATGGAGGACCGGTGACTGGTGAAAGGGAAGGGTGCCTCCTATAGCGCGAAGGGGGCCTTCCCGGCCAGTGCCGATCTGGGAGAGGCCGGGAAGACCGGTCTGGAGTGGACGCGCGAATCCGGAGCCCGATTCTTGCGAAAAAGTATAGTTAAAGAAAAACCGCGCACGATTTACGCGTCGTTAACCTTAACGGGCGCATATCTTCCCCTGCAACTTGGTTGCGTTTCCTCCCGAACAGACTCCGGCGGCTCCCGAATTGGGGAGCCGCCTTTTTTCTGTGCGCGTGTCGCCCAAAGCACGCGCACTCGCAAGATGAACGCGACAGAGTTTTTCCCCTTGCGTTCATTGGAAGAAACATCCTTACTGATTGTGGGTCTAATCCAAACGGATTCGCTGCCTTGGGACTGGTCGTTTCGGCAATCGCCTTCCTGTTCGCAGTGGCCATCGTCGGCACCGCGGCGAAGCGGCTGCCGCAGGCGTCCACGGTGGTCTATGGCGGAACGGCTGCGGCCTGCGCGCTGATCGCGCTGTGGGCGGCGCTCCGGCTGGCCGGGGGCGGGCCGGACGCGGCGCTGGTGCTGCCGGTCGGGCTGCCCTGGATCCAGGCCCATCTGCGCGCCGACGCGCTGTCCGCCGTCTTCCTGATCGTCGTCAATCTGGGCGGCATCACCGCCAGCCTGTTCGGCTGGGGGTACGAGCGGGCGCACCACGACTCCCACGGCACTTTCCAGGGCGGCTCTCAGGATGGCCCGGTCCTGCCGCTCTACCCGCTGTTCCTGGCGGGCATGAACATGGTGCTGATCGCCGCCGACGCCTTCACCTTCCTGCTGTCCTGGGAGTTCATGTCGCTGGCCTCCTGGCTGCTCGTGCTGTCCACCCATCGGGAGCCGGACACGCCCAAGGCCGCGCGCCTCTACCTCCTCATGGCGAGCTTCGGGACGGCCTGCCTGCTGCTGGCCTTCGGGGTCCTGGCGACGGCGCACGGCGACTACAGCTTCGCCGCCATCCGCGCCCACGCGCCGGCGGCGGGGGCCGCGGCGCTGGTCGTGGTGCTGATCCTGCTGGGGGCGGGGTCGAAGGCCGGGCTGGTGCCGCTGCATGTCTGGCTGCCGCTGGCCCATCCGGCGGCCCCCAGCCACGTCTCGGCCCTGATGTCCGGTGTGATGACCAAGGTCGCCGTCTACGCGATGATCCGCGTGCTGTTCGATCTGCTGGGCGAGCCGGAGTGGTGGTGGGGCGGCGTGACCATGGGATTCGGCGCGCTGACCGCCGTGATGGGCGTGCTCTACGCTCTGATGCAGGACGACGTGAAGCGGCTGCTCGCCTATTCCACGGTGGAGAACATCGGGGCCATCGTCATCGCGCTGGGGCTGGCGCTGGTCTTCAAGGCCGCCCACACGCCGGTGATCGCGGCGCTCGCCCTGGCGGCGGCGCTGCTCCATGTGGTCAATCACTCCCTGTTCAAGAGCCTGCTGTTCTTCGCGGCGGGCGCCATGCTGACCGCCACGGGGTCGCGCGATCTGAACCGGCTGGGCGGGTTGATCCACCGGATGCCGACCACCGCCGTCCTCGCCCTGATCGGCGCCGCGGCGATCTCGGCCCTGCCGCCGCTGAACGGCTTCGTCGGGGAATGGCTGCTGTTCCAGGCCATCCTGAACGCCCCGGCTTTGTCGGAATGGTCGCTGAAGATCGAGATCGCCGTGGTCGGTGCCGCCCTGGCGCTCGCCACCGCGCTTGCCGGCGCCTGCTTCGTGCGGCTCTACGGCATTGCCTTCCTGGGCCGCCCGCGGTCGCGCGCCGCCGCGGAGGCGGTGGAGGTCGGGCGGGCGATGCGGCTGGGCATGGCGGTTCCGGCTGTGCTCTGTGTTGTTCTCGGCGTCCTGCCGACCCCGCTGATCCGCCTGTTCGAGCCGGCGCTGCGCATGCTGGTGGAGGCCGGGCCGTTCGACGGCCGCGCCTACCAGCCCTGGTTCTGGCTGGCTCCGACCTCGGCCATCGGCAACTCCTACAACGGCCTGATCATGCTGGTGGTGATCGCGCTTTTGTCGGTCGTGCTGGTGCTGGGCATCCACCGCAAGGCGAGCGACCGGGTGCGCTGGTCGATTCCCTGGGGCTGCGGCTTCGACGGGCCGGACCCGGCGGCGGTCACGCAATACACGGCGTCCAGCTTCGGCCAGCCGATCCGCCGCGCCTTCGGCAGCACGGTGTTCCGCGCCCGCGATCATGTGGACATGCCGGCACCGGGCGACACGCGCCCCGCCCGCTTGTCGGTGACCTGGACCGACCCGGCCTGGGTCGTGGTGGTCGAGCCGCTGTCCCGCGCGGTGGGCTGGCTGGCCGAGAAGGCCAACCGCTTGCAGTTCATGACCATCCGCCGCTACCTGACCCTGATGTTTCTGGCGCTGGTCGTGCTGCTGGTGATGGTGGCGGTGACGCAACGATGACGCTGCTGCTCGCCACCCTCTATCAGATCCTGCAGATGCTGCTGGTGCTGGCCCTGGCACCGCTGTTGACCGGCTGGGTGCGGCTGGTCAAGGCGCGGCTGGTCGGACGGCAAGGGCCGTCCGTTCTCCAGCCCTTCCGCGACCTGCTGCGGCTTCTGCGCAAGGAGGTGGTGCTGGCCCGCAACGCGTCCTGGCTGTTCCGCTCCGTGCCCTACATGATGTTCACGGCGATCTGGCTGGCGGCGGGGCTGGTGCCGGTCTTCACCACGCAACTGGCGCTCGCCCCGACAGCAGACCTGATTGCGCTGATCGCCTTGCTCGGCTCTGCCCGCTTCTTCTTGGCGCTCGCCGGGATGGACACGGGGACGAGCTTCGGCGGCATCGGCTCGTCGCGCGAGATGATGATCGCGGCGCTTGCGGAGCCGGCGATGCTGATGATCGTCTTCTCGGTGGCGATCCTGGTCCGCAGCACCTCGCTGGCGGAGATCGCCGATTTCATGATGGCCGGTGCGGTCGGGCTGCGCATCTCCCTGGCCCTGGCGCTGATTGCGCTGGTCATGGTGGCGATCGCCGAGAACGCGCGCATCCCCATCGACAACCCGGCCACGCATCTGGAGCTGACCATGGTCCACGAGGCCATGGTGCTGGAATATTCCGGCCGCCATCTCGCCTTGGTCGAGGCGGCGAGCATGCTCAAGCTGCTGCTCTACATGGCGCTGATTGCCTGCGTCTTCGCGCCCTGGGGCATGGCGACCGCCGGGTCCGGCGTGGCCGCGGCACTGGGGGGAATGCTGGTCTTCGTGGCGAAGTTGGCCGTCGGTGGAACGCTGCTGGCGCTGTTCGAGACCTCCATCGCCAAGATGCGCGTCTTCCGGGTCGGCGAGTTCCTCGGCGGCGCCCTGCTGCTGAGCCTGCTCGGCGCGATCTTCCTCTACGTGTCGCGGGGGGTGTGAGGTGAGCGACTTGGGTTATGACGCCGCGCACATGCTGGGGGCCGTCGTCCTGCTGATGAGCTTCGCTCTGCTCTATCAGCGCCGGCTGTTCTCCCTGCTCAACGTCTTCACCATGCAGGCGCTCGCCCTGACCGCGACGGCGGCGTGGCAGGCCTATTCCCACGGGGAGCCGCACCTCTACATCACCGCCCTCCTGACGCTGGTTCTCAAGGCCATCCTGATCCCGGTGGCGCTGCACCGCATCGTCGTGAAAATGAAGATCCACCGCACCATCGAGCCAGCGCTGGGCATCGGGCTGACCATGGTGGCCGGCGTGTCTCTGGTCACCCTGTCGATCCTGCTGGTTCTGCCGGTGACGGCGGACGCGACCGCCCTGACGCGCGAGAATCTGGCGCTGTCGCTGTCGGTCGTCCTGCTCGGCCTGCTGATGATGATTTCCCGGCGCAACGCGGTCAGCCAGGTCGTCGGCTTCATGTCCATTGAGAATGGGCTGATCCTGGCGGCGGTCGGGGTCGCCGGCATGCCGCTGGTGGTCGAGATGTCGGTGGCCTTCTCCGTCATGGTGGCCTTCATCATCTTCGGCATCTTCCTGTTCCACATCCGCGAGCGGTTCGACACGCTCGACATGCAGAAGATCGAGAGCTTCCGGGGGGAAAGCGATTGAGCGCCGTCGCCGTCATCGTCGCCACCCCGCTGATCGGCGCCGCCGTCCTCGCCCTGGTTCCTGGCTACCGGCTGGGCGCACGGCTGAACATCGGCTTCTCCGCCGTCACGCTGCTGGCGTCTCTGGTCCTGTTCGGGCTGGAGCCGTCGAGCGGGGCGCTGTTCGTGGTCGACGCCTTCAACATCTACCTGATCGCTCTGACCGCCTTCGTCGGGCTGACCACCAGCGTCTTTTCCGCCGGCTATATCGCGCACGAGATCGCGGTTGGGAAGCTCGACGAGCGCAAGCTGCGCTTCTACCACGCCATGTACCAGGCCTTCATGTTCACCATGCTGCTGGCCCTGTCGGCCAACAACTTGGGCGTCATGTGGGTGGCGGTGGAGGGGGCGACGCTGACCACCGTCCTGATGGTCAGCCTGTACCGCACCGCCGCCAGCATCGAGGCGGCGTGGAAGTACTTCATCCTGTGCGGCGTCGGCATCGCGCTCGCCCTGTTCGGCACCATCCTGATGTACATGGCCGCCCAGCCGGTGATGGGGCCGGGCATGGCGGCGATGACCTGGACGGAGCTGATGGACCATGTCGCCAAGATCAGCCCGGCGATCCTCAATCTCGCCTTCGTCTTCCTGCTGATCGGCTACGGCACCAAGGTCGGGCTGGCGCCGCTGCACGCCTGGCTGCCGGACGCCCATGCGGAAGGGCCGACGCCAATTTCTGCCGTGCTGTCGGGCCTGCTGCTCAACGTGGCGCTCTACGCCGTGCTGCGCTTCAAGATGCTGCTGGCGGCGAACGGGCAGGCCATCGCGCCGGGGCCGCTGATGATCGCCATGGGGCTGGCCTCGCTGCTGCTGGCCGGGCTGATGCTCTACCGGCGGCGCGACGTGAAGCGCTTCTTCGCCTACAGTTCCATCGAGCATATGGGCATCATCACCTTCGCCTTCGGCATGGGCGGGCCGCTCGCCAATTTCGCCGGGCTGCTGCACATGGCCATGCACAGCCTGACCAAGTCGGCCATCTTCTACGCGGTTGGCCACGCCGTTCAGGTGACGGGCACGCAGCGGATCGAGCGTATTTCCGGTCTGACGGTCAGCCATCCGGCGCTCGGCTGGGGCCTGCTGGCCGGGGTGGTGGCCATCGCCGGCCTGCCGCCCTTCGGCGTCTTCATGAGCGAATTCCTGCTGGTCACCAGCACCTTCGCGCGGGAACCGCTGCTGGCCCTGCCGCTGGTCGTTGGCATCCTGGTCGCCTTCGGGGCGCTGGTGCTGCGGGTCCAGCAATTGTGCTTCGGCGCGCCTGGCACGGTAGAGGGCAGCGGCGTCCCGGTGGCATCGGTGCCGGTGCAGGGCACGCTGGTTCCGCTCTACGCGCATCTGGCGCTGGTTCTGGTGGCGGGGGTCTGGCTGCCAGGACCGCTGGTCGCGTGGTTCCAGACCGTCGCGGCGCTGCTGGGGTAGGGGAGGCGGCATGTACGGGGAAGAACCGCTGTTCGGCCTGTTGAACCGCATCGGCACGCCGGTGGAGGGGCACCAGCCCTGGCCGCGTTACCGGCTGGGCCGTGACGGCTGGCTGCGCCTGATCAAGGGGCTGGCGGGCAACGGCTGGAGCCTGCTCGGCCTGTGGGGGGAACCGAAAGCGGTCCACGCCGCCTTCCGCGAGGATTTCTCCGGCGACGTCGCGGTGGTCAGCCTCGACTGCCCGCAAGGCCGTTTCCCCAGCCTGAGCGCCGTGCGCCCCGCTGCGAACCGGCTGGAGCGCGCCGCCCACGACCTCTATGGCTTGGTGGCTGAGCGCACGACCGACCCGCGCCCCTGGCTGGACCACGACGCTTGGGGCGTGCGCCGTCCTCTGTCCGAACAACCGGCGGCCCCGGTGCCCAACCCCGGCCCCTACACCTTCCTGCCGGTGGAAGGCGACGGGCTGCACCAGATTCCGGTCGGCCCCGTCCATGCCGGCATCATCGAGCCCGGCCATTTCCGCTTCACCGCCAACGGCGAGACCGTCGTCCGGCTGGAGGAGCGGCTCGGCTACGTCCACCGCGGGGTGGAAGGGCTGATGCAGGGCAGGCCGGTGGCGGAGGCGGCGAGGTTGGCCGCCCGAATCTCCGGCGACGCGACGGTGGCGCACAGCCTCGCCTTCGCCCGCGCGGTCGAGGCGGCGCTGGGGATCGAGGTGCCGGCGCGGGCGGTATGGCTGCGCGCCCTGATGGCCGAGCTGGAGCGGATCGCCAACCATCTGGGCGACATCGGGGCCATCTGCAACGACGCCGCCTTCGCCTTCATGCTGGCCCAGACCAGCCAGTTGCGGGAGCGGGTGCTGCGCACCGCGGATTCCTGCTTCGGGCATCGTCTGATGATGGACCGGGTCATCCCCGGCGGCGTCGCCGCCGACCTGCCGGAGCGCGGGACGGGCCTGCTGCTGGAGCTGGTGGCGGAGCTGCGGCGGCGCTTCCCGCCGCTGGTCGCCATCTACGACGGTAAGGCGTCCTTGCAGGACCGCACGGTCACCACCGGGTTCGTGTCCACGGAGCTGGTCACCCGCTTCGGCGCCGGCGGCCATGTCGGGCGGGCCTCCGGCCGCGACCAGGACGCCCGCCGGAGCCCCGGTTATGCGCCCTACGACGAACTCGCTTTCGAGGTGCCGGTGCTGACCGAGGGCGACGTGAACGCCCGCGTCTGGGTCCGCATCCGCGAGGTGGAGCAGTCCCTGTCGCTGATCGAGCAGATCGTGGCCCGCCTGCCGGCGATCTCGCGTGGCCTCGACCACCCATCGGTCCCGCTGGAGGCTGGCCGGGGCGGGGAAGGCATGGCCCTGGTGGAGTCCTTCCGCGGCGAGATTCTGACCTGGGTGCGGCTGGACGGGGAGGGCGCCGTCACCCGCTGCCACCCGCGCGACCCGTCCTGGTTCCAGTGGCCGTTGCTGGAGGCGGCCATCGGCGGCAACATCGTTGCCGACTTCCCGCTGTGCAACAAGTCGTTCAACTGTTCCTACGCGGGACACGACCTGTAAGGAGGCCGCCGATGCTGAAGCACATCCTGACCTCCCTGACCGGCGGCCCGGTCACCGAAGCCGCTCCGGCCCCCGCCGATCCGGCTTTGGCGGAACTGGCCGGAAAGCTGGACAAGGCCGCCAAGGCCCGGCTGGGCCGCAGCCTGTCGATCCGCGAGGTCGATGCGGGGTCCTGCAACGGCTGCGAGCTGGAAATCCACGCCCTGAACAATCCGATCTACGATCTGGAACGGTTCGGCATCCGCTTCGTCGCCTCGCCGCGGCATGCCGACGTCCTGCTGGTCACCGGCCCGGTCGCCCGCAACATGCGCGAGGCGCTGATCCGCACCTGGGACGCCACACCGGGCCCGAAATGGCTGGTGGCCTGCGGCGACTGCGCGGTCAGCGGTGGGCTGTTCGCCGGCGGCTACGCCTGCGTCGGCCCGGTGGAGGAGGTGCTTCCGGTCGACCTGCGCATTCCCGGCTGTCCGCCGCGGCCGACCGATCTGCTGGCCGGCCTGCTGGCCCTGCTGGAGACCAGCGCCGCGAAGTGACAGCGGTTCAGGACTCGCCGCGCTCCTCGCGCTTGGCCTGCTGCCAGAAGGCCTCCATCTCGTCCAGCGTGGCCTCCTTGGGCGTGCGGCCCTGTTCGGACAGCAGCGCCTCGATGCGGTGGAAACGGCGTTCGAACTTGGCGTTGGTGCCGCGCAGCGCCGATTCCGGCTCGACCTTCAGGCGGCGGGCGAGGTTGACCAGCGCGAAGAGCAGGTCGCCCAACTCATCGGCCACCCGATCCGGGGCGGAGCCGCTGTCCATCTCATGCCGCA